>NZ_JBIRBA010000007.1:0-311575 GCF_044326345.1 Actinomadura sp. 9N215 | reverse complement strand
GCAACCGCCACAGAATGCCGTTGACCACCTGCCGGTGATCACGCCACCGACGACCGGGCCCGGCATCCCGCGGCAGCAACGGCTCGATCTGCGCCCAGGCAGCATCGGTCAGCTCGCCTCGCCTCACTACAGCGATCATCCAACCGGACCAGCCCCAAACCCGGGATGACCTTTATCAGACAGGCCCTAGCCCAGGGCTAGTTGCGGGCAAATGCAGCAGCAGGTGGCGGGCGGAGCGGGCCAGCCGGGCCAGGACGTTGACGAGGTAGGCGAGGATGGTGGCGGTGGTGGCTTTGGCGTGGAAGGCCGAGACCAGCGCGCCCGGCGGCGCGCAGCAGGTTGAACGAGATCGCCCACAGCACCAGCCAGGTGGCGTTGGCGTTGAAGTGCCCGGAGGGCAGGTGTGCCAGGGGCCCGGCCCTGCCGTCGGCGATGACCTGCTCGATCACAGCGTGGTGGCGGTGCTGGCCCTCGGCCTGCAGAGCGCGACCTGGACGCCCTCACGGCCGAAGCCGTAGGCTGTTACCGGTGTCCGCGACGTCGCCAGCCTCGGCTCGCCCCCGGAGGACAACCACCGTCCCCCGGTGCTCAGCGCTAGCTCGTCAGCCTTCCCGTTCGCTACAGGTAGTGTGCGGGATGTGCGTGCGCGTCAGCCGTCTGCGACCCCGATGGGGGAACGCACCCACTTTCCACGTCCTGATCCTCCCGCTCCCGCTGGGCGGCCGTCGCTAAAGTCGTTGTTGCCCTCTCGCCTGCATTGCTGGACCACCGTCCGGAGAGGCACCACGACCCTACCCAGCGGTCACAGGTGACCTCCGAGATCAGATCGATTGATAATTCTCAATGATCCTCGGTCCTGACTGCGCTGGTGCGCTTCCTGAGAAGTTGTGACTTCAGGAGAGATACCCTGCGGACGGCGGCCGTCGGAACGCCCAGCGCAGCACCCCGGTCAGCAGGGCCGGACACGATCAGGTGACTTGATGGTGAAAAAGTTCCTGTTCGAGGGGCCGTTGGACGAGGACGATTCACAGATGGCTTGGGAATGGGTCGCGCCTGTCGTCACCGGCCTCACCGGCGCCATTGGAGTGGGCTTCACCTGGCTCGCCGGCGCCCAGAGTCGCGTCCACGCCGAACGCATGGTCGAGCAGAGCCACCTGGCCGAGGAACGGGCACGCCTGTTCGAAGATCGCAGGGACGCCTACTTCGCCCTCCTGCGCTGGATCGACCTGGTGAACAAGCGGGCCGACCATGAGGCGCGGGGCGAGCAGGACAAGGTTCAACAGTTCGACGAGCAGTGGCCCTGGGCCAAGCGCATCGACTGGACGATAGACGTGCTGATCGGGGTCCAGGCATTCGGAAGCGAACGCGTGTCACAACTCTGCGAGGACTGGAACATCGCCTTCGGCACCGGACTCCACGACACCGCCGCCGAACTCCGCGAACAGCTCCGGGCAGTAGTCCGAGACGAGCTCCAGGGCATCGAATCGCAACGTGAGTCCGGCCGGAACCGACGCTAGCCCCGTCTTTGATCCGGACATCAACGAGCCCCTTCAGCACCATGCCGAGACACTGACGCCCGCTCGCATCCGGCCGAATACGACACGGTCGAATACGACAGGTGCCGGTCGTCATCCCGCTCCGCCCTGGGTGTCAGCCCGGTTCCCGACCACGTCGACTCGCAACAGCTCGCCAACCGGCTCGCCGAACTCCTCAACACACCGCCAGACCTCGCCGGGGCGACTTGGACGACCTCACGTGACGAGGTCCCTAACGCCCCCCGCTCAGCGACATCCTCGCCTGGACGGCAGAACCGCGTCTGCCACGCGGCTGGCCCTGGCGCTACGCCCTCATCATGGCCTGGCAGCCCGACCATCCAGAGACCGACTGGACCCCCGCCTCCGACGCCCTTCTTGCCGACCTCGCCTACCCGCTCCACCATGCCTGGCCCTGCCCCTCCGCGCCACCCAGGACCGGCCCCACCGACACCAACGGCGTCATGGTCGGCAACCAAAACGGCGCCTGGGCGTCGATGTAGTGCTGCCGGAACCGCTTCGGACGGCGAGCGGCCTGGTCCCGGGACATTGCGACTGCCCTCCCGCCCACCCGCAACTCTTCGTCGTACTCGCCACCCGATCCAGGGCGTGGGCGAGGCCGCGAAGGGCACGGGCGAGCTCGGGCCGGTGGGCGGGACTGCCGACGACCAGATCCTGGGACAGCAGCCGCAACACCAGCCACTGCCGGGCGTCCGCCGTACCGCATGGTGGTCGTTCCCCGTACAGCCCGTCGATGAGCCGGCTTGCCTGCCGTCGACGAATCCATCGCGGTATGGGCCACCCCGCCAACAGCGCGAGCAGGTCCAGTCTCAGGTCGCCAACGCGGCTACCGGTTCCATTCGCGCCGCCTTGGCGGCCGGATACACGCCAGCCGCCAGGCCAACGGCCAGACCCAGGGGCGGGCCCACCGAAATGATCCATGGCGGGACCGCGGCGACCCAGCCCTTGAGCAGTGCAACGGCGATGCTGATATCCAGGCCGACGATCGTACCCGCCAATCCGCCAAGAAGACCGAGAATTCCGCTCTCCATTAAGAACTGCGAGAGAATCGACCGGCGAGATGCGCCGACCGCCCGGCGCAATCCGATTTCGTGCCGTCGGTCCAGAGCCGATATCAGTGTGGTGTTTCCGATGCCGATGGTCCCGATCAACAGTGAAACCGCAGCCATCATGATGAACAGAGCGCGCGTGTCGGCCTCAACACCGGCGCGTAGGCTCCTGGGGTCTGGAGGTACCTGTGCGACGAGCAGTTCCGGCTCCTCCGGGCTTAAAGCGACCTTGGACTCGATGCCGACTTTCTGGGCCGCACCGAGGCGCGTCTGAATAACTACCCGTGGATCTCCGAACGACATGCGGGCGGTGGGATCCCTCGATACCCACTCGGGCACGATGGCCGCGAGCGGAGCCTGGGATTCAAAATTTGGACTGGTCATCACACCGATGAGCAGATAGGGGCGCCCGGCAATAAACACATTGGTGCGGCCGTCGACGACATCCGGGTCCTTTACATTGAAGCCCAGGTTGCGTGCGGCGATATCGCCGAGCACCACAACGCGGTGATGTTGCTCCTCGTGCGCCGAGTCGAACAGCCGTCCTCGGAGAATATCGACACGCAGTGCCTTCAATGCGCGCGGGTCGGCCGCGAGCACCGGAGTTTCCACGGCCGCCGATGACACACGTTCGTCCATGCGGCTGGCCGGTGGCAGCGGATCCTGTGTGATCGCCGTCACCCCGGCCGCGACGAATCCGTTCAACGTGGAGGCCCGCTGGAGTGCCTCGCTCGCGATGACGGGTGTCCGCAACCCGGTGGCCGGGTCCACCGGCGCCTTGTCCACGTCCGGGAACCCTCCCACCGAGACGGTGGTGGCCTTGAGCGCGTCGAACCTCGACGACACCTGCGTCGCGGCCGACTGAGTGAGTCCCACGGTGGCGACCAGAGTCAGGATTCCGAAGGCGACACCGGCCAGGGTGAGGGAACTCCGAACGGCATGTCCGCGGATGGCCTCGAACGCCTCGGCGACGACATCCCTTCCAAGACCGTGTCGCGGAGGGCGGCTAACTCCCGACCGACGATACCGCTCAAGCATCCTGACTCTGCAGACCGAACGCATTCGACCTGTCTAGTTCCGTCAATTTTCCGTCCCGTACCTGCAGCAGGCGGTCGGCTTTCTTAGCGATATCCACGTCGTGCGGGACCAGGAAAATGGCCAGTCCCGTGCAGGTAAGTTCTCTGAGCATTCTCACGAGTGTGTTGGAGGTGGCCGTATCCAAGTTCCCGCTCGGCTCATCGCACAGTAGTAAAGTGGGTGAGTAGCAGGTCGCGCGGGCGATCGCCACTCTCTGCTTCTCTCCTCCTGACAATGTTCTGGGCATCGCGTGCACTCGATGAGCCAAACCCACTTTGGTCAGGGCCTCGGTGGCCGCCCGACGTCGAGATCGACGCGGTGCCGGCTTATAGATCAAAGGCAAAATGACATTGGAAAGTGCGGTCTTGTGCGCGACGAGATGAAAAGCCTGAAAGACGAAACCAATTTGCTCTGATCGTAGGCGAGTGCGTCTAGCTCCTGGTAGGGCCGTTCTGATTTGGGCGTGCGGCAGAAAGCTCGCCACTGTGCGGTTCGGGCTGGTGTACGAAGCGTGCATGGCGATTACCAAGAGTGCTGGTGGTATCTACCGGCGATGCGGGTGCGTGGATCCGCGGACGGGGAAGGCGTGGGGGGACCACTGCCCGGAGTTGGCGGCTGGCCGACGGCACGGGAGTTGGTATCTGCGGTTGGAGTTGCCGGTCGGTTCTGATGGTCGGCGTCGGCGGATTCGCCGTGGCGGCTTCACCACACGCAAGGCGGCCGCGGAGGCGCTGGCCCAGGTCCGGGCGCCGTCCGGGTCGGGTGGTGGGCTGGTCACGGTGAGCGAGTGGCTGCACCACTGGCTCGCCACCCGAACGGGTGCAGCGTCCACCGTCAGCGGATACGCGAGCCACGTGCGTCTCTACCTGGCCCCCTACCTGGGCATGGTGGTGCTGGCCGAGCTGTCGGTCGCGCATCTGCAGGCGGTGTTCGCGGGCATCGCTCGGGAGCACCAAGCCCGGGCGATGCCGTTGACAGCGGCCACGCTGAACCGGATCCGGGCGACATTGCGCACCGCGCTGAACGCCGCCATTCGCCGAGGGCTGATCGGCGACAATCCCGCGTCCCGGGTCGAGTTGCCGACGGCCCGGCGCCCGCGTGCGGTCGTGTGGACCGCGGAACGCGTGCAGCACTGGCAGCGGACGGGGAGCGTCCGCCGGTTGCGGTGTGGACGGCGGCGCAGACCGCCGAGTTCCTCGACACATCAAAGACCATCGCCTGTACGCCGCCTACCATCTCATCGCGCTGCGCGGGCTGCGGCGCGGAGAAGCGGCAGGACTGCGCTGGTGTGATGTGGACCTGGACCAGGGCGTCGCGGTGATCTCGCAATGGTGAGAGGGTGTTGTACGCGCCGGCCGTTGGCTTAGCGAAGCCGTTCTGACTAGGGCCGGCCTGCGTGAAGTCCGGCTTGGCGACCTCGTTGTGCGGGGGGCCGACGGGCACGGGCTGATCCAAGCCGCCATGCACGGGCCCGGCGACCCTGTCGGCCGCTGGCGAAGACCTGGCGACCAGCATCAGCGCGGCGGCCAGCAGTACACCCAGCAACAGGAACAGCGGGAGCGAAAGACGGACGAGAGATTTCCGCATGAGTACCCATCTCGGAATCGGACCAACTTACTCGACACCCGGTATTCGTCACCCAACGCCGAGCGGATGGGATAGTTCACGGTCAACTTGAGCAGGCCGTCAGCCGCCGCTGGCCCGAAGCGCCACCATCTCACGCCGGCGCGCCCCCTGGTGCACTCCCGCCACGCCACGGTCCGGCACCACGGACTGTAATAGGTGGCATCCGAACGCTTCTGCAGCCCGACCCACCACGTCCGGCCGCACACCGGGCACCGAGCCGACACGCGCCGCGCCCGAACCTTCCGGCCGGTCGGGCCCCGGGCCCACGCCCCAGCGTCGCCAGCTCATCCACCGCGGCGGCGTACACCTCAGCCGCCAGCAACGCCAACCCGCATTTCGCGCACGCCCGCACGTCCTGATCAGCTCCCCAGACCCCCACCTCAGCCAGTCGTTACAGGAGTGACCACGATGATCCCGCCTGGCACGGTCGACTTCTACGCAGCGGCGAGCGCTGCCATTCCGGTTCTACTGCTGACTACGGTCTTCCAGGTGCGCGCCATGGAGACCTACGACGTCCGGGCAAGGATTAGATTCCTTCCGGCCTCTTACGTGTCAAAGCAGGTCTACGTCGCGGCACTGACCGTGGTTGTGTTATCGGCCATGCTGGCGGAGTTGACCGCATTCTGGGCTCTGCTATACGGCCCCGCCCCTGGGGCCGCGGTGATCGTCTCCGGCGCGCTGATCGTCAACCTTGCCGAGCTCACCGGTCGGATTCTGGCTCACATCTTCATGGTCGCCGGCCTGCTCCGACCCGCCGGGGATGATTCGTCCGCAGACTGAGAAGCTCCCCATGGGGAAGTCGTCAGGAACAGCGGAGCACCCTCCTGGGGCAGCTACCGGTCGTTCTGGACCCGACTGTCGCCCTCGTGAGTGGCCGCTGCGGCCTGGTCGATAACCGCGAGCTCATGCGGCTCCGTCTCGCATGAACGCACCGTCCCCGCGCGGGGAGCGGGCCCGTCATCGATCAGCGTGATCGACACCCCGGCAGCCCTCATCCTGGTCCCTAGCACCGCAACCTGATCGTCCGGCATCTCGGTCACGTTCGTCATGAGCTTGACCTCGGACGGAGCGATACCGTCCTGCGCGGCCCCCTCCACCAGCATCCGGACCATCTGGTCCACCTCGATCTCAAAGGGCAGCCCTTCAGGGCGCACCACATACCCGGAACCCGGAATCTGCATAGCTACGCAGCGTAATCACGCTCACGCGTGAGCGCAGACGCTTAAAGTTCTCCGGGCCAAGATCAGAGGTTCGGGAACGGGCACTTAAGAAGTCGTCTACCAGGGCGTTCGCGGATCAGAGGATCGCTCAGTAAAGGATCGGCGGCGGCCCTTGCGTGCGCCAGAGCTGCGGGACGGCGGAAGCCTCGCGTCAGGCAGGTGGGGGCCTTTTCGGGCGGCGGCTCAGGAGCGCGGCGAGGTTGTCGATCGCGGGCCGGGTCCTCGGCCGGCGGCGGACGATGGGCGCCGGGACCATTCAGGGGCTGCCGGATGCGGTGTGGGAGCGGGCGAGCGGCAGCGCGGTTTCGGGCAGCCGGGACGGGGCTGCGACATGTGGTCCTGGGCGCGCGTCGGGCCCCAGTGGTGGGCCGGCATGTTGACGGCGTGAACGCCGAGCACGATCTGTGTCGGTGCCAGACCTTGGTGCGGCTGATTCACGGTCTCGTCGGCCTGACCGATGTCACTGGACCTGCCACTGTGCGCGCTCATCCTTGTCGTCAGCGCAGGTTGCCCGGCGGGCGCTTGCCGATCAGATGAAGGAGATCCGCAGCGGTGCCGGACTGGCCGCCAGGGCCCTCGCCGCCGAAGCGAGATGGGATCGGGCACAGGCCCTTTTCGCTGAAGCTGTCCCCTGGAACCGGTGGGGTGTGGTCAGTGGTTGCAGTAGCCGCATTGGCACGGGGGCTCGTACATTTCTCGTCGGCGGCGTTCGTCGGCGTAGCGGGCGAGGAGATGCTCTGGCAGGTGGTCCTGTATCTGCCACCATCCCAAGGTGAAGCAGTGCTCGCCCTCGGCGTAGACCAGGAATGGGCCGTCCTCGCGTAGTGGCTCGTACCTGTACCAGCGGTCTTTGCGGGCGAGCACTCTGTTTGCGGCGGGCTCGGCGGAGACGCCTTCCAGCAAGTCGTAGACATGGTGGACGTCCGCTGCGGTGATGTCGCGTACGGGAGTGAGCACAAGCGGCCAATGCGCGGGGTCGTCGCAGCCGTCAACGCCCTCGGGCACCGTGGCGGATTCCCCGTTGAGCGCGTGCACGGCCCACTCGTTGATCTCGGTTGCGCGGCGGACCTCGGCCATGGGCAAACCGGCGCGGGCCGCGTGCACGGCCAGCGTCTCTGTCTCGGTGAGACCACCGCGGTCGCGCTCGGCCGACCTGGCGGCTTCGCCGGCCCTGTGCAGCCAGTACGCCGGGTCGCAGGTGTCCGGTACCGGATCGCCGAGGTGGTCGGCGCAGCGGCTTCCGGGGCTGGCGGGCGCCTTGTTGGTGCACGAGGCGTGCCCGCACAGCTCGATGATCCGCTGGGTACCCAGCTCGGGGTCGAAGAGGGTGCATGCCCGGAACACTCGCCTGGGCTTGCCGCCCGTCGCGGTGAAGAACCTTATGCGCTCATCGCGTTTGGCGCGCTCGACCTGGAACGTCCTCACCTCCCAAGCGGAGAGGACATGCCCGGCCATGACGATCGCCAGGGCCGGGAACGGCCGGAAAGGCACGGCGGTGGAATCGTCGAGAGTCGGGATCTCGGTGAACGGACGACGGGTGTCGGCATCGTCGAGGTGACGGAGCGCAAGCGACAGGAGTTCTGCGGCATTGACGTGCGTGCTGTCGGCTTCGGTCATGCACTCTCCGTTCAGACGTATGGCAGCTTGGCCGCAAGCAGGCAAGACCGGAGAATACTCAGTGGACCTCTGGTGAAGGAGCTTTGGGGTGTGAATAGTGTCAGCTGGTACAGACCGCCTAGTGAAATTCTGGGGTGCCCGGCGCCGATCCCGCAGGTTGTCATCAGGACGGAGCATGCGATGGTCGCGTTGCAGCACGTCGTCGCGTTTCCGGAGGGGTGCAGCCTCGGCGTGCGCTTGGCCGTCCGGCGGGGTTCGCTGGACGAGTCGGTGTGGCAGAACCTGCTTGCGGGCCATGCCGGCGGTGATCCCCGCCTTGCACCGGGTGGTGACGACCTGAAATTCACGGTCCGTTGGCCGGATGGTTCCGAGGCCACGAACCTTGACCGCGGCTTTGCGAGGCTGGGTGCGTCCTGTCGCCCCGCCCGAACCTCCGGTGCTCGTTGAGATCGGGAGCGAATCCAGCAGTAATGAAAGGTTCTTTGAGGGTGACCGGTGGCTTTGGCTGTGGCCGCTCCCGCCGCCCAGCGTGTTCGAGTTAATCGTGGAGTGGCAGAGCGTGGGGCTTGTTGCCACAGGCGCAACGTTTGACGGACGTGTTATCGCTCGTGCGGCGGAGCAGGCGCAACCGTATTGGCCTTGACGACGGTTCCCCTCTGGGCCGTGATGCCTTGGCAGCGGCGACGGTTCGCGTCTTCGGCCTCAGGTGTCGTAGTTGATGGTCAGGTGGGGGGTGGGGGTTGATTGGCAGGTGAGGATGTAGCCGGCATCTAGTTCGGCGGGGGTCCAGGGCGTAGTTGCGGCGCATTTCTACGTTGCCTTTTACGAGTTTGGCTCGGCAGGTGCCGCAGACGCCGCCCTTGCAGGCGAAGGGGAGGTCGGGGCGGACGCGTTGGGCCGCCTCCAGGACGGTCGCGTCCTGAGGTTGGGAGAAGGTTGTGGAGCGTCCGTCCAGGATTACCGTGACCTCGCTGGCGAGGCCGGTGGGGGCTGGTTTCTTTCGGTTGGGCTCGGGTGGGATCTCGTCTACGTAGAACAGCTCTTGATGGATGCGGGTGTGTGGGACCTCGAATGCTTGGAGGACGCTGCGGGCGTCTTTGACCATGCCGAAGGGGCCGCATAGCCACCGATAGTCGATGTCGGTGAGGGGAGTAGGCGGGGGTAGTTGACACTTGACCCGGCGTAAGAGGCGTTCATTAATGGGCGCTGTCAATTGCGTCGTTCGGTTGCGCCACGACACTCGGTGTAATCGAAGAAGGGAACGGGGAAAGTGAAAAACGAAGCCTGGGGCTTGGGGTCTCCTGGTGAATGGCTGTGGGGTCCGTGCCGACGCGGTGGGCGTCGGGTCTACCCCGGCCGAGCCGATCAGGTGGGTGTGGCGCGGGTGTTCGCGGCCACGCTGTTCGAGGGGACCGGGCGCGAGGAGGACGTGGCGGTGGTGGTGGCGGAGCTGGCCACCAACGCGGTCCGGCACTCGCGGTCGGGTAAGGAGCGGGGCTGGTTCGGACTGGAGGTGACGCTGGCCGATATCGCCTACATCGCGGTGACCGACCTGGGTGGGGCTGTGTGCCATCGATCCGGTCGGAGATGCCGGGGTGTGAGCCCCGGGTGGGCGGCTATGGCCTGCTCACGGTGTCCAAGCTGGCCTTGAAGATGGGGGTGCACGGCAGCGCAGCGAACGGCTTCACCGTGTGGGCCGACATGAACATTGAGGTGCCCCGGCTTCCGTGATGGGAGGCGAACCAGGAGGCGCTCCTGTCGCCCTAGCCCGAGGCTGTGCTGTCGTGCTCGGTAGGCCAGTCTGTCGCCGTCCGTGATGGTCGATGCATCCACTGCAGACCCACCCTGCCCTTATGAGAAGAGCGAGGAGTGCCGGTGGTGTTTACCGGCGATGCGGCTGCGAGGATCCCGACAGTGGCAGGGCGATAGGCCGCAGGTGCCCGCGGTTGGTGGCCGAGCGCAGCCACGGCAGCTGGTACCTCCGCCTCGAACTGGGAACCGGAACGGACGGTCATCGGCGCCGTGTCCGCCGGGGCGGTTTCCCGACCCGCAAGGCCGCGCTGGAGGCGTTGGTGCGGTTGCGCGGCCCGGCTGGGAGTCCGCTCACGGTGGCCGAGTGGCTGCAGTGGTGGCTGGACAACCACCAGGGCGCGCCGTCCACGGTGGCCGGTTACGCCGATCATGTCCGGCGGTAGGTGAGCCCGTTGCTGGGGCATCTGCTGCTGGCGGAGGTGGCGGTGGCGCATGTGGAGGAGATGTTTCAGGTCATCTCCCGCGAGCATCAGGCCTCGGGCCGGCGGTTGTCGGCCGCGACGTTGGATCGGATCCGCGCGACGCTGCGGGCGGCGTTGAACGCGGCGTTGCGGGCGGGGCTGGTGGAGGAGAACCCGGCGTCGCTGGTGGCGTTGCCTCCGACCCGGCGCCCTCGGGCGGTGGTGTGGATCGCCGCGCGTGTCCAGCACTGGCGCAAGACCGGGGAGCGGCCGGCCGTGGCCGTCTGGACCGCCGCTCAGACAGCCCAATTCCTGGACGCGATCGCCCCGCATCGCCTGTATGCGGCCTACCATCTGATCGCGTTGCGGGGACTGCGGCGCGGTGAGGCGGCAGGCCTGCGCTGGTGCGATGTCGACCTGGACGAGGGCACCGCGGCCATCTGCCGGCAGCTCCAACGACGCGACGGGCGGCTGATGGTGTGCCCGCCCAAGACCGCGCACAGCACCCGCGTGATCGCGCTGGACCGCACCACGATCGCGGCGCTGCGCACGCACCGCTCCCGGCAGCAGGCCGAAGCGGCCCCCTATGGCGAGGGCTATCGCGACAGCGGGTATGTCTTCACCAACCTCAACGGTGACCCGGTCGCCCCGGGCCGGCTCACCCACGTGTTCCAGAAGCTGATCGCCGAGCACGATGTGCCGCCGATCCGGCTGCACGACCTGCGCCACGGCGCCGCCACTCTGGCGCTGGCGGCGGGGGTGCAGCTGAAGGTGGTACAGGAGATGCTGGGGCATTCCAGCATCGTGCTGACCGCCGACACCTACACGTCCGTCCTACCCGAAGTCGCGCACCGCGCAGCCGAGCAGACCGCAACGCACCTGCTGCGCGCCGCGGGCATGGTGCCCGGCACCACCCGACGCCGCGGCCGTGCCCTGGCCCGGCGCCCGCGTCCTACCTGGGGCCACACCCGGACCGGTCTGGTGCGGCGCCGGGCGACCAGTAGGCGTCCCGTATCGGCAGGGCCCCGCCCACGGGCTCGGCCGCCTGGACGCCTCCGCTCGGATGCTGCGGTATCGGCTGCGTGATCGAGAGCCTGCGCTCCTCGCCCTACCCGACGACCTGCGAAAGGACTAACCGCCCACCGATGACGCGCCACCTCGAGTAGGTCGGCGCGGGAATACACCCTTGCCTTCACCAATCGCACGGGATAGATGCGGGCGTTGGCTCGGCTTGTGCGTCCTCTCGGCCCCAGGGTGGCCTCAGCCCGGCCCCAGGCTTGATCGTCCACATGCCCACCAAAGCGCGTTTGCCCTGGTCAGGGGTGGTGGGTTGCGTGGGACTCGAACCCACAACCTACGGATTAAAAGTCCGGAGCTCTGCCAATTGAGCTAGCAACCCGTCCAGTAAGGGTACCGAGATCGTTGGGGGGTTTGCGACGGGGTTACGGGGTGGGGGTCAGACGGACGGGGAGGTGCTTCAGGCCGTTCTGGAAGTTGGAGGCCAGGCGGACGGGGGGTCCGGTGCGGGTGACGCGGTGGGGGAGGAGTTCGCGGAAGACGGCGCGCATCTGGGTGCGGGCGAGGTGGGCGCCCAGGCAGAAGTGGGGGCCGAAGCCGAAGCTGACGTGGTCGTTGGGGGTTCGGGTGATGTCGAAGCGGTCGGGGTCGGGGAAGACGGTCTCGTCGCGGTTGGCTGAGGCGTGGTAGACGACGACCTTGTCGCCGGGGCGGATTTCCTGGTCGCCCAAGGGGGTGGTCTGTGTGGCGGTGCGGCGGAAGTCCATGACGGGGGGCCAGTAGCGGAGCATCTCCTCGATGGCCGAGGGGAGGAGGGACGGGTCGGCGCGGAGGCGGGCCAGTTCGGACGGGTGGTCGAGGAGGGTGAGGAGGCCGCCGGGGATGCCGTTGCGGAGGGTCTCGTTTCCGGCGACGGCGAAGAGGAAGAACATGTTCTCGAACTCTTGGGTGGTGAGGCCGCCGTCCAGCATGCGGGACATGATGTCGCCGGACGGGCGCAGCCGTTTCTCGGCGGCGAGGGCGTGGGCGTAGGCGAACATGTCGGCCAGGGCGGCGTGGGAGCGCGGGTTGATGGGGCGGCCGTCGGGGTGGGTCGGTGTGGTGGGGCGGTGTTGCATGGCTTCGCGGGCCATGGGGGTCATTGAGGCGGGGTCGGAGGAGGCTCCGGCGTATTCGTCGTCCTGGTAGCCGATGACGCGGGACGCCCAGTCGTAGAGGAGGCGGCGGTCGGAGTCGGGGACGCCCATGATGTGGGCGAGCGTCCAGACGGGGAGGTCGGCGGCCAGTTCGACGAAGTCTGTTTCCTCGTTGAGGGCGGAGGCGATGAGGGTCCGGGCTCTGGTGCTGATGGTCTCTTCCAGGGCGCGGACGGCGCGGGGCGTGAAGGCGGCGGCGACGATGCGGCGGAGGCGGGAATGGCCGGGCGGGTCCTGGTTGAGCATCATCGCGCGGACGAACGCGAGGTCCTCGGGCGTGTCGGGGTCGCGGATCTGGGTGGCGCCGAGGTTCGAGGAGAAGAGGTCAGGGGAGCGCAGGACGTGTTTGACGTCGGCGTGCCGGAAGACCGCCCAGTAGCCGGGGCCGGCGGGCCAGGGTCCGACGGCGGGTTCGGGGACCCGGACGACGGGAGAGTGCGCGCGCAGCTTCCTGAACGTGTCGTAGGGGACCCCGGACGCGTAGGTGGCGGGCAGGAAGATCTCCTCGTGCATGCCCTCAGCGTGCATCATGTCGGGTGTGACGGTGAAGCCCGAAGAGATTCTGCGCGACAACTTCGCGCCCTGGGTTCTGGAGCTGGGGCTGGTGCCCGAGGAGGTGGGGGAGGACGGCGCGGTGCTGCGGCTGCCGTGGTCGGAGAGGCTGGCCAGGGAGGGCGGCGCGCTGTCGGGGCAGGCGCTGATGGCGGCGGCGGACACGGCGGTGGTGATCGCGGTGTCGGCGGCGAAGGGCGCGTTCGTGCCGATGACGACGGTGCAGCTCAGCACGTCGTTCCAGCGTCCCGTGGTGGGACGGGACGTGCTGGTGCACGCCAGGCTCTCGAAGCTCGGCCGGACGCTGGCGTTCGCGGAGATCGGCATGACGGCCGATTCCAAGATCGTCGCGCAGGCGAGCGCGGTTTACGCGATCATCGGGTGACATGACGCGAATCGAGAGGGTCGCCGTCCCGGTCGGCGAGTTCGACCTGCATGTGTGGGGGGACGAGGGGCCGGGGGTGCTGCTCGTCCAGGAGGTCTTCGGGGTCGGCGAGTACATGGAGGCGGTCGCCGAGGATCTGGTGTCGCTCGGGTACGTCGTGGCCGCGCCGGACATGTTCTGGCGGATCGAGCCGGGCTGGGCGGTCGTCCACAACGAGGAGGCGCTCCCGAAGGGGATGTCGATGGTCTCCCGGTTCGACTGGGAGAAAGGCGTGGACGACGCGGCGGCGGCGCTGGCGGTCCTGAAAGGGCTGCCGGGTGTGGACAAGGCCGGTGTGCTGGGGTTCTGTTTCGGCGGGACGCTCGCGTACCTGCTGGCCGCCAGGGCCGAGGTCGATTTCCTGGTGTCGTTTTATGGATCGGGCGTGCCGGGCGCGCTGGACCAGATCGATGCCATTCGGGCGCCGTCGCAGTTCCATTTCGGCGGAAGTGACCCGTACATTCCCCGGGAGGACGTCGCCGCAGTGGAACGTGCCGTCGAGGGGCGGGACGGCATGGAGATCCACGTCCAGGAGGACGGCGGGCACGCGTTCCACAACCGGAAGGCGCCGATGTTCTACCAGCCGGAGCCCGCGGAGCGGGCGTGGCGGCTCACCGAGGAATTCCTCGCCCGGACGCTGCCGCGACGTCCCTGACCGTAGGTTCCAGGGCGAGGCGTGACAGTTCCTTGCGGGACGAGATGCCGAGCTTGGGATACGCCTTGTAGAGGTGGTATTCGACTGTCCGCGGGCTGAGGAAGAGCTGTGCGGCTATCTCGCGGCTGCTCGTCCCCGAGGCCGCGAGCCGGACGACTTGCAGCTCCTGCGGGGTGAGACGGTCGAGAAGGTCGGGGGCGGTGGGCGCGGAAGACCCCGACTCCCCGGTGGCGCGGAGTTCGGCGCGCGCGCGTTCCAGCCAGGGTGTGGCGTGGAGGCGGTCGAAGATTTCCATCGCTGAGCGGAGAGGGACGCGCGCGTCTGAGCGGCGTCGTGCGCGTCGCAGCCATTCGCCGTAGAGAAGCTCTGTGCGGGCTCGCTCGAACGGCCGCGTCGACTGGTCGTGTAGCCGGGTTGCTCGTTCGTAGGGTTCTTCGCTGTCCAGGAGTAGGGCTTCGCAGTGCAGCGCGACTGCGAGAGCCCACGGCTGCTTACCTGCCTCGGCCCAGGCGCGGAACCGTTCAAAGGCCGCGCGGGCCAGCTCGGGCTGCCCGGACCGCACCGCCGCCTCGACCTGGTCGGCCGCGGACAGCAGGCTGCCCGTGCTGTACCGGCGGGGGCCGTGGGCGATCTCGTCCAGGCGGCGCAGCGCGTCGTCGTAGCGGCCGAGCCCGAGGTCCAGGAGGGCGAGCGCGCTGTCGGCGAGGCCGCCGTGCGGCGCCGGGGCGTTGGCGATCAGCTCGCGGAGGCGGGCCTCGTCGCCCTCGATCGCCGCGATCCGGGACAGGACGGCGCCGAGGCGTCCCTCCCGGTGGGGGCGCCCGGTGTCGCGGGCCAGGACGATCGCCTCGGCGACGGTGGCCTCCGCGTCCGCGTGCAGCCCGGCCGCGATCTGCGCCTGGGCCAGCGTCTGCAGGACGTTCGGCAGCGCCCCGATCAGGCCGTGCCGGCGGTAGTGCGCGACCTCGGCGGCGGCCAGCTCCAGCGCCGCCTCGTCCGCGCCGATGATCAGCGCCAGCTGCGCGCCCCGCTCGCGATCACCCGCGTCGTGGCCGCCGCCGTTCTCGGCGCTCCGCCTGGGCCCGGGCAGCGCGCCACGACCCGCTCCGCTCGCGCCGCCTGGGCCGTTCGCGCCGCCCGTCCCGCGTGTTCCGCCCGGGCCGTTCGCGCCGCCTGTTCCGCGTGTTTCGTCGACCAGGTCGGCCAGGAGCGGGACGCCTCGCGCAGGGTCGCCGCCGGCCAGGAAGGCGAGGCCCTGGACCGTCCTGTCGCCGGGGAGGGCCTCCGCGGCGCGCAGCACGGCGGGCAGTTCGCCGGACGTCCACCCGTACACCGCGCCGGTCCGCAGCATCGCGGCGCGCGCGCCGGGGGCCGCGTCGGCGGCGTGGTCGACCAGCATGCGCGAGGCGGCGCGCGGGTCGCCGCGCTCGTACTCGACCGCCGCGTGGACGCCGCCGAGCCGCGCCCGCTCGGCGGGGCCGCGGGTGAGCTTCTCCGCCTGGACGGCGAGGTCCTCGGCCTCGTCGAGCCGTCCGGCCTGGAGGGTCAGGGACGCGGCGGCGCCGAGCCGCGCGCCGCGGACGTCCGGGTCGGGCGTCAGGTCGGCCGCCTGCCGGTAGAGCGCCGCCGCCGTCGCGTAGCCCATGCGGTCGCGGGCCCGTTCGGCCGCGTCCCGGAGGTCGGCCGCGACGTCCTCGTCCGGCCCGAGGGCGGCGGACGCGCGGTGCCGCGCGCGGCAGTCCTCGTCGTCGGCCGTCTCGGCGAGCGCCTTGTGGACGGCGATGCGCCGCGCCACGACGGCGCCGTGGTACGCCGCCGCCCGGATCAGCGGGTGCCGGAACACGATGTTGCGCCCGGTGATCTCCACCAGCCGGGCGCGTTCGGCCTCCTCCAGGTCGGCGAGCCCCACCCCGAGGGCGCGGCCGGCGCTCAGCTGGCTCGGCATGTGCCCGCGCCCCTCCGCCGCCGCGATCAGCAGCATCAGCCGCGTGGCGTCGGGCAGCCGGCCGATCTGGTCGCGGAACGAGGCGAGCACCCGGTCGGCGACGGGCAGCGGGTTGGGGCCGTCCGGACGGCAGGTCCCGGTCCCGGACGCGCCCAGCTCCTGCAGGGCGAGGGGGTTGCCCGCCGCCTCCTGGACGACCCGGGCGCGGATGGCCGGCGCCAGGTCCCGGGCCGCGAGGAGCCGTTCGGCGTCGCCGCGCGCCAGGCGTTCGAGGCGCAGCTCGGGCAGGCCCGTGCCGGTGAACGCGTCGTCCCGCGCGGCGAACAGCATCACGATGCCCTCGGCCGCCAGCCGCCGCGCCGCGAACAGCAGCGCCTCGGCGGTCGCGGTGTCGAGCCATTGCGCGTCGTCGACGAGGCACAGCAGCGGGCCGTCGGCGGCCAGCTCGGCGAGGTCGGCGAGCAGGGTGAGGACGGCGAGGCCGGTCGTGAACGGGTCCCGGCCGGACGCCGCGGCGCGGCCGTCGTCCAGCGGTTCGAGGGCGGAGCGCAGCGCGGTGGCCTGCGCGGGCGGGAGGTCGTCCAGCCGGTCCCGGACGGGCCACAGCAGCTGGGTGAGGCCCGCGAACGCGATGCCGGACTCCGCCTCGACCCCCGTCACCCGCAGAACGCGCGCCCGCCCGCCCGCCACCGAAAGCCCCTCGCCCGCCACCGGAAGCCCCTCGCCCGCCACCGACAGCCCCTCGCCCGCCGCCGGATGCGGCGCGGCCGTTGTGGCGAGGCGGGTCGCCTCGGTGAGGAGGGCCGACTTGCCGATGCCCGCCTCGCCGCGCAGGACGAGCGCGCCGCTGCGCCGGTGGTCGCGCGCCTCCGCGAGCAGCGTGGTGATCCGTGCCTGTTCGTCGTTCCGCCCGTAGAGCACGGCTCCAAACTACGGGGCGAACTACCGAATCCCTACGGATTCGCCCCGTAGTCGACGGCTCCTACGTTCGTGACCAGCGATAACGCATCTAGGAGGACGTCATGCGAGAACTGTTCGAACCGCTGTCGGCGGGCCGGCTTGAGCTGTCCAACCGCCTGGTGATGGCGCCGATGACCCGCAGCAGGGCCGTCGAGGACGGCAAGGTGACGGAGCTGACCGTCGAGTACTACCGCCAGCGCGCCACCGCCGGGTTGATCATCACCGAGGGCACGCAGCCCAGCGTCCGCGGCCAGGGGTACATCTGGACGCCGGGACTGCACTCCGATGACCAGGTGAAGGCGTGGCGGCCGGTGACCGACGCGGTGCACGCCGCGGGCGGACGGATCTTCGCGCAGCTGATGCACGCCGGACGTGTCGGCCATCCCGTCCTGTACGCGGACGGCGGGCAGCCGCTCGGGCCGTCCTCCATCGCGTCGGGCGAGCGGCTCTTCACCCCGGACGGGATGCTCGACCACCCCGTGCCCCGCGAGATGACCCTGGACGACATCGCGCAGGCCGTCGACGAGTTCGCCGCCTCGGCGCGCAACGCGATCGACGCCGGGTTCGACGGCGTCGAGCTGCATGGCGCGAACGGCTACCTGATCCAGCAGTTCCTCGCCGACGGCAGCAACGCCCGCACCGACGCGTACGGCGGGACGCCCGGGAACCGCGTCAGGTTCGCCGCCGAGGTCGCCCGGGCGGTCGGCGACGCGATCGGGCCCGAGCGCGTGGGCTTCCGCGTGTCGCCCGGCGGCACGGCGAACGGCGTCAGCGAGAGCGACACTCCCGAGCTGTACTCGGCGCTGGTCGCGTCCCTCGCCCCGCTCGGGCTCGCCTACCTGCACGTCATGGAACTCGGCGGCCGGGACACGACGCGGCGCATCCGCGCCGAATGGCCGGGCACGCTGATCCTGAACCCGCATCCGACCCCCGAGTCCTTCCCGGCGAAGCCCGAGTACGGCGCCGAGGCCCTGCGGGACGGTGTCGCGGACGCCGTCTCGTTCGCCGAGATGTGGCTCGCCAACCCGGACCTGCCCGCCCGCATCCGCGCCGGCGGCCCCTACAACGAGGCGGACCACGCGACGTTCTACGGCGGCGACCACCGCGGCTACACCGACTATCCGACGCTCGACTGACCGGGTGGGGGTGTGCGCGGGAGACACGACGACGTCTGGGTACCATCATCCCGAACCACATTCGGTCCCCGACGTAAGGTGCTGCATATGGACCTGAACGGAGTTTCCGCCGTCGTATCGGGCGGCGCGAGCGGGCTCGGCGAGGCCACCGTCCGCGCGCTGGCCGCCGGAGGCGCCAAGGTGGTCGTCGCCGACCTGAACGAGGACAAGGGCAAGGCGATCGCCGAGGAGGTCGGCGGCGTCTTCGTCAAGACGGACGTGTCGGACGAGGACCAGGTGCAGGCCGCCGTGCAGGCCGCCGTCGACACCGGCGCTCCGCTGCGCGTCATCGTCAACAGCGCGGGCATCGGCTGGGCGTCCCGGACGGTGAGCCGCGACGGCAGCCCGCACGACCTCGCCTCGTACGAGACCGTCATCCGGGTCAACCTGATCGGCACCTTCAACCTGATGCGGATCGGCGCCGCCGCCATCGCCAAGACCGAGCCCGCCGACGCGGACGGCGCCCGCGGCGTGGTGATCAACACGGCGTCCGTTGCGGGGATCGAGGGGCAGACCGGGCAGATCGCGTACTCGGCGTCCAAGGGCGGCATCATCGGGATGACGCTGCCCGCCGCCCGCGACCTCGCCGCGATCGGCGTCCGGGTCAACACGATCTGCCCCGGCATCATCGACACCCCCATCTACGGGCAGGGCGAGGCGGCGGAGGAGTTCAAGGCCAGGCTCGCCGCGCCCGTCCCGTTCCCGAAGCGGATGGGCCGGGCGTCGGAGTTCGCGCACCTCGTCACGGCCCTGATCGAGAACGACTACATGAACGGCGAGACCATCCGCTTCGACGGCGGCATCCGCTTCCAGCCCAAGTGAGGCCCTGAATGTCCGACGCTGTTCGCACTGAAGAAGACGGTGGCGTTCTCGTCATCACCATCAACCGGCCCGAGGCGCGCAACGCGCTGAACGGCGCGGCCGGACGCGGGATCGCCGCCGCCGTGGACGAGCTCGACTCCCGCAAGGACCTGTCCGTCGGCATCCTGACCGGCGCGGGCGGCACGTTCTGCTCCGGCATGGACCTCAAGGCGTTCCTCGCGGGCGAGACCCCGACCGTCGAGGGACGCGGGATGGCCGGCATCACCGAGCGTCCGCCGGAGAAGCCGCTGATCGCCGCCATCGAGGGCTACGCGCTGGCGGGCGGCTGCGAGCTGGCGCTGTCCTGCGACCTGATCGTCGCGGCGCGGGACGCGCAGTTCGGGCTGCCCGAGCCGAAGCGCGGCCTGGTCGCGGCGGCCGGCGGGCTGCTGCGGCTGCCGCGGCGCATCCCGTTCCACATCGCCATGGAGATCGCCCTGACCGGCGACAGGTACCCGGCGGAGCGGATGGCGGAGGTCGGCCTCGTCAACCGGATCACCGAGCCGGGCGGCGCGCTGGCCGCCGCGAAGGAACTGGCCGGGCGGATCGCCGAGAACGCGCCGCTGGCGCTCAAGGCGACGAAGAAGGTGGTCAACGACTCCGGGGACTGGACGTCCGAGGAGATGTGGCGGAAGCAGCAGGAGATCACCCTGCCCGTCTACGTGTCCAAGGACGCGCAGGAGGGCCCGGCGGCCTTCGCCGAGAAGCGCAAGCCGAACTGGACGGGCGAGTAGCGCCCCGCCCCCGCCCCGCGCCGCGCCATGACGCCCGGAACCCACCGGTTCCGGGCGTCATCGCGTCCTCCGGCCGCGCGCGTGGAGGTCGTCTGGCCGCGTGTGCGAGGTCGTCCGGGTGCGCGCCGGACTGGACCTGCTGTTTCGCGAAACCGCGTGGTTCGGGGGTGGGCCACTGTGTGGAACGTGGCCGTTGTGGGTGTCCCTCCCGGTGGTTATTGTCGGTGCGGCGTCCGAATCCTCCGGAAGGGAGCGAGCCATGGACGTCGGTGCCGCGCCGTCGGCAGGTCGGAAGGGAGCACCCCCTTCGCTGGTGGGGCGCTCGGCACTGCTCGCCTCGATGGAGGCCCGGCTCACCGCGAACGGCAGCGTCGTCCTGACGGGGCCGAGCGGCATCGGCAAGACGGCGCTGCTCGAAGCCGTCGGCGCCGCGGCGGCCGCGCGCGGTGAACTCGTCCTGCGGGTCGCCGGGACGGAGACGGAGCGGTGGGTGCCCTGCTCGGGGCTCGCCGAGCTGCTCGACCAGCTGCCCGACACATTGACCGCCGAGCTCCCGCGGGAGCGGCTGACCGGCCTGCCCGCGCCCCACCCGACGACGGCGACGCCCGCGACGCCTGCGACAGCCGCGACGGCGGCGGACGGTGAACCGGCCCTCGGCCGGTCGTTCGCGGACCGTTCCAGCATGGACCACGTCGCCTGCCGGCTGGCCTTCCGCGGGCTGCTCGCCCGGTGCGTGGGGGAACGTCCGGTGCTGCTGCTCGTCGACGACGCCCAATGGGTCGACACGGAGTCGGTCCATGCCGTCCGGTACACGGTGCGGCGCCTGGCGTCCCGCGGTGTGCGCGCCGTCGTCGCCGGACGCTGGCAGGACGGCTTCGCCCCCGGCGACGGAGGCAGCACGCCCTGGACGCCCGCGCCCGACGCCCTGCACCTCCCCGTCCCGCCCCTCGGGCCGGACGAGCTGGCCGAGATGTTCGACAGCTACGGGCTTCCCGTCCGGGTCGTGAACACGCTGCACTCCGACTCGGGCGGCAACCCGTATCTCGCGCTGGCGCTCGGCGGCGCGTTCAGCGACCGCATCCCGCGGCACTGGCGGCCCGCGCCGCTGCCGCAGCGCGTCCAGGCGGTGATCGCCGAGCGGCTGGCGCGGCTGCCGACGCGGGCGCACGAGACGCTGCTGATGGCCGCGCTGGCGATCCGGCCGACCGCCGACCTGCTGTGCCGCGCCGGACGCGGGGAGGCCGCGCGGGACATCAGGCACGCCGCCGTCCTGGGGCTGCTGATCACCGAGGGCGGCGGCATCCGGTTCACGCCGCCCGCGGTCGGCACCGTCCTCGCCGAGTCCGCGGACGCGCGGCATCTGGCGCGGGTGCACCGGGCGCTGGCCGCCGTGGTCCCGGACGCGGCCGGACGCGCCCGCCACCGCGCCCTCGCCGACCCGGGCCCGAACGCCGAGCTCGCGCATTCGCTGGTCACGGCGGCGGAGCAGGCCGTCCGCCAGGGCTCGCACCGGATGGCCGCCGAGCTGTACCGGCTGGCCGCCGACCGGTCACCGGCGGAGCCTGCGGCGGAGCGGCTGGAGTGGCTGGTCGCGGCGGCGGAGACGGGCGCGAACGGCGGGCTGCCCGACCTGGTGCACCGGGCGGCGGAGGCCGTCCTCGCGGCCGACGCGACCCGCGCCCAGCGGGTGCGGGTCAGGCTGGCCCTGCTCGACCTGTCGGGCCAGGGCCTCGCGGAGATGGGCGAGGTGTTCGCCGCCGCGCTGGTGGACGCCGACGGCGACCCTGCGCTGCTCGGCCCGCTGCGCGTGCGGATGGCGATGGGCGCCCTGCTGAACGGCGTGCCCGACCTCGCCGAGCAGGAGGCGGACGGCGCGCTCGCGCACGCGCGGGAGGCGGGCGACACGGCATTGGAGGCCAAGGCCCTGGCCCTGCGCGCGAACATCGCGCTGATCGAAGGACGGGACGACTACGCCGGCGACCTGGAAGCCGCCCTGCGCCTGCCCGAGCCGCCGCTGGACGGCCAGATGCACATGGCGCCCCGCTACATCGCCGCCTACTGCGCCCTCTCCGAGGACCGGCTGACCGAGGCCCGCGCGGAACTGCTGCGGATGCTGGCCCTGGTGGAGCGCGGCTCCGGCGAGGAGGTCGTGCACGTGCTGCGCCACCTGTCCGAGGTGGCCGCCCGGACGGGCCGGTGCCGGGAGGCACTCGACTTCGCCGACCGCGCCATGCGCATCACCGAGCAGGCCGCGCTGAGCCCGGGCCCGGCCTGGTACCAGGGCGCGCTGGCGGAGCTGGCGGGCGGCAGCATCCGCCGTGCCGTGGCGCTCGCGGAGCGGGGGCTGCGGGCGTCCGAGCAGGAGAACGACGTCATCTTCCAGAGCCGGCTGCTGCACGTGCTGGGCGTCGCGCGGATGCGCTCCGGGGACGTCCGCGCCGGGGTCGAGACGCTGTGGCGCATCGACGCGCTCGGCTCCACCCCGGACGAGCAGCGGCGCGGGCTGCGCTCTCCGATGGTGCTGCGCTGGCACGGCGATCTCGCCCAGGGCCTGGTGTCGCTCGGCGAGGTCGAGCGTGCGGAGGAGGTGGTTCGCGCGTCCCGCGCCGCGGTCGGCGACCGGGCCAGGGGCACCGGCGTCACCGGCCGCCTCGACCGGGCGGAGGCGTGCGTCCTCGCCGCGCGCGGCGAACCGGACGACGCCGTCGCGCTCCTGCGGCAGGCGGCGGCCCTCTTCGACCGGCTCGGCCAGCCTCTCGAAGCGGGGCAGTGCCTGCTCGAACAGGCCCGGATCGAGCGCCGCCGCAGGCGCGCCGGGGCCGCCAGGAAGGCGGCGGCCGACGCCTTGGAGATCTTCTCGCGGTGCGGCGCGCGGCCGTGGGCCGAGCAGGCGCGGCACCGTCTCGCGCGCCTGGACATGGGCCTCCAGGACGGTCCCGCCCCGTTCGGCGGGGTGGCGCAGGCGGCGCTGACGGAGGGCGAGCGGCGGATCGCGGTGCTCGTCGGCCAGGGCGCCACCAACCAGCAGGTGGCGAACCGGCTGTTCCTCAGCGTGAAGACCGTCGAGGCGTCCCTCACCCGCATCTACCGGAAGCTGGGCATCCGCTCCCGGTCGCAGCTCGGCTCGCTCCTCGGCGGCGGCCTCGACGGCCCCGGCGCGACCCTGTCCAGGTAGGCCCCGGCGCGACCCTGAACCGCTCCACCCTGCCCCGAATGGGGACCCTCGTCTACCCCTAGGGCATGTAGGGATTCCCCTTGCGCTGGAACCGATGTCCCTACGGATGCGTCCCGCGGCGAACTTTGCGGTGACATGCACACAAATGCATGCGATCGTTCCCGAGTCAACCATTCTCCGGCACTCCGGAGCTCCGCGGGCGCGGCCGCGCCCGCTGGAGCAGCCCCCCTTCGGCCGCTCCCCCCGCAACGGCCGGCAGACAAGGAGCACCGCGTGAGATCCACCACCCCCAGGCGCGCCCGTCGGCGCGTCACCACGAGTACCGCGCTGGTCAGCGTCGCGGCGATCGCGGTACTCGGCATGCAGGCGGTCCCCGCCACCGCCCAGTCCCCCGCCAAGCCCCCCGCCAAGGGCGACCCCGGACAGCTCCCCGCGAAGGTGAGCGCAAAGCAGTACAAGGCGCTCGTCGGCAAGGCCAAGGCGCAGCAGGACGCGACCGCGTCCCAGCTGAAGCTGGGCGGCGACGTCGAGCTGACGGTGAAGAGCGTCCTGAAGAACCAGGACGGCACGACGCACACCCGCTACACGCAGACGTACGGCGGGCTGTCCGTCATCGGCGGCGACATCGTCGTCCACCGTGCCCCGTCCGGCGCCATCACGCGCGTCACCCAGTCGGCGTCCAAGCCGTTGAAGGTGAACACCGCGCCCGCGACGCTGGCGTCCACCAAGCCCGCCACGCCGAAGGCGGACGGCAGCGTGGCGCCGCGCAAGGTCGTCTGGATGGGCGCGGACGGCAACGCCGTCCTGGCCTGGGAGACGGTCTACGGCGGGCTGCAGAAGGACGGCACGCCCAACCGGCTGCACGTCCTCACCGGCGCCGTCACGGGCAAGAAGATCATGGAGTGGCAGGGCGTCCACACGGGCACCGGCCGCAGCATGTACTCCGGGACCGTCCAGCTGGGCACGTCCCAGTCGGGCGGGTCCTACGTCCTACGGGACACCGGACGCGGCAACCACGAGACGACCGACCTCCGCGGCGCCCAGTCGGGCAAGGGCACCCTGTTCACCGACACTGACGACCAGTGGGGCAACGGGGCGGCGAGCGACCGCCAGACCGCCGGCGTGGACGCCGCCTACGGCGCGGGCCAGACCTGGGACTACTACAAGACCGTCTTCGGCCGGTCGGGCATCCGCGGCGACGGCGTCGGCGCGTACTCCCGGGTCCACTACGGCCAGTCGTACGTGAACGCCTTCTGGGAAGACGGCTGCTTCTGCATGACGTACGGCGACGGCCAGGGCAACAGCAACCCGCTGACCGAGCTGGACGTGGCCGGGCACGAGATGACCCACGGCGTCACGTCCAACACGGCCGGGCTGATCTACCAGGGCGAGTCCGGCGGGCTGAACGAGGCCACGTCCGACATCCTGGCCACCGCCATGGAGTTCTGGTCGAACAACCCCGAGGACGTCGGCGACTACCACATCGGCGAGAAGATCGACATCTTCGGCACCGGCGCCCCGCTGCGCTACATGGCGCGCCCGAGCCAGGACGGCAACTCGCTCGACAACTGGCGTCCCGGCGCCGGGAACGTGGACGTCCACTACTCCTCGGGCATCGCGAACCACTTCTTCTACCTGCTGTCCGAGGGCAGCGGGCAGAAGGTCATCAACGGCGTCACCTACAACTCGCCGACGTACGACAACAAGCCCGTGACGGGCATCGGCCGGGACAAGGCCGCGGCGATCTGGTACAAGGCGCTCACCGAGGAGATGCGCCCGACCACCAACTTCGCCGACGCCCGCCGCGGGACCCTCGCCGCGGCCGCCGCGCTCTACGGCGCGAACAGCGCCGAGTGGACCGCGACCGCCAACGCGTGGGCCGGGGTCAACGTCGGCACCCGCGCGCCGGACCCGAACGACCCGCCGGACCCCAACGACCCGCCCGGTGACACCACCTGGGCCGACGGCAAGACGTACAACGCCGGCGACGTCGTAACCTACGAGGGCGTGCAGTACCGCTGCCTCCAGGCGCACACGTCCATGCCGGGCTGGACGCCGCCGAACGTCCCGGCCCTGTGGGAGGCGGTCTGACAGTAGCCATATAGGGACTCCTTGCCGGGGCCGCGGCGCCCGTGCTCTCCCCCGGGCACCGCGGCGTCCCTATATCGGCCCTATCGCCCTATCGCCCTATCGGCCCGTCTATGTCGGCTCTGTCGGTGCGTCGGCGATCGCGTGCAGGCGGCGGGTGTGGAAGCCGGCGCCGGTGAGCTCCTGCCAACGGGTGGCGAAGAAGGTCAGCTCGGTGCGGTAGTCGGCGGCGAGCCTGGCGTAGGTCCAGCCTTCTTCGGCCGGGCAGCAGTCGTGCTCCGGCCACGTCCAGGTCTCGTCCTGGCCGCGGGCCGCGATCAGGCGGCAGGCCAGCACGGCCGCGGCGCACGGGCGGAGCATGTCGAAGGTGAACTCGGTGTCGTCGTAGTAGACGTGGAACATGTCCAGCGTGCCGCGGATCAGCTCCTTGGCGCGGGCGACGTCGCCGGTCCGGGCGCAGAACTCCAGGTGGGCGGCGACCGCCCACGGTCCCTCCGCGTTCGCGAAGGTGCGCTCGTGGATCTCGCGCGCCTTGACGTCCTCGCCCGCACGCAGGTACGGGACGATCAGGCGCTCCTCCCCGTCCCCGCCGGACAGCGCCGGCCCTATCGTCGCGAGCACGTCGGCGTCGAGGCCGAGGTCCAGCCACCAGCCCGTCCGGCGGAGGACGTTCGGCCAGGTGGCGTAGTCGTCGCAGGAGGACGGCAGGGCCTCGAACGCCGCCCAGGCCGCGCGGGCCGCCGCCACGTCGCCGCGGCGGACCTGTAGCTCGGTCTCGTACCAGCGCAGATGGTGCAGGTCATGGGCGCCGGGACGGCAGTGCCGCCCCAGCATGCCGAGCAGGTCGCGGATCTGCGCGGCGTGGACGGTCGCGCGCGTCAGCACGCGGTCCAGGACGTCGGGCGCCGCCGTCCACAGCCGGTCGAGGCGTTCGCCGCCGAGCAGGGACGGGTCCGCGTCGTGCAGGCGGACGATGGCCGTGAACGCCGCGAACAGGTCGGGCCGCATCACCGTGGGCTTGTACGCCAGCAGCTCGTCGAGATAGGCGAACCGGATATCGAGGAGAGCGTCCCGCTCGCCCGTCGCGAACGCGTTCTGCATGAGCCGCTGGAGATGGACGACCCGCTCCGCACGCCGGTCGAACTCGGGCGTCCGGCCGAGTTCCTTACGAAGTTCGTCCGTCGTGGCCGCCGCGAGGTGCGGGGAGAGCCGCGGCTTCACGCGGTGGGCGGGCTCGCTCACCGGGGCGGGGAGTTCGAGGCGGTCGACGAGCGGCTCGGCGTGCAGCCGCTTCATGATCGCCTCGGTGCTGAAGGACGTGCCGTCCAGCTCGTCGAGCTTCATCGCGAACTCCAGCGCCCACCAGCGCTTCTGCCCGCCGAGTTCGGCGTAGGAGCGGAGGGGGGCGGACTCGCAGTCGCATCCGTCCTCCTCGCAGGACCAGGCCCACTCCGCGTCGAGGCCCCGTTCGGCGGCGCGGTTGCACAGCAGCGCGACCGCGGCCGCCGTCCACATCTGCTGGACCGTCGTGACCGTGCCGCCCAGCCGTTCGAGGTTGCGGTGCAGGACGTCGAGCCCGCGCTCCTCGTTGCCGGTGCGGGCGCAGAACTCCAGGTGGGCGGCGATGTCCTCCAGCTTCATGCCGGTCCGCGCGTAGGTGCTCTGATGCGCCGCGACGGCCTCGTCCGTCCGGCCGGTGCGCAGGTACGGCATGAGCAGGCCGTCCACGTACACGTGGCCTTCGCGCGGCGTGATCTGGCCGGTCAGCACGGGCGTGAGGGTCTCGATGGCGCGGTCGTCCCGGCCGAGGCGCTCCCACATCGTGGCGCCCACCTCGGCCACGCCGTCGGGCAGGACGTGCCCGACCGGCATCTCCGCCAGCTGGAACGACCGCCAGAGCCGTTCGACCTCGGCCACGTTCCCGCGGCGCGCCTCGATCTCCATGCGGTAGTGGCCGAGGACGGTGCGGACCTTCGTCCGGGACGGCGGGCACTGGCGTTCGAGCTCGTCGATCAGGCGGTGGACGCGCGCGGCCGGCTCCGGATAAAGGCGGATGAAAATGTCGAGGATGTTGAAGAACTGGTTCCACATCGCGGTGACGTTGTGCTCGGGGAAGGCGTCCGGCTCGTCCCGCCACATCGTGAGGCAGAAGCGGAGCAGGCCGAGCCATTCGCTGAAGATCTCCCGCGTGTCCTTCTTCCACTCCTTGCCGCGCAGCGACCAGCCGTACGCGAGCCGGGCCTCGAAGAGCAGCTCGGTGTCGCCGAGCGCCTCGGCCTCGCCGAGGATGTCCTGCATCGTCCGCCAGTAGGTCTCCTTGCCCTCGCCTTCGTTGTCGTCGGGGTCGAGCTCGTACGCGTCGTCGAGCCTTTCGCGCAGTTCGTCCCTGGTGGCCATCAGGCGCCCGGCGCCTGGTGGATCGCGTGCTCGACGAGGCCGAGGAACGCGCGGTTCACGCTCGCCGCGTCGCCGGGCCGGACTACGCGCTGCCCCGCCAGCAGCGCGTACCCGTACAGCGCCTCGACCGACAGCCGGACGAGCCGCGCGTCCGCCGTCGAGGTGAGGCGGGCGACCAGCGGGTTGCGGTGGTTGAAGACGAGCAGCGGCTTCGGCTGCTCGGCCGCGGCGCCGCCGTCGGCGAACTCCGCCCAGACGTCCCCGGCCTCCTCCAGCTCGGCCCGCAGGTCGGCGGCGCGCCGCGCCTCCCGTCCCTCCAGGTAGAGGACGGGCAGCTCCGCGGGCGAGAAGGACCGCAGCACCGGCTCGCAGCCGTGCGCCGCGACGGCCTCGCGCGCGGCGCCGAGGAACTCCCGCACCGCGAACTCGGCGGCGGGATCGAGCGGGTCGAACCGGGTCGCGAGCTCCGCCTGGTCGAGCCGCCGCACCTCAAGGTCGGGATCGAGCAGGCGCAGCCGCTGCAGGATCTCCATGTGGTACGTGTAGCCGCCGTTGACCAGCGCGAGGCCCTGCGCCGCCGCGATCCCCGCCAGCTGCGCGAACTCGTCGCCCGTGGCCGTCACGTGGACGGTCCGGTGCCGGTGCCGGAACTCGTTGAGCGTGAGCCGTCCCTCGCTGGTCTCGAACTCGATCCACTCGTCCACGATGCGGAGCATCTCGACGTCGTGCAGCGCCAGCGCCATCACGCCCCGGTAATGGACGGTGAGGAACGTCCGGAGCCGCTCGGGATCGGTCGTCGCGAGCCGCACCAGCCAGGCGCGCAGCTGCTCGCCCAGCGCCTTCCTCGTGTCGGCGAGCAGGTCGTCGTCGTAGAGCTGCTCGCGGCTCGCGGTGGGCCGCAGCTCGTCCGCGTTGATCACGCAGCGGACGAAGAACGCCCAGCCGGGCAGCGGCTTCTCCACCCGCTCGCCCATGAGCATCCGCTTCAGGTAGACCTTGTGCGCCTCCGGCTCGCCGGGATGCGACTCGTACGGCAGCACGAACGCGACGCCGTCCAGGCCCGCCTCGGGGACCGCGAGGTCGATCACGTCGAACGGCCGCCGTCCGAGCAGCGCGGCGCCGTGCCGCAGCAGGGACTCCCGCCTTGCGTCCGGGTCGGGATGCGGGGCCCGCCACGGCACCTCGCCGGACGTGATCCGCTCCTCGCCGACGCGCACCTCGTACGGCAGCAGCGAGCCGTAGTGCCGCGCCAGCTCCGTGACGGTGGACGCGCCGAGCCAGTGCTCGAAGTCCCTGCGGGCGTGCAGCGTGACGGTCGTGCCCTGCTCGTCCCGCGCGGGCCCGTCGGACACCGTGTAGTGCCCGTCCGCGTGCCCGTGCCAGTAGACGGTCGCCGCGTCGCCCGGCCCGCGTGTGACCACCTCGATCTCGTCGGCGACGAGGAAGCAGGACAGCAGCCCGATGCCGAACTGCCCGAGGAAGTCGTGCCGGGCGAGCCCGAGCGAGTCGCGCTTGGACGAGCCGCCGATCGTGGCGAGCAGCTCGTGCACCTGCGGCTCGGTCAGGCCGATCCCGTGGTCGTGGATCCGCAACGTCCCGTCCCCGGTCACCTCACCCGGCTCGATCAGAATCCCCCCGGTGACCGCCCTGTCGCGTCCGGCCGCCCCGTCCGCCTGGCCGTGGACGGTGGGCGAGGCGTCCGCCGCGTCCGCCTGGAGGCGGGCGGTGGTCGCGTCGACGGCGTTCTGGAGCAGCTCGCGCACGTACACGCGCGGGCTGCTGTAGAGGTGCCGGCTGAGGAGGTCGACGATTCCCTGGAGGTCAACGTTGAAGCTGTGTCGCACCCGAGCCACCGTAACCGACCCTGATCTTCCGGGCGGACCGCCTCGAAAACGATCACCATCCCGAAACCGGGCTATTCTCTAGCGCATGATCGGCGACGAGGGCGAGACCGCGCCCCAGGGAATCGACGTCACCACGCCGCACATCGCCCGCATCTACGACTACTGGCTCGGCGGCAAGGACAACTACGCCGCCGACCGCGCGGCCGCCGAGCAGGTCATGGCGGCGACGCCAACGATCAAGCCGGGCGTCACGGCGAACCGGGCGTTCCTCAGCCGGGCGGTCCGCCACATGGCGGGGGAGGGCGTCGTCCAGTTCCTCGACATCGGCACCGGCATCCCCACGGCCGACAACACGCACCTGGTCGCGCAGGCCGTGAATCCGGCGAGCCGCGTCGTGTACGTCGACAACGACCCGATCGTCCTCAACCATGCCCGGGCGCTGCTGTCCGGCGTCACCGCGCCCACGGCGTTCATCGACTCCGACCTGCGCGACACCCACCGCATCCTGGACGAGGCCGCCGGGTTGCTCGACTTCGACCGTCCGGTGGGCCTGCTGCTGATCGCGATCCTGCACTGCGTCCCGGACGCCGACGACCCCCGGGGCCTCGTCCGCACCCTGCTGGACGCGCTCGCCCCCGGCAGCTTCCTCGCCATCACCCACCCGGGCATCGACCAGCTCCCCGAGCAGATGGCGGCCGCCGAGAAGGCCCTCACGAAGGCCATGGGCTTCCGGGTCACGTTCCGCACCCACGAGGGCGTCAGCCGCTTCTTCGACGGCCTCGACCTCCTCGACCCCGGCGTCGTCCCCGTCCAGGACTGGCGGCCCGACCCCGACGCGCTGCCGTCCGCCACCACCGGCATGTGGGGCGCGGTGGCCCGCAAACCCTGACGCTCTCCCGCCCGCCACAGCCTGCGCGCGCCCGCGAATCCTGACGTCCGCCCTTCCGCCAGCATGAGACCGGCGACGATGCCGCCCACAATGCTCACCTTGTCGTCGGCCTCGGAATTTGACGCTCGTTGTCCGGAGCCTCGGGGTCGGAGCGGACGGTGAAATCGCCCCACTCCTCGACGACCAGGCGCATCTGCAGGACGCTGCGGGAGGACGCCGTCACCGGAGGGTGGGGCGGTAGACGAGTTCCTGGGTGTGGCCGTCGAGCGTCCGGCTTTCGAGCAGTTCGAGGTCGAAGTCGGCCGCGCCGCCGAGGATCGGGCTGGTCCCCGTCCGTCCGGAGATGGCGGGGAAGATCGTCACCTGCAGGCGGTCGACCAGTCCGGCGGCCATCAGCGCCCGGTTCAGCGACAGGCTGGCCTGCGAGCGCAGCGGCACGTCCGACTCCTTCTTGAGCCGGGTGACAATGTCCACGGCGTCACCGCTGACGATGGTCGCGTCCGGCCAGCCGAGGGTGTCGCGCAACGTGGAGGACACCACCGTCGCCGGCATGCGCATCGTCCGGACGTTCCACTCGTCGAGCGTGTTCGGGTCGATGCCCGAGGTCATGATCTGCGCGGTCTCCCGGAAGGTGGTGGCGCCGAAGACCATCCGCTGCTCGGTGTCGAACTGGGCGGCGCGGTGTTCGAGCAGCTCGGGGCCTTGCTTGCCCCAGTAGCCGCCCCAGTCGGCGCCCTCCACGTAGGAGCCGTAGCCGTCGAGGGTGGAGAAGACGTCCCAGGTGTAGACAGCGGTCATGTCGGTTCCCATCTCGGTCGGCGGCTGGTGGACGTTCAGATGCCGACCAGCTTGTTGCCTAGACGGCGATGAGTCCAATGCATTGTTGTCATGAGACCGATCGCGATTCACCATTGCTGCGTGAACCTCCAGCAGCTGAGATATGTCGTCGCCGTGGCCGAGCTCGGCAACTTCACCCGCGCCTCCGAGCGGTGCTCCGTCGTGCAGTCGGCGTTGAGCCATCAGGTCGCGAAGCTCGAACAGGAGCTGGGCGCCCGGCTCTTCCACCGCACGAGCAGGTCGGTGGCGTTGACGCCGGCGGGCGCGGCCTTCCTCCCGGGAGCGCGCGAGTGCCTCGCCGCCGCGGAGCGGGCGCAGGCCGAGGTCTACGCGGCGACCGGAGAGATCCGCGGCCGGCTCGCCGTCGGCATGATCCCGACGGCGGCGGCCGTCGACGTCCCGGCGGTGCTGCGATCTTTCCACCAGGAACACCCGCAGGTGCGGGTCAGTCTGCTCACCGGCGGCAGCGACGTCCTCGCCGACCAGGTCCGGGGCGGTGCGCTCGACGTCGCGTTCCTGGGCCTGGCCGAGGACGTCGAGCTCCCCCACCTCAACAGCCGGCCGCTCGCCCGCGACCCGCTGGCCGCGCTGCTGGCACCCGGCCACCGGCTCGCCGGCCGCCGCCGCATCCGGCTGGAGGCGATCGCCGCCGAGGAGTTCGTGGACTTCCCCGCCGGCACGACCGGCCGCGTCCAGGCCGACCACGCTTTCCTCACCGCCGGTCTGGAGCGCACGGTCGCCTTCGAGATCACCGACCCCCAGATCATGGCGCGGCTCGTGGCCGAAGGTCTCGGCGTCGCCCTCCTCGCCTCCACCTATGCGGTGCGGCTACCAGGAGTGACCGTCGTCCCCGTGGTGAACACCTCGTACCGCGTCGAACACCTGATCTGGAGCCGCCTCGGACCGACACCGGCAGCGGACGCCTTCATCACCCGCGCGATGCGCCGCGTACATGCAGGCCGTCGAGGATGAGGCCTCCGAACTGCACGCGGCGTGCAAAGCGGTGCTCGCCGCCGGTGAGGAGTTGGTGGCGCGGGCGCGAACGTCCGGCGACATACGCCAGGACGTCACCGCCCCGGACCTGTACGCACTGGTCAACGCGGCGGCATGGGCGGGCGAGCACAGCTCCCCATCCCAGGGCGCCCGGCCACTGGCCTTCGGACTGGACGGATTCCGGACCTCCGCCACCGATCACGAGTGATCGCCCGCCCGGCCTCGGCGGTCGTCGCGAGCGGCAGTCGTTGCGAGCGGATGGTCGTTGCTGGCGGTGGTCGTTGCTAGCGGTGGTCGTTCTCCTTGAGCTCGACGACCCAGGCGCGGCGCTCGGCGATCTTGCCGTCCCGCATGACGAACACCTCGGCCATGGACATGCGCATCGCACCGCCCGCGGCCCGCCGCGCCGTGCCCGTCATCTCCGCCATGACGACGTCGTCCTGCTCGACCATGCGCACGATCTCCAGCTCGGGCGGGTCGATGAACTCGGGCGCGCCGTCGATGGCCTTGTCGTAGGCGTCCTTGCCGGTCAGGCGGAAGGCGCCGAAGACCGTCCACACGATGTCGTCGGTCAGGCAGGACAGGATCTGCTCGTGATCGTTCTTGCGGAAGCCGTCCACATAGGTCTTGACCGTCTCGATGTTGCGCGACATGGCGTTTCCCCCCAGATCCAAGTGCTTGCACCCTGCAAGCGCTCCACACCGTAACGAAAAGTGCAGGTAGAATGCAAGCACTCGACTCGGGAGGTGCGATGACCGGCGGTCCGCGGTCCGGATGCCCCATCAACGCGGCGGTCGAGGTGCTCGGGGACCGCTGGACCCTGCTCGTCCTGCGGGACGTGATACTCGGCGACCGGCGGCACTTCCGGCAGCTCCAGTCGCAGTCGGAGGAGGGCATCGCCTCGAACATCCTGGCCGACCGCCTGCGGAGCCTCGTCGAGGCGGGCCTCCTCACCCGCGACGACGCGGGACGCGGGCAGCGCGCGACCTACAGCCTCACCGAATCGGCCATCCAGCTCGTCCCGATCATCGTGCACCTGGGCGCCTGGGGCTCGCGGCACCGTCCCACCAGCCCGGTCCTGCGCGCGGGCGCGGAGTTCATGGAAGCGGCCGGCCCCGAACTCTGGGACGACCTCATGGCCGAACTACGCGAACGCCATCTCGGCATCCCCCGCCCCGCCACCACCGGCCCCACCGCCACCGAACGCCTGGCCGCCGCCTACGAGACCATCGTCGCCACCCACCAAAACGACTGAGGGCCTGCCCGCCGCCGCCACAGTCCGCCCAGAGGACGTTCCCGGACGGCGGCGCAAGCCCGCCAGGCTCAACCGCCGGGCCTTCGCGTAGTGAAACGTCCCCAGTCGCATTCCGCCATTAGAGTGTGCAATCCCCGCCCGCGTCCATACACGCGAATTTAACCCGCACCCGTTTTCCCTGACTGGCGCCGCCTCCTATCGCGCACCGTCAATCTGCAACACCATTCTGCTCTTTACCCCGCCCACCCGGGAACGGCCCGGTTCCCGGGGAACGCCCGCGGATGGCCACCTTTTTGTGGGTACTTGTCGGCGGGCCTGGCGTGGCCTGAAGCTTGGTGGTGGGCGGCCGAAGGCCGCCGAATCCACACGAGACGGGGGAGGTGGACGGCGCATCAGGAGACCGATCGGGATTCGGCCAGCCGCTCCAGGCGGCGGTGGCCCCAGTCAGAAAGCGGCGCCAGCGCTTCGGAGAGTTCACGGCCGAACGCGGTCAGCGAATACACGGTCTTCAGCGGCCGCACATCGTGCACCTCACGATGGACCAGACCGTCGGCCTCCATCTCCCGGAGTGTCTGAGTCAGCACTTTCTCGCTGAGGCCCGGCACCCGCCGCCGCAACTCGCCGGGGCGGTACGGACGGGATTCCAGAAGCCAGAGCAAAAGCGTCTTCCACTTGCCGTCGATCACGGCGACCGCCGCGGTCACTCCGCAGACGTTCGGGTCCTGGGCACGGCTGCGCGTCATCTCCATCCCCCATTCATCGGTTATCGAGGAGTCGAGGCATGACCTCTGAACATTCTGCCGCCACCGTGACCGTCCTCGGTCTCGGGCCGATGGGCCGGGCCCTGGCCGGCGCGTTCCTGGACGCCGGAATCCCGACCACGGTCTGGAACCGCACCCCGGGCAAGGACCGGGACTTGGCCGCACGGGGCGCGATCAGCGCCCCGGCACCCGAGGACGCGGTCGCCGCGAGCGCGCTGACGGTGGTCTGCGTGGTGGACTACGACGCGGCGGACGCCGTCCTGCGGCGCGACGAGGTCACCCGCGCGCTCAAGGACCGCACGGTCGCCAACCTCACCGCCGACACCCCCGACCGCGCCCGGCAGACCGCGGACTGGGCGGCCGAACACGGCATCGGCTACCTGGACGGCGCCATCATGACGCCGACCACGACCATCGGAACCCCGGACGCCGTGCTCCTCCTCAGCGGCCCCGAGGACCTCTACCGACGTCACCGTCCGGTACTCGACGCGCTCGGCGGCAACCAAACCCACCTCGGCGAGGACATCGGCCGCGCGGCCGCCTACGACGTCGCCCTGCTCGACTTCTTCTGGACCACGATGACGGGCTACGCCCACGCGCTGGCCGTGGCGAGGGCCGAAGGCGTCAGCGCACGGGAACTGGCGCCGTTCGCCAAGGGCATCGGCGCGCTCCTCCCGCCGTTCATCGAGCAGTCGGCGGAGGACGTCGACAACGGGCGATACTCCGGCGAGGACAGCCCGATCACTTCGGCGGCGGCGTCCATGTCCCACATCGTCCACATCTCCGAGACCCACGGCGTCGACGCGGGCGTCATGCGCGCCGCCGAGGGCCTCGCCCGCCGCGTCATCGGACAGGGGCACGGCGAGAACGGCTTCCTCCAGATCACCGAACTCCTGCAGCCCCGCTGACCAGCGCGTTCACCCGTCGGCGCCGCCCTCGGGCAGGGGAGTGGCGGAGAACACACCGTCCGGGTCCACCGCGGATTTGATCGCCAGGAGCCGGGCGGTGTTGGCGCCGTACGCGTGCGCGATCTGCCCGGCGTCGTCCGGGCCGAGCAGGTTGGCGTAGCCGCCCGGAAGCGCATGCGGGGCAAGCGCGGCGGACACAGACTCAGCCCAGCCCAGATGCACCGCGCCGTTGTCCGCGCCGCTGTCCGCGCCGTTGTCCGCGCCGCCGTCCGCGCCGCCGTCCGCGCCGCCGTCCGTGTCGCTGTCCGTGTCGCCGGGCCAGATGGCGATGACCTCCGCCATCAGATGCGGCTCCCGCATCGCGAAGGCCGTGTCGGCGACGGGCACGCAGGCGGCGGCGCCGTGAAAGTGGTGCATTGAAAGCGCCGAAGTGGCCGACGGCAACGCACCACCCGCCTCCACGAGCGCCGCGCCGACCGGAGACGTCAGCCCGGACACCGAACGCGTGCGCATGACGACATGCCGTCCCGGCGGAAACATGGCGTCGCGCCCGGCAACGGCAGTCGCCAACGGCATCGCGTCCAGCTGGACGGCCAGCGGACTGCCCAACCGCGTAAGCGCCCCCAACGGCCCATCGTCGACCCGGCCAAGCTCAGGAGCACCACACCACGTCGGCAACAGCATCACGACCGGGCCGCCGTCCGGACCGGCGGCCACGGCGGTCTGCACGGTCAGCTCGTCCGGGCCGCTGAACAGCATCTCGCGGAGCCCGTCGAACACCTGCCCCGCCTGCGCCCACGGGTAGATCACCACGCCCGTCACCACGGACGGAATCGCGTGCAACCGGATCCGCGCCGACGTCACGACGCCGAAGTTGCCCCCACCACCACGCAGCGCCCAGAAGAGATCAGGTTCGCGCTCGGCGTCGACCTGCACGACCGACCCATCGGCCAGCACCACCTCAGCCCCGACCAGGTTGTCGGCGGCGAGACCCAGACGCCCGGCCAACGGCCCGTACCCGCCCCCCAACGTCAAGCCGACGACACCGACCGTGCCGATGGTCCCGGTCGCGGCGACCAGCCCGAACGGCTCCGCCGCCGCCAGCAGATCGTTCGCCGCGGCCCCGCCGCCCACCTCGGCGCAACGCTGCTCGGCATCGATCCGGACGTCGCTCATCCCGGTCATGTCCAACGTCAGCCCGCCATCGCGCAAGGCACGTCCGGCCCAGTCGTGCCCGCGTCCTCGCACCGACAGCGGCAGCCCGTACTCGCGCGCCGTCCGGACGCCCGCCTGGACGTCACCCGTCCCGCCGCACCGCACCACCACGGCCGGACGACGTGAGACCGCCCCGTTCCACAGCGCAGTCGCCGCCGCGTACTCGGGGCCCTCGGTCACCACCCGCTCAGCGGGGATCAGGCGGCGCAGCGCATCAGCGGCGTCCGCCGCGCCCGGCCGTCCGGATGTGCTCTGCGTCGTCATGCCGACATCCCACTCTCAACGAGGAACCACCGCGGCGAACCACCTACCTGACGGGAAAGCTATTAGCGCACTCATCAGAGTGCAACTCTGATGAATAAATGCCTGGTCCATCCAGTGGGGAGGCTAAGGTCTCTGGCGTGCCTCCGACATCGACCGGTCGCCGCGCCGAGTACGCCGAGCTGACCCGGCAGGCGATCATCACCGCCGCACGGGAGCTGTTCGCCGAGCACGGGTACTTCGCGACGACCATCAACCAGATCGCCGAGCGGGCCAGGGTGGCGCCCGCCACCGTCTACGCCGTGACCGGCGGCAAGCACGGCCTCATCGCGACCCTGGTGGACCAGTGGAGCACCGCCCCGATCATCGCCGAACGCGGCGCCCGCATCTCCGCGGCCCGCGACCCGCGCGACGTCCTCCGGCTCACCGCCGAGGTCGTCCGGGACATGCGCAACCAGTACGGCGACATCATGCACACGGCCCGCAACGTCGCACCGCACGACAAGTCCGTAGCCGAGTCCCTGAACGCGGCCAACACCCGCTACCGCTCAGCCCTGGACGCCGTAGCCGACCACCTCGAAGCCTTGGACGCCCTAGGCGTCGACCTGGCCGCAGCACGCGACATCCTCTGGTTCTACTTCGGCTACACAGGCTTCTCGACCCTCGTCAACGAGAACAACTGGACCTACGACGCCGCCACCACCTGGCTAACCACCCAAACCGCCCACGCCCTGAAACTGAACGCCCCCACCTCACCCCGCTGACTCACCCGCACCCGGTACTCCGCTTGCACGCGCGCAAAAAAGCCCCCGGAGAGCCCCGGGGGCCTCGTGTCAGGGGCTGCTACTCCTCCACACCATCGACCTTGGCGACCAGCCGCGCCAGAACCTTTCTCATCTCCTCCTGGCCAGCCGCCAGCTTGCCGATCTCACCCATGATCAGGTTCACAGCCGAGCCGAGCTCCTGCCGGACCGAGCCGATCTCGCGGTTGAGGTCGTCCTTGGTGACAAGGTTCTTGAGGTCGTCCTTGGTGGCCAGATCGGCGAGGGTGACCTGTTCGAGGGGCTTCGAAGCCATGACGGGCATGGTATCTCCTATGTCTTCCCGGCGCGGTCGCCGGACGGGGGAGTCACATCCTCTCACGAGTCGGCACCCTCCGTGTTCGGTTGATCACTTAGAGGGATCGTGTCGCGGCACTAATCCGGTAGTTCGATGAGCACGGTCACTTCGAGCGGGTTACCGGACGGGACGCGGACGCGCAGTCGGTCGCCGTACGGCAGGGGGCGCAGGTAGATCACCCACGTGTCGTCCGGACGCTGCTCGGCCTCGGCGAGTTCGAGCCGGTCGGGGTCGTACCCGTGCTGGCACGCGGCGGCCTTGGCCAATCCGACGGCCTCCTCCTCCACCAAGGGCGGGTCTCCCGATTCCCCCTGGGGCCTGCCAGTGCGGGCCCGCCACCGGCGAAAGGTGGACCTGAACAGCGCGACGGCTCCGGCATCGGAGCGATTCCCGATCACACCCCCAACCCCGGCCGCGAGCGCGTAGGAGGCCACCGCCACAATGGTCTCCATCATGTCGGCCGGAGCCGCTGGCCCCGCCGCCCCTGTTTCCTCCGCCGGGCCTATGCCAGACGACAGCGGCCCCAAGGGCGCCCCGCAGTTGTCGCAGAACTGATGCTCGTCGACGTTGATCTCAGCGCCGCACATACCACACTGCTGGGGGCTGGTGTGGTCCGCTTTCTCGTGCTGCGCAGAATCCCCGGGGGCACCCATCGGGCGTAGGTCTCCTTCCAATTCCCCTGCCAGTGAAGCGCAAGAGGAAGTCAGAGATCGATTTCGTCTCGTCTGGCGCGGGCCAGAAGGTCGGCGAAGGCCTTGGGGGTGAGGGTGAGTTTGCCGAGGCCGGGGTTCTTGCTGTCGCGGATGCCGATGCCGGAGTTCAGGTCGGCGACCTCGACGCAAGCGCCCTGCTCGGTGCCGCTGTAGCTGGACTTGCGCCATGCCGTACCGCTCATCAGGGGACCTGACGCAGGGCGTGGATGAGGTCGGTGAAGGCTTTGGGGGTGAGGGTGAGGTGGCCGTGGTCGGGGTTCTTGCTGTCGCGGATGCCGACGCCGGGGGTCAGGTCGGCGACCTCGACGCAATCGCCCTGCTCGGGACCGCTGTAGCTGGACTTGCGCCACGCCGGACGGATCATCGCATCTCCTCCATTAGCTTCTGGATCAGCTTGCTGGACGAGCTTTCGTCGAGCGCCTTCGCGCTGATCCGCTCGAACCGTATCCCGTACGTTCTCACGTCGGGAGGAGCTGACACCAAACGTCCTGCTCCTGGGGATTCGGTGTAGGTAACCTCCCCGAAATCGTCGCCGCTCATGAGCTTGAAGGAGCCGCCGAGCCCAGCGTGTGCCCCGGTCTCCCATGTCCTCGGTAGCGCCCTCAGTATGACGTTGTCCCGCTGCGCCTCCTCTAGAAGGCGGGCCAACTGCCCGTACATGATCTCGGGAGAGCCAACTGGCCAGTCCAGGGCGTTCTGGGAGAGCAAGACGGTGAGATGCGGGGGAGTGTCCCGTAGGAGCAAGTCCTGTCGCTGGAGGCGATCCGCGAGGACCTTGTCGGGGTTTGGCTCGATACTCGACCGCAGCAGCGCTTCTGCGTACTCCGGCGTCTGGAGTAGCCCCGGGATGACGTTCGCCTCGTAGATCCTCAGCATCCCCGACTTCTGCTCGATCTTGAGGTGCTGGGCGAACCACTGGGGGTCGTGGCCGATCGAGGCGTACCAGACGAGCAGGTAGAAAAGCCGTCCGGTGTTCCAGAGCTTGTCGAGCGCGATCGCCTGGTTCGCGTCCAGTCGGTTCCGGCCCGATTCGATGCGGGACACCTGGGCCTTACCGACGTTGATGACCCGGCCGAGCGCCTCACCGGACATGCCTCGCTGGATGCGCTGGAACCGCATGTAGTAGGCCGCGAAGTCCCACATGTTGGTCTGCGGCTTGGGGAGCTCCTCGGCTGTGAGTTTTCGGGGCATTGACGCCTCCTTTGTTTCCACTTGTTGCTCTTGCTGATCGTATGCACGACAGAAGGCCAAACCTGAGAGAGCCTGTGACCTCGTTCACAACGAATTGTGGAAGGCGAGGTCATGGCGCTTTTGAAGACGAAAACGGGCGTGTCCCGGCAATTCGTTGCATCTCCGGCCGTTTCGGGGTTGGCTCGGGATCAGGTTTCCGGAGTGCTACGTGAGTGGGAGCTGCAATTCCTCGTGTCGGACGCGGTGCTCGTCATGGGGGAACTCGTGGCGAACGCGGTGAAGGTGTCCGGGAGGGGAGACGCGATCAAGGTGTACGTCGGGCTGCGGGCCGTCGGGGTCGTACTCGGGGTGTGGGACGGGTCCGATGAGCGGCCCGTGGCGCGGAACGTCGAGATCTCGCTGGACACGCTCGACCTCAGCGAGGAGAACTTCGACGACAACGGCGGGCGGGGCCTCGCGATAGTCGAGGCCTTGGCTTGGCGGTGCTGGACCGATCCGACCCCTCCCCACGGCAAGTGGGTGTGCGCGGCGCTCAGGACCGAGGCCCGTCGGTGATCGGGCGTGGCGAACTGGCGGAGATCTTCGGGACGGTGCTCGTGGGCGCGGGCGTCGCCATTGCCTTCGGGTACGTCGCGGCCGTGCTCACCTGGCCGTCCGTCCGGCGGGTCCTGAGGAAGGGCGTGCGGTGGTGATCGGGTCCGTCCAGCGGAGCGTGCTGTGGTGGCGGACGCGGCGGCGGCCGGAAATGGCGATCCGGTATCTGGAGGCGCTGGTCGTCGCGCTTGAGCCGGAGGGTTGGCGGTTCGTCCGCCTCTATCGGATCGAGGAGTTTCCGATTCCCGTGCCGCTGCTCTGGGTGTACGTCCGGCACGTCGGGATCGCGGTGAGCGTGCTCGCCGTCCCGGGAGGGTCGTGGGCCTACTACGAGGCGCACCGGGGCCGGGCGGGATACCTGGCGGTCTGCGGGGACGCCGGGACGGCCGCCGAGGTCGTCGGACGCCAGCTCAAGCGCCGGATGTTCCCGGGCACCTGGTAGGTCAGCGGAGCGCGGTGCGGGTGAGGAGGTCGCGGTGTTCGAGCGTCCACAGTGCGGCGCGGGACTGCCAGGCGAGCGTCCACAGGCCCTCGGTCGACTCCTGGGTGAAGCCCTGGACGCGCGCGTACCAGCCGTTGTCCCTGATCACGAAGTGCAGGATCCGGTCGATGAGGTCGGCGCGGCGGTCGCGGGGGAGTTCGTAGCCGTCCAGGAAGGCCGCGAACCATTCGGCGCGCGTGGCGGCGTCGGGCAGGCCGATCTCTTCGGCGACGTCGTCGTCGAAGAGTTGCGCGCAGTACCAAGCGGTGACGGCGACCTCCTCGATCGGGTCGACCGGCCCCGCGTACTCCCAGCCGATCAGTCCGGTCGGACGGTCGCCGTCGAAGACCACGTGCCATGGAGCGATGTTGCCGTGGCTGACCAGCGCGTCCGCCGTGTCGGTGTGCATGGTCCAGGGCATCCATCGCGCGTCCGGCGGTGGGGAGAAGGTGCGGCTCGCCTGGTGGAGGCTGCGCAGCATGGTGCCGACGTCATGCAGGCTCCGTTCCGGGTCGGGCCACACAGAGCGGGGGTGGATCTCGCCGTCCAGCCAGGTCAGCACCTCGTTGCCCGCGTCGTCGAACCCTGATCCGACCACGCGCGGAGCGGCCGGGAAGCCTTCGTCCTCCAAATGCCGCAGGAACGCCTGGACGGTCGGTGTCCAAGCCTGCGCGGGGTGGGTGACCAGGCTCCCGTCACGACGGGACGGGTTGGTGTGGTTCAGATCTGTGACGCGGTCGTATTCCTGTCCCGGCATGCGCCGAACCTAGGCGCACCCGCCCCAGCCACCAACCGATTTTCCCCAGACTCGCAGCTCAGGCGTCCTCGTAGGGGAGGAAGGCGCTGCTGTCGATGGTGTAGCCACCCGCGTTGACCTGGTCGCCGAACACGTGGTCGTGGCGGGTGCGGTAGCGCGTGCCCTCCGGAGCGGGTCCCGGGTCACTGAAGACCGTCACCGTCGACTTGCGCGGATCGATGATGAGGTAGGTCGGGATGCCCATGGCGGGGTAGTCGGCCGCCTTGTTCTCATAGTCGTTCTCGGGATTGGGGACCGAGACGACTTCAACGACCAAGTCCACGTCTTCCGGCCGAAGGTACGACTGTCCGGGGCGGGTCAGTGCGGCTTCGGGGACGACCACCAGGTCGGGCCTGCGCAATCTGCCTGTGGCGGGATCGTCGATCTCCGGTGTACCGGAATGCGCGACCAGGTCCGGTCCGACTTGGGGGAGCAACTGCCGCAGCAGGCGCGAGATCGCCAGCTCGTGTCGGTTGACCGGACTCATCATGACGTGTATCCCTCGGTCGTCCAGTTCCACGCCGTAGGCGTCCAGTTGCTCCATGATGGCCACGGCCGTAGGACGCAGCCGTTCGTATGCCCTCATATTCCGTCCTTGGCGATGAGCGGATTCCGGAGACGCGACGACCAGATCGGTTCGCCGATGGGTTCCTGTGCGGCCAGCCTAGAGCATGCAGATCTGCTGGTTCGCGTGGTCGAGATCAGTCCCAGCGGGTGGTGCGTTGGCGTTTTACGGCGCTGCGGCGTTTCTTGTTCTCCAGGCGGCGTTCGTTGATGCCCCGGGGGATCTTTTTCGGGATGCGCTTCTTCGGGGGCGGGGCGGTGGCCTCGTCCAGGAGGGTGGCGAGGCGGGTGCGGGCGGCGTCGCGGTTGCGTTGCTGGGAGCGGTACTCCTCGGCGCGGATGGTGAGGACGCCTCGGACCAGGCGGGTGGCGAGGCGTTCCAGCGCGCGGGCCTTGAGATGGTCCGGGAGGGACGGGGAGTTCGCGACGTCGAAGGAGAGCTCGGCGGCGGTGGCGCTGGTGTTGACGTGCTGCCCGCCCGGCCCCGAAGAACGGGAGAAACGCCAGCTCAGCTCGGTCTCCGGGATGGAGACCGAGCCGCGGACGTGGATCTGCTCGGGCATGTCCTCAGTGTCGCAGGGTAGGGCGATCTTGTCGCCCGGGTAAGGCCGGGCTGGCGGCGAATGCAAGTGCTTACTTACACTATCTGCCATGACCGAAGGACTCTTCGAGGACGACGACCTCATCCGCGTCATCTCGCGGGAAGGGGCGCTCATCGCGGCGGGCGGGGCCGCGTCGCTGCTCCAGACCGCGCATCCCAAGGTGGCGCAGGGGGTGTACGACCACAGCTACACCGCCGACGATCCGCTGCGGCGGCTGCGGCACACCATGGGGTGGCTGTACGCGGTCCAGTTCGGGACGCGGGAGGAGGCCGAGGACCTCAGCGCCCTCGTCCGGAAGGGGCATGAGGCCGTCACCGGGCCCGGGTACGAGGCGAACGATCCCGAACTGCAGGTGTGGGTCGCGTCCACCCTGTTCGCGGTGGCGGCGCAGTTCTACCAGGCGCTGTTCCGGCGGACGCTCGACGAGGACGAGCTTGAGGAGTTCTACCAGCAGGCCAAGATCTACGCGACGATCCTGGGCTGCCCCGAGGGGCGGATGCCGGAGACGTATCCGCGGTTCCGCGAGTACTACGCCGACATGGTCCAGAGCTTGGAGATCACCGACGCGTCGCGGGCCATCGCCGAGCAGGTGCTGCATCCGCGGCTGCCGGGCGGGCCGCTGAACGCGCCCGGCCTGATGGCGATCCGGCTGATCACGGCGGGGCTGATGCCGGCGCCGATCCGGGAGCAGTACGGGTGGAAGTGGGACGCGGGACGGAAGCGCCGGTTCCGGCTGCTGGTCGGGACGCTGGCCGTCGTGTATCCGCGGCTTCCGCTGCGCGTCAGGACGCTGCCGCGCGAGTACTACCTGCACACGACCCGGCGGATGCTGGCGAAGGCGAAGCGCCGGCCCTCGGTCACGGTCAGATCCGGCGGCCGCACCGCTGGCTGACCCGCGCGGCGGGACGGGGACGAGGACGGGGTGCGGCCGCGTGACCCTCGTGCACGGGTCACGCGGCCGCTCTCCCTTGCTCGGTCCCTCCCGAGCCCGGCCCGGCCGGAAGGGACCCTGTCCCGGTCCGCCGCCCGTCCGCCCGCTCCCCCCAGAGCCCGGCCGGACGGCGACCCGGGTCAGACCTTGGAACCGGCGACGATCGCGTCGGCGGTCTTCTTGGCGGAGTTGATCGGGATCGCGAATCCGACGCCGATGTTCCCGTTGCCGTTCCCCGCCGTGAGGATCGCGGTGTTGACGCCGATCACCTGCCCGGCCGAGTTCACCAGCGCGCCGCCGGAATTGCCGGGGTTGATGGCGGCGTCGGTCTGGATCGCGTTCTTGATCACGGTCTGCTGCTGCTCGGACAGCTGCCCGCGCAGGCCCGGCGGGAGCTGCGGCTCCTGCTCGCCTTCGCGAACCTCCCGGCCCAGGGCGCTGACGATGCCGGACGTCACCGAGCCGTCGAGCCCGAGCGGGCTGCCGACCGCGAGCACCGTGTCGCCGACGGCGAGTGCTTCGCTGTTCCCGAGCGTCGCGGGCTTCAGCCCCGACACGCCCTGCGCCTTGATCACGGCGACGTCCGCGCCGGAGTCGGACCCGAGGATCTGGGCGGCCGCCGTCCGGCCGTCGGAGAACTTCACCGCCACCTGGCGGGCGCCCGTCACGACGTGCGCGTTGGTGAGGATCACGCCGTCCGAGCGCAGGACCACGCCGGACCCGCCGCTGGTCCCGTTCGGCGTCTGCGCCTGGATCGACACGACGCTGGGCTGGACGGCGGCGGCCACCCGCGCGGTCGTGCCGCCCTTCGCGGACGTCCCCGACACGGCCGTCGGACTGGAGTAGACCGTGCTGTCGTGCGTGAACGCCAGCGCGACGGCCGCCCCCGCGCCGCCCGCCCCGAACGCCAGCGCCAACGCGGCCCCCGCCGCGACCACCTTCTGCCGGGTCGTCCCGAGCAGCGCGGTCCGCCCTGCCCCCGCGCCACCCCCCGGACCCGCCACCCCGCCACCCCCGGGCCCCACCGGCGGGACGCTCCCCGACCCCGCAGGCGATACGAAGCCCGGACCCCCAGGCGGAACACTGCCCGGACCTCCGGGTGCGACGTTCCCCGGGCCTGCGGGCGGGACGTTCCCCGGGCCTGCGGGTGGGACGTTCCCCGAAGCCGCGGGCGGTGCGAAGCCCGGACCCCCAGGCGCGACGCTGCCCGGGCCCCCAGGCGGGACGTTGCCCGGGCCCACGGGCGGGACGTTGCCCGGACTCGCGGGTGGGACGTTGCTCGGGCCCACGGGTGGGACGTTGCCCGGACTCGCGGGCGGGACGTTGTCCGGGCCTGTGGGTGGGACGTTGTACGGGCCTGCGGGTGGGACGTTGCCCGGTGTGGCCTGCCAGGGTGGTGGGGTCCACTGTGGGGTGGGGCCGGGTTGTCCGGGCTCCTGGGGTTGCTGCGGGCGGTCGGCATTCATCTGGTCCCCCTGTCGTCTCGCTCACCTTGAGCGTGCGTGCCGGGGCTGCAGGCTGCCTGGAGCCAACCTGAAAGTGTGCTGAAAGCCGCCGGAAGCAAAACCGCGGCCGAGGGGACGTGCGGCGTAACGTCCCCCCGGCCGCGGTGCTGGTGCGGCGCGCCGTCGAAGGCGCAGGCCGGGCCGTGAGCTGGCCAGGGCGCGGGCTCCCGCTCCCCGTCGAGAACGGGGCGCGCCCTGTACCGCCACTTAAGCGCACTCAGCTGAACATTGCCTGAATGCTTCCCTCAGTCTTCGTCCAGGGCCAGGACGACCCTGAACGTCGCGCCCTCGCCGGGGGTGGAGTCGGCCTCCACCAGGCCGTCGTGGGCGGCGACCAGCGCGGCGACGATGGCGAGGCCGAGGCCCGTGCCGCCGTCCGCGCGAGAGCGGGCCTCGTCGGCGCGGTAGAAGCGTTCGAAGACCCGTTCCGACTGCTCGGGGGAGAGGCCGGGACCCGAGTCCACGACCTCGACGATCACGGCGGGCGCCTTGCGCAGCGTGCCGGGTGAGAGGCGCACCTCGACCGGGGTGCCCTTCGGGGTGTGGGTGATCGCGTTGCCCAGCAGGTTGCCGAGGACCTGGCGCAGGCGCGCCTCGTCCCCCCGCACCTGGTACGCCAGCCCGCCCTCCACCGCCAGTTCGATCTTGCGGTCGGGTGCGAGAACTCTGGCCTCCTGGACAGAGTCGGCGGCGACGGCGAGGAGATCCACCGGGCGCCGCTCGATCGGACGCTGCCGGTCCAGCCGGGCGAGCAGGAGGAGGTCCTCCACGAGCAGGCCCATCCGGGCGGCGGTCTCCTCGATCCGGCCGATCAGGCGGCCGAGCTCCGCGGGGGTGCGGGCCGCGCCCTGCCGGTAGAACTCGGCGAAGCCGCGGATCGCGGTCAGCGGGGTGCGCAGCTCGTGGCTGGCGTCCGCGACGAACCGCCGCATCCGCTCCTCCGACCGGCGCGCCGTCTCCTCCGACGCCCGCGCCGCGGCCTCCGACTCGGCGCGCGCGCCGAACGCCGCCTCGATCTGCGCGAGCATGGTGTTCAGCGACCGGCCGAGCCGTCCCATCTCGGTGCGCGGGTCCGCCTGCGGGACGCGGCGGGACAGGTCCCCGGCCGCGATCGCGCCCGCCGTCTCCTCCACCGCCGACAGCGGGCGCAGGCTCGCCCGGACGACCCAGATCCCGAGGCCGACCAGGACGCCCAGCACCAGCAGCCCCACGATCGCGTCGATCGCCACCAGCCGCCCGACGGTCCGGTCGACCTCCTCCAGGCTGAACGCGAGGATGAGGATGCCGCCCGCGATCGGCGCGGCCAGGATCCGCCACTGCGACCCGCCGGTCCCGCGCACGGTGAACGGCTGGTCGATGTGCTCGCTCATGTCGGCGGGCAGCTTCGGATGCCCGGTCTCGCTCCACGCCGAGTTCTGCCAGACGACGCTGCCGCCGGTGGCCCTGACCTGCGCGTACATCTCGCTCGGGATCCGGACGTTGATCTCCTGCTGGCCGAGCCGCAGCCCCTCGACGACCTGGTCGACCGCCCGTCCGACCGAGCCGCGCAGCTGGTCGTCGGCCCGTCCCACGAGGTACTGCCGCAGGACGGACGCGCCCGCCGCGCCCATCACCGTCATCCCGAGCGTGACGAGGACGAGCATCCCGGCGAGCAGCTTCACGCGCAGCGACGTCCGGCCCCACAGGAGCGCCAGCTGGCGGCGCGGCCAGCGCGGCGGGATCTCGCCCGAGGCCCCCGGCGTGCCCGGCACGCCCGGCACGCCCGACGCGGCAGACCATTGCCCCGGCCCCGGTCCGGGAGCCGCTGCGGACGCCGGGAACCGCGTGGCCATCAGCCCGATCTCGACGGCTCGCGCAGGACGTACCCGACACCGCGCAGCGTGTGGATCAACCGCGGCTCGGCGTTGTCGACCTTGCGGCGCAGCGCCGACACGTACGACTCGACGATGCCCGCGTCGCCGCGGAAGTCGTAGTTCCACACGTGGTCGAGGATCTGCGCCTTCGACACGACCCGTCCCGCGTTGGCCATGAAGTAGCGCAGCAGCTTGAACTCCGTCGGCGACAGCTGGATCGCGCGGCCGCCGCGCCACACCTCGTGGCTGTCCTCGTCGAGCTCGACGTCCGCGAACACCATCCGCGGCGGCGGCTCCGTCATGCCGCCGCGGAACCGCCGCAGCACGGCCCGGATCCGCGCGATGACCTCCTCCAGGCTGAACGGCTTGGTGACGTAGTCGTCCCCGCCGATCGTCAGGCCCTTGACCCGGTCCTGGACGCCGTCCCGCGCGGTCAGGAACAGCACGGGGGTGTGGTCGCCGCCGGACCGCAGCCGCCGCGCGACGTCGAAACCGTCGATGTCGGGCAGCATCACGTCCAGGACGATGAGGTCCGGGCGGTGCCGCCGCGCCGACTGGACCGCGTCGGCCCCGTTGGTGGCGGTGACCACGTCGAACCCGGTGAAGCGCAGGCTTCCGGCGAGGAGCTCCAGGATGTTGGGCTCGTCCTCGACGACGAGCAGCGTCGCCTCCGCCGTCCTGCCGCCGTTCGCGGCCCGGCCGCTGTTCCCCGTCTTGCCGCTGCCGGTCGTCTTGCCGCTGCCGCTCGTCTTGCCGCCGTTCGCCGTCCGATCAACCAATGGCACAGTCCCCCTCCACGCTCATTGCAGAGGTTCCCACCTCAACCTGAACGTCCCCTGAATGTCCGCAGAGGATCGGTCGAGCGCGCCGCGCGCCGTCCTATCCGGTCAGCGAGCGGATGGCGCGCATCGCCTCGCGGCGCGCCTCGCCGGACAGGACGTCGATGTACACGTTGCCCTCCAGGTGCCCGCACTCGTGCTGGAGGCAGCGCGCGAAGTACCCGGTGCCCTCGACGCGGACGGGCCTTCCCTTCATGTCCACGCCCTCGACGACGGCGTGCGCGTAGCGGGCCGTCTCGAAATGCATGCCGGGCACGGACAGGCAGCCCTCCGGCTCGACGAGCAACTCGCCGTCGGCGGTCACGAGCCTCGGGTTGACGACGTGGCCGACGTGCCTGCGCCCGTTGTCGTCCTCGCAGTCGTACACGAACACCCGCAGGCCCACGCCCACCTGGTTGGCGGCCACTCCCGCGCCGTCCTTCTCGTACATGGTGACGAACATGTCGTCGACGAGGCGCTGGAGCGAGGCGTCGAACGTCCGGACCGGGTCGCACTCGGTGCGCAGGACCGGATCGCCGAGCAGCCTGATCGGGCGGGCGGTTCCGTTGCGCGTGTGGGTCCTCTTGCTCACGCCAGGATCTTATAAACGACTGCGTCCGCTCACGACTGTGCCCGCCCAGGGCGACCCTGGGCGGGCACAGCACGGTCTGACCGCGGACGTCCGCGCGCGATTCGCGGGGCGATTCGCGGGCGGTTACAGCTCGATCGGGCCGCGGGGCTGCTGCGGCGGGACGACGGGACCGGGCGGCGGCGGGGTCGGGCCCGCGTCGTCGGCCGGACGTGCCGGCTTGGCCTGCGCGGCCGGCGGCTCCGGGGTGTCGGCGGGCGGCTCGGGCTTCTTCATGGACGGGCCGCCCTGCTGCGCGGACGAGGGCGCAGACGAGGACGAGGGCGCGGACGAGGGCGCCGCCGGTGCGGAAGCGGGCGGGGACGCCGGCTTGGACGCGGCCGGCGCGGGCTTCGCGGGCGACGGGGAGGAGGGCTGCGACGGCTGCTGCTTGCGCGGCGTGGTCTGCCGGACGGCGTCCTCCACCATCTTCTCCAGCGGGCCCGCCTCGTTCTCCGCCGTGAGGAGGCGGTGCAGGGTCTCGCTGATCTCGGTGAGGCGCTGCAGGGCCTGGGTGTGGTTCTTGGTGAGCGACGTCAGCCGCTGCGTCGCGCCCTCGTTGATGACGCTGGCGCGGCGCTCGGACGCGGTGAGGGTGCGCTCGGCCTCCAGCCGCGCGCTGGTCACCGTCTGCTCGGCCTCCTGCTTGGCCCCGCCGAGGACGCTCTCGGACTCCTTCTTGGCGGAGGCGAGCACGTGCTCGGCCTTGTCCTGCGCCTGGGCGAGGTTCTTGTCGGCGTGCGCGCGGGCCTCGTCGATGATCCGCTTGGACTCCTGTTCGGCGTCCTTGCGGATCTCCGTCCCCTTGGCCTCGGCCTCGGCGAGCTTGTCCTGGGCCTCGTCCTCGGCCAGGTTGATGATCTGGCGGAGCCGGTCGCTGAGATCGTCGCCGGTGGGCTTGCGCGCCTCCCGGAGCTCGGCCATCTCGCGGCGGAGCCGCTCGGAGTCGTCATGGGCGCGGGCGAGCCGCGCTTCGAGTTCGCGGTTCTTCTGGACGAAACGGGCGATGTAGTCGTCGACCTGGCGGCGGTTGTAGCCGCGCATGACGATCTCGAACTCGTGCGAGTCTTCTTGGAGGAGGTTCGGCAGGATTTCGGCTTCGTTGCTCATGATGCCTTGGGGGTCGTTGGCGGGGGTGATCACCCCGTCAGGGTCGGTTGCTCTCCTCGGCCGCCGGTCAGCGGGTCCACATGTGGAAACGTCAGGACGACTCTCGTCCGGTCCACCCCATTCGCGCAACCGGAACGCGCTTCTCGCCGCGGTTTCTTCACCTGGTAAGAGCGACAAACTATCCAATCTCGGAAAATTCGCACTATCCGGGGGTGGTGCGGGCGCGCCGGGGTCAGGCCCGGGGCGGGACGGGACGGGTCCTAGCATCGGCGGCATGACGTATCTCGGAACGCTGGGCGAGGACAGGCCGGACATCCACCCCGAGGCGTGGATCGCGCCCGGCGCGGTCGTCGTCGGCCGGGTCACGCTGGGCCGCGCGTCCAGCGTCTGGTACGGATCGGTGCTGCGCGGCGACGACGAGGCGATCGTCGTCGGCGAGGAGTGCGACATCCAGGACCTCAGCTGCCTGCACGCCGACCCCGGCACGCCCGCCGTCCTGGAGGACCGCGTCAGCCTCGGCCACAAGGCCATGGTCCACGGCGCCCACATCGAGACCGGCTCGCTCATCGGCATCGGCGCGATCGTCCTGAACGGCGCCCGGATCGGCGCCGGGACGCTGATCGCCGCCGGCGCGCTGGTGCCGCCCGGCAAGAAGATCCCGTCCGGGGTGCTCGTCACCGGGACGCCCGGCAAGGTCGTCCGGGAGCTGACCGACGACGACCGGCTCGTCCTGACCCACACGCCCGAGGTGTACGCGGAGAAGGCGAAGCGGCACCGCACCGTTGCGTGGCACTGACGTCCCGCCCGTTGGGACTGACGTCCGCCCGGTGGCACTGACGTCCCGGCCCGGTGGGATTGACGTCAAGGTCCGATTGAGACCGTTCTGACCTGCGCGGACGCGGTGAAAGCGCCGGTGAGCGGGACCCCTGCCGTCGGCAGCTGACTACCATGACCATCGTGGTGTGGGGACCGGGCTATGGCAATGCTCCGCCGCCCAGCCCCCCGATGGGGCAGGATCCGTTCGCGGAGGCAGAGCGGGACACGAGGGCGATGGTGGCCGCCGCGTGGTGGCCGTCGGCGCCTCCGCAGCAGCGCCACCACTCCATCGGCGGCCGCATGCTCGTCCTGCCCGACGGGACGTGGTGGCTGTTCGGCGCATGGGCTCGCTGGTACCGGCTGCACCCGTCCGACGGGCAGTGGTACCTGTGTCCGCCGCCCCGGACGCCCGCCGTCCGGATGGCCGCGCGGCCGGCGCAGCAGGGGGGCGTGCAGGTTCCGACGCTGCCGCCGCACGTGATCCCGGCCGGGCCCGACTTCGCCTACGACCCTCCGGCGGGCCTGCCGTTCGTCGGGCACGGGTTCGCGACCGAGCTGACGTCGCGCGTCCGGTCGACCGTCGAGTCCGCCGCGGTCCTGTCCGCGCCCGACTACCCGCACTGGTTGCCGGAGTTCACCGGCGAGACGCCGTCCACGGTGGCCGTCGCGTGGGGCGTGATGCTGTGGTGCTCGTCCGCGCCCGCGTTCGACTCGCGACTGGACGCGCAGATGCTCGACCTGTGGAAGCCCTACCGCGCCAGGCCGCTCCCGCTCGTGGACGGGCCGCGCTGGCTCACCCCGCCCCCGCTGGAGACGCTGGTCGGGCTCTACTCCGAACGCCTGCGGGCCAGCCGGGTGGACGCGGCGGTCGTCGTCCTGCGGACGATGTGGGCCGTCGCCAGCGCGCTGCGCGACGACGTCCGGTTCCAGATCCGGGCGGACGCGCTGCTCGCCATCCTCGGCACCACGCTCGCCAACCCGACCGTCGACTACGGGGCGCTGCCGTACGGCGACCAGGCGATCGTCCAGCAGTGGCTGACGCGGTGCCCGCCGAACCTGGTTCCCTCGCTGAGGAACGAGAGCTCGCCAGGGGACAACTTCCGGCACGCCTTCTACACGCTCAGCGAATTGATAGCCGGGCTCTCGGGCGACCCTTCGGAACCGGCCTACATCGAGCCCCGCCTCGTGGCCGCCGCGTTGCTCGCCGCCGATCTGGACGTCGTTCGCAAGGACATGGTCGGCACCATCGTCCCCTGGCTGGACCCGGAGATCCGCTACACGGTGCAGGCGGTGTCTGAGCAGCAGGGCCATCCGCTGCGGCGGCTGTGGCCGCAGGACATGCGCCTCCCCGAGCCGTTGCGGTCCGCGGCCGGATCGGGTTCCGGCGCTGAGACGTTGCTGGCCGCGATGTACGAGGTCGACCTCGCCTGGTGCCGGCTGGTCGGCATGCCCGCGCGCCCGCGTGGTTTCCCCGTCCCGACCTCGATCATCGCCGGGATCATCGGCCGCAACCGGGCCCGCGCGACGGCCGCCTCCCCGACCGCCACACCGCCGCCCAACCCGGCGCCGCCGCAGCCGACCCCGTTCAGCATGCAGAGCCAGCCCGGAATCGCTCCCGGGACGCCTCCGCATGCGCAGGGTGCGCCGTCCGAGCCAGACCGTCCGTTCGTCCAGCCGCCCGCCCAGCCTGGCTGGGAGAACGCACCCGGGCCCGGCGGGCAGCCGCACGGCCAGATGGCCGCCAACCAGATGGCCGGGCATGGGCAGCAGGCGGCGTTCGCGTCCCCGGACCCCATGATGGGCGGCGCCGTCCCCACCGAGGAGGACAGGGACGAGGCGAGCGCTGCTCCGCCTTACACCGAGCTCGGCTTCCAGCGTCCAGGCGCGATGCCGCCTGTACCGGCCCAGAACCCGGCTCCCATGCAGAGTCCCGCGCCCATGCAGAGCCCTGCGCCGATGCAGAATCCGGCGCCCATGCAGAACCAGATGCAGAGCCCTGCGGCTATGCAGGGTGCTACTCCGCCTCCGCCTTCCGCGTCCGGGCAGCAGCCCGGCGGGTTCTCGCCGCCGGAGGAGGACAAGCAGGACGAGAAGTTCGCGCCGCCGTACACCCATCTTGGCTACCAGCCGTCCGGTGCCGCTCCGCCGCGGCAAGCCCCGCCGTCGCCCCCGCCGTCGCCGTCGCCGAACGTCTCGCAGCCCCCACCGAATCCCGTCGCGCCCCCAGAGCCGCAGCCGCAGTACCAGCAGCAGCCCGCGCCCGCCGCTTTCAACCCGTACGCCACGCGCGTGGAGGATCAGGCGAGTGCGCCGCAGAGTGCGTCGAACCCGGCCGGCCCGGCCGGTCCGCCCGGCACTCGCATCCTGGGGCCCGGCGACCTGGACGACGATCCGGCCCAACCGCCGGCGCCGCCCGTTCCGGGAGCCGGACCGGGGACGAAGGTCATGTCCAAGACGATGGTCGGCGATTTCGACTTCCTGGACGACACCCCGTCGCCTGACCAGCCCGTCCACGAGATCCCGCCACCGAAGGACCGCAGCGAACGCCGCGTCCTGGAGCGCTTCGGGTTCGGCTTCGTGTACGGCGACCATGACGCGAGCGTGCTGCTCGCCGACGTCCGCCAGCAGGTCGAGGAGTGGAACGCGCCCGGGGGAGAGGGCGCCGAGGAGACCCGGGTGGACGGCGCGCCCAGCTCGATCAAGCCGGGCGTGCCCGGCGTGCTGCTGATCGGCGGCCCGCACTCGGGGCAGCGCCGGCTGTCGCGGCTGATCGCGCTGACGCTGGCGAACGCCGGACTCGGCGACGGGTCGATCCGCGCGCACGACGCGGAGGACGTCCGGGACGCGCCCGCCGACCGGATCGGGCAGATCCTCGCCCAGCCGGGACCGGTGGTCCTGTTCGAGCGGCTGGACGTGGCGATCGCCGGCGCGCCCGACCCGGGGGCGCTGGTCGGCGCGGTGCGCCGGGCCCGCCGCGACCCCGTCAACACGACGCCCGTGATCGCGACGTGCGAGCCGCAGGCGTACAAGGGGCTCCTGCGCGACCATCCGAAGCTCGTGCAGACGTTCCGCGTCCACCGGCTGCCCGACTTCAGCGACCTCGACAACCGCATGATGCTGCTGCACCTGCTGGCCGAGGAGCGGCGCGTGACGATCGGCGCGTCCGCGATGGAGGTCGCCCGGGAGGACCTGAACCGCCTCCGCGGTCCTGGCGACCTCGTCAACGCGCGGCTGGTCGAGGCGTACCTGGACCAGGCGGCGCAGCGGAACATGGAGCGCGCGGGCGCGTCCCACGAGCGGCTCGTGCTGACCCCGGACGACCTCGCGGGAGTCGCCGAGGGCATCGAGCCGGCGCTGCGCCCGCCCGGCGACATCGACGGCTACCTGCGGCAGCTCGAACAGCTCACCGGGCTCGACGACGTCAAGGCCGCCGTGCACGAACTGGCCGAGGACGCGGGGCTGGCCGCCGACCGGGCGCGCTACGGGGTGTCCAGCGCCGAGGGCCGGCACCTGATCTTCGTCGGACCGCCCGGGACGGGGAAGACGACCGTCGCGGGCCTCGTCGGCGGCATCTACGCGGCGCTCGGGCTGCTGGCGTCCGGGCACGTGGTGGCGTGCCGTCCCGTCCATCTGGCGGGACGCGACCGGGCCGACACCGAGAACCGGGTCGCGAGCATGGTCGAGCAGGCGCTCGGCGGGGTGCTGCTCATCCAGGAGGCGCACCGGCTCGACCGGAGCCCGCCCGTCGTGGCCGAGCTGCTCCGCCGCATGAACGCGGGCGGCGCCCGGTTCATGGTGGTGTGCTCCAGCCGGGCGGCCGAGATGGAGGGCTTCCTCGCGGGCAACGCGGCGTTCCGGGCCGAGTTCGGCCGGGTCGTGGAGTTCACCGGGATGGGCGACCGCGACATGGTGCGGCTCTTCCAGACCTACGCCGAACGCGACCTCTACGTGCTGGACGAAGAGCTGCGCGTCGAACTGCTGAACCGGTTCGAGCGGCTGCGCGACGACCCGCAGTTCGCCTACGCCCGGACGGTCCGCGCCCTGTTCGAGCAGACGGTGGCGCGGCAGGCGGCCCGGCTGGCGGGCGCCGACGTCAACGCCGCCACGGTGGCCCGGCTGACGGCCCGTGACCTGCCCGAGACGGCGCTGGAGCAGATGCTCGGCGACTTCCGTCCCGGCGGCTGACCGGCGTCCCCGCCTTCGGGACGATTGGGACATATGCATCAGATCGGCGTCACCGGGGAAGGGTAATAAAAGAGTCGCCGGGGGCCGGTGCCTAGATCGTTCTGGTGATCGTCCCCCGGTTCGGCGGGGTCGAGGGTGGCCCTCGAATGGCCCTCTTGGGTCATGTGCCCGTCCGGGCGGGGCGCGTAGCCTCGACCTGGGTGTGGGGAACGAACGGAGGTGGACGCGGTGCGCCAGAACCTCGATTTGCGCGTCCACGACCGTGTTGCGCTGGACGAGATCGAACTCTATGCCGAGATGCTGAGCGCGGTGGCCGCGGCGGAGCGGCCGCTGACCGTCGCGGAAATCGACATGGTGCTCGGGGTACGGTCCGACGAAGCCGGTCGTCGCGAGCTGACGCCACGGGACTGAGACAGGTCCCAAGGGGGGACCTGGGAGGACGTCCTCCCGGGCCGAGAGACAAGAGCAGTCGCACGCACCGAACCGGGGACGCCGATCACGGCGTCCCCGGTTCGTTTTCCCGCCACCCTTCCGCCGCTCTCCCGCCACCCTCCGCCGCCGACACGCTCTGTAACGAATCTCGCTCGCTGTAACGAATCTCACTCGTGATCTTGACCGGGCCCGGCCGGGCCGCCGCGAGGGCCGAAACGGCGGACGTCCCCGCAGATACGGGCCTCGCGGGGGGTATGCACCTCATGATCCGGGGCAATCTTGGAAGTGAGAGGATGGAGGACACCAGCCGAAGCTGGGGCAAAGGTTCTTTTTACGGCTGGTAGCGCCTACGATCCTCTGCGGACTGTTCCGGCACATCAGGAGAACGACGTGCGCTTGCGTCTCACGCCGCGTGAGGACAGCTTCTACGACATGTTCGCCGACTCGGCGAACAACCTGGTCACCGGCGCCAGGCTGCTCGTGGAGCTCATCAGCGACGGTGCCGACCGGGCAGCGATCGCGGAGAAGATGCGCGCCTGCGAGCACGCGGGCGACGAATGCACCCACGCGATCATGCGGCGGCTGAACGAAACGTTCATCACCCCCTTCGACCGCGAGGACATCTACCGGCTGGCCTCGACGATCGACGACGTGATGGACGAGATGGAAGAGGCCGCGGACCTCGTCGACCTCTACAAGATCGAAGAATTCCCGAAGGGCATCGTCCACATGGTGGAGGTGCTGGAGCGCGCGGCGGAGCTGACCGCGGAGGCCATGCCGAGGCTGCGGTCGATGAAGGAGCTCAACGAGTACTGGATCGAGATCAACCGGCTGGAGAACCAGGGCGACAAGGTCTACCGCAAACTGCTCGCGAAGCTGTTCAGCGGCGAGTACGACACCCTCACGGTGCTGAAGCTGAAGCAGGTCATCGACCGGCTGGAGGACGCCGCCGACGCGTTCGAGCACGTCGCGAACACGGTCGAGACCATCGCGGTCAAGGAATCATGAGCGTGCGGGACGAGCCGCAGGGCCCGCGGCCACGCGGCCCCGCCGGCCCCGCCGCCTCCGCTGTGGGCGGACCCGTCGGAGCGACGCTGACCAAGGACGGTTCGGCGGCCGCCGAACCGCCCCTCGGCGAACAGGTCCGCCGCGGCCCGGCCAGGTTCTGGCCCGTCCTGCTGCTCGGGTTCCTCGCGGTGATCCTCGCCGGAGCGCTCGGCCTGCGCTCCGACGCGCAGGCCGCCGTGCTCATCCTCGTCGTCGTCATCGCGCTGCTCTTCGACTACACCAACGGCTTCCACGACGCCGCCAACGCGATCGCCACCTCCGTGTCCACGCGGGCGCTGACGCCTCGCGCGGCGCTGCTGATGGCGGCCGTCATGAACCTGATCGGCGCGCTGCTCGGCGTCGAGGTCGCCAAGACGGTCAGCGAGGTCATCACCCCGCCGACCGGGCTGCACGGCCTCACCGTCGTCGCCGCGGGCGTCCTCGGCGCGATCACGTGGAACCTCATCACCTGGTACTTCGGGCTGCCTTCGTCGTCCTCGCACGCCCTGATCGGCGGGGTCGTCGGCGCCGGGCTCGCGTCGGCGTCCACGGTGAGCTGGAGCACCGTCATCGAGAAGGTCGCCATCCCGATGGTGGTGTCGCCGGTCGTCGGGTTCTGCCTGGCCTACCTGGTGATGGTCGCCATCCTGTGGATCTTCCGCCGCGCCAATCCCGGCCGGATCGCCCGCCGCTTCCGGATCGCGCAGTCGCTGTCCGCGGCGTCGATGGCGCTGGGCCACGGCCTGCAGGACGCGCAGAAGACGATGGGCATCATCGTCCTGGCCCTCGTCACGACCGGCCACTCCGACGGGAAGAGCGTCCCGCTGTGGGTGATCGTCGCCTGCGCGGGCGCCCTGTCCCTCGGCACCTACGCCGGAGGCTGGCGGATCATGCGGACCCTCGGCCGCAAAGTGATCGAGCTGGACCCGCCGAAGGGGTTCGCCGCTGAATCGACCGCCTCCATGATCCTGTACGCGACCGCCTATATATGGCACGCTCCAATTTCCACGACGCACACGATCACGTCGTGCATCATGGGCGTCGGCGCCACCAAACGGCTCTCCGCCGTCCGCTGGGGCGTGGCCGGCAACATCATCGCCGCCTGGGTCCTCACCATGCCGATGGCCGCGTCGGTCGCCGCCGTCGTCTACTTCGTCGTCCACTTCTTCGGAGGATGACTCTGTTGGCCCAGGGGGGCGACCCCCTGGAACCCCCGTCACCGGCCGGCGAACCGTTTCCCGAGCCGCTGGCGCGTCTCGCGAAACGGCCCCCCGGCCGGCGGGTCGTGCGGCCTCCGGCGCGGGGCGCCTCCGGCCGCACGACCCGTGACCCCGGCTGAGGTTCAGACCCACGGATGGCGGGTGTGACTCGTCCAGGGATGTTCTTCGTTCTTACTGGGCGGTGATTCTGTTGAGGGGTGGGGGTGCGATGGTGGGCTGGGCGGTGAAGTAGGCGACGAGGGCGTCCAGGTCGATGGGGCCCAGGACCTGGTCCTTGCCCTCGGTGAAGACGGAGAAGCCGTCGCCGCCGCCCAGGAGGAAGTTGTTCGCGGCGACCTTGTAGGTGGTGGACGGGTCGACCGGTGTCCCGTCGACGGTGATCGAGGAGACGCGGTCGCCTACGGGCTTCGTGCGGTTGATGGTGAAGTGCAGGTTTGCGGAGGGCTGGAGGATCTTCTCGCCCGCCGTCGTCCACTGCTGTTCGAGGAGGGCGTCGAGCTGCGCGCCGGTCAGGGAGACGACGCCCATCACGTTGCTGAACGGCTGGACGGCGAACGCCTCCCCGTAGGTGACGACGCCGTCGCCCTCCGAGCCGCTCGCGGCGTAGGTGAGGTCGGTGCGGACGCCGCCCGGGTTCATCACCGCGACCTGCGCGCCGAGGCCCTTCATCGAGGCGAGCTGCGCGTCGGCGATGACGTCGCCGAGCGCGGTCTCGCCCGCGGGGGACGGGGCGCGGGTGAGATCGGCGGTGATCTTGCCGATGGGCTTGTCGGCGATCTCGGAGACGCGGTCCTTCCACGTCTGGACGAACTTCTCCGTCGCCGGGTCGGGCGCGATGTCGCGGGTGACGACGTGGTTGTCGCCCTTCATGGCGGAGCGGACGATGTCGCCGGTGCGGCGGTTCACCTTCAGGTCGACCTGGGTGATCACGCGTCCGAAGGACGAGCCGGACGAGAACAGCCGCGGGTCGCCGTCCGGGTCCTCGACCGTGCAGACGTACTGCTGGTGGGTGTGCCCGGACAGGACGACGTCGATCTCCGGGTCCGCCGCCTTCGCGATGCGGGACCCGGCGCCGGGCTCGATGCCGCACTCGTCCGGCCGGGAACCCGCCTTGACCTGGTCGCCCTCGTGGACGAGCAGGACCATCGCGCGGACGTGGCGCCGCTTCAGCTCGCGCGCGGCGCTGTTCGCGGCGGCGACCTCGTCGACGAACTCCAGGTCCTTGATGCCCTCCGCGGTGACGATGCTGGGGGTGGTCTTGGTGACGACGCCGATGAAGCCGACCCGGACGCCGTTGACGCGGCGGATCGTCCACGGCTTCATGGCCGGCCTGTGGTGCCGCTTCTTCAGCACGTTCGCCGCGAGGTAGTCGAACTTCGCGCCGCGCCACCGGCCGGCGGGGGAGCAGCCGTCGACGGGGTGGCAGCCGCCGTTCTGGATGCGCAGCAGCTCGTCGTAGCCCTCGTCGAACTCGTGGTTGCCGACCGCGGACGCCGTGACGCCGACGTCCCCGAGGAACTGGACGGACGGCTCGTCGTGGTAGGCGGCGGAGATCAGCGGCGAGGCCCCGATCAGGTCGCCCTGCGCGACGGTGAGGGTGTCGCGGTTCCGCAGCTGCTTGAGGTGGGCCGCGACGTAGGCGGCGCCCCCGGCGGGCACCGTGTTCCCGTTCTCGTCGATGGCCCTGCCGGAGCTTCCGGACGGCGGCTCCAGGTTGCCGTGGAAGTCGTTCAGCGCGAGAAGGCGTACGGACGCGGTCGGCGCGGGACGTGCCGCAGCTGGTTGCGCGGTCAGGCCCACGACCGTCAGCCCCGCCGCGGCGCAGGCCAGGATGGTGCGTCGTCGAGTCATGCTGCGGACGGTAAGTGCGTCCGGCATACGCTTCCCGGCGGCACGATGACGTTTCTGTGACAACTTGATCAGGGCTTTCGGGGCGCGGGCGCATAGGGTGGCGATCATGAGCGAGGTGCGGGTCGCGGAGGTGCTGGCGCTGGTCGAGGCGGCGGCGGACGCCGACGGGGTCGGGCCGCTGTCGGAGCACGCGCTGCTCGCGTTGCGGGGCGGCCGCGGCGGGTCGGCGATCACCGACGGCGGCGTGACCGTGGCGTACGCGCATCTTGACCCGGCGGACGGCGACGAGCCCGCGGCCGGGGAACTGGTCGTCCATCCGGAGCACCGTCGGCGGGGGCACGGGCGTGCGCTGCTCCGCGCGATGCGCGAGGATGCGGACGGTCCGCTGCGGGTCTGGGCGCACGGTGATCTCCCGGCGGCCGCCGCGCTGGCGGGTTCGGAGGGCATGGCGCGGGTCCGGGCGCTGTTCCAGATGCGGCGTCCGGCGTCCGGGCCGTTGCCCGAGGCGAAGCTCGCCGAGGGCGTCACCCTGCGGACCTTCGAGCCAGGACGCGACGAGCAGGCCTGGCTGGACGTGAACGCCCGCGCCTTCGCCGACCACCCCGAGCAGGGCGCCTGGACGATCGAGGACGTCCGCGACCGCGAGGCGGAGGACTGGTTCGACCCGTCCGGCTTCTTCCTCGCCGAGCGCGACGGGCCACAGCCGGAGTCGGGGCGGCTCGCCGGTTTCCACTGGACGAAGGTCCACCCGGGCGGCCTCGGCGAGGTCTACGTCGTCGGCGTCGACCCGGACGCGCAGGGCCTCGGCCTGGGCCGCGCCCTCACGCTGGCCGGCCTGCGGCATCTCCGCGACGTCGGCGTCGACCAGGTCATGCTGTACGTGGACGAATCCAACGTCGCGGCCGTCCGCCTGTACGAGTCGCTCGGCTTCACCCGGTACGCCGTGGACGTCATGTACGCCGCCCCCGCGAACCCGCCCGCGGTGTCCTGAACCGGGCAGTTCTAAACCTCGATTACCGGACCTGGGTGGGTTCTTTGCGCTTGTGAGCTGCGCTGTTAACCCGGCGTACATGGCAAATCGGGGCATTCTTCGCAGTGATGGTCGTCCTCGTTCATTCGACGTTCACCTGTACTGGTACGGCTGGTCACCTCGCCTGCCTAGCGTCGCTTCCGACGGTGACCCCGGCGTCTGAGAGAGCGGACCAGTCCTGGTCCGGGGGATCCGCACGACGAAACCAAGGAGACCCTCCGGTGAAGAACGGTTCCCGACTCGCCGCCCTCGGCGGCGTGGTCGTCGCGGGGGCACTGGCCCTCACCGCCTGCGGGAGCGATGACAATACGACGGCGTCGTCCAGCAAGGCGCCGACCGGCGACATCGACTGCGCGAAGGTCAGCGTCAACGCGGCCGGTTCCAGCGCGCAGAAGAACGCCGTCGAGGAGTGGACGAAGATCTACGCGAGCAAGTGCGCGGGCGCCAACCTCAACTACAACGCCAACGGCTCGGGCGCGGGCATCCAGGCGTTCACGAGCGGTCAGGTCGCGTTCGCCGGCTCGGACTCGGCGCTCAAGCCCGAAGAGGTGCCGACGGCGCAGAAGCGCTGCCAGGGGAACCCGGCGCTGAACCTGCCGATGGTCGTCGGCCCGGTCGCCGTCGTCTACAACCTGCAGGGCGTGGACGGGCTGAAGCTGTCGCCCGACACCATCGCCAGCATCTTCTCCGGCAAGATCAAGAAGTGGAACGACCCGGCCATCGCTAAGGAGAACGAGGGCGCCAAGCTCCCGGCCTCCGACATCAAGCCGGTCTACCGGTCGGACGAGTCCGGCACCACCGACAACTTCACGGACTACCTGAACAAGACCTCGCCGAAGATCTGGACGTGGGAGAAGGCCAAGAAGTGGCCGAACTCCACCGGCCAGGGCGCCCCCAAGTCCGACGGCGTCACGAGCCAGGTGAAGAGCACCGCGGGCGCGATCTCCTACGTCGAGATGTCGTACGCGAAGAACAACCAGCTGCAGACCGCGAGCGTCAAGAACGGCGCCGGCGAGTACGCCCAGCTGTCGCCGGACAGCGCGTCCAAGGCCGTCGCGGGGGCGAAGGTCGTCGGCACCGGCAACGACGTCGCGCTGAAGATCGACTACACGACCAAGGAGCCGGGCGCCTACCCGATCGTCCTGGTCACGTATGAGATCGCGTGCTCGAAGGGGCTGCCGGCCGAGCAGTCCAAGTTCGTCAAGGCGTTCCTGACCTACACCTCCAGCGCGGCCGGTCAGAAGATCCTCACCGACGTCGGTTACGCGCCGCTTCCGCAGAGCGTGCTGACCAAGGTCCAGACGTCCGTGAAGGCCCTGTCCTGACGGCAGACGACGGTACCCGCAGCCCCGCCGCCGATGATCTCGGCGGCGGGGCAGGCGTGGGTCCGGCCGAAGTGATCCAAGGAGGACCCCCAATGAGCAGCGAGAGCGGCGTCGAAGCTCAGTCGGGCGCCGAGACGTCGGCGACCGGCGCCCGGCATCGCGCCACCGGCTCGCGGATGAGCACCGGGAGGGCCGGCGACAGGATCTTCGCCGGGGCGGCCCGCGGCTCCGGGATCATCGTGGTGGCGATCGTCGCCGCGATCGCGGCGTTCCTCGTCTGGAAGGCGATCCCGGCCCTGCAGGACAACGAGGCGAACTTCGCCACCGACGAGGAATGGAACCCGAACGCGATACCGCCGCGGTTCGGCATCGCGCAGCTGGCGTTCGGGACGGTGATGTCGTCGCTGCTGGCGATGCTCATCGCGACGCCGGTGGCGATCGGGATCGCGCTGTTCATCTCGTTCTACTCGCCGCGGCGGCTGGCGTCCGGGCTCGGCTACGTCGTCGACCTGCTCGCCGCCGTTCCCAGCATCGTGTACGGGCTGTGGGGCCTCGCCTTCCTGTCCAAGCACATGGAGGGGATCAGCAAGTTCCTCAACTCGGTGTTCGGCTGGATCCCGCTGCTCGGCGGCGACAGTCCAGGCAAGAACTCCATCTTCACCGCCTCGGTGGTGCTGGCGATCATGATCCTGCCGATCATCTCGTCCATCTCCCGGGAGGTGTTCCTGCAGGTCCCGCAGGCCAATGTGGAGGCCTCGCTGGCGCTCGGCGCCACCCGCTGGGAGATGATCCGGATGTCGGTGCTGCCGTACGGGCGGTCCGGCATGATCGGCGCCTCGATGCTCGGGCTCGGCCGCGCGATGGGCGAGACGATCGCCGTCGCGATGGTGCTGACCTTCGTCCCGGGGATCAACTGGCACGTCCTGGAGAACGGCGGCAGCACGTTCGCGGCGAACATCGCCAACAGCTTCGGTGAGGCGAGCGTGACCGGCCGCGGCGCGCTGATCGCCTCCGGTCTCGTCCTCTTCGTCATCACCCTCGTCGTCAACATGGCCGCACGCGCGGTCGTCGCGCGCCGGAAGGAGTTCGTGTGACCACCGTCTCCACGAGCAAGGGGCGTCCGGGGGCCACGCTCACCTCGGTGTCCGCCGGCCGCCGGATCAAGGACAGGCTCGTCCAGGTCCTGGTCTACCTCGCGTTCGGGCTTGCGCTCATCCCCCTGGTGTCGGTGCTGTGGACCGTCGTCGTGAACGGTGCGAAGCGGTTCGACCTGACGTTCTTCCAGTTCTCCATGAACGCCGTCGGCGGCAGCGACGCGGGCGGCGGCGCCTACCACGCGATCATCGGAACGCTGCAGCAGGTCCTGATCACCAGCCTGATCGCCATCCCGATCGCCGTGCTCACCGCGATCTACCTGGTGGAGTACGCCGGGAACGGCCGGCTCGGCAAGATCATCAGCTTCACCGTGGACGTGATGACCGGCATCCCGTCGATCGTCGCGGGCCTGTTCGTGCTGGCGCTGTGGCTGCTGACCCTCGGGTTCGGATTCTCCGGGCTCGCCGGCGCGCTCGCCCTGACGATCCTGATGATCCCCACCGTCGTGCGGGCCAGCGAGGAGATGCTGAAGCTGGTGCCGAACGAACTGCGGGAGGCGTCCTACGCGCTGGGCGTGCCGCGCTGGCGGACGGTCCTGTTCGTGGTGCTGCCGACCGCGCTCACCGGCATGATCACCGGGATCATGCTGGCGGTGGCGCGGGTGATGGGCGAGACGGCGCCGCTGCTGCTCACGATCTTCTACACCAAGGTGATCAACACCAACGCCCTCGATGGACCGCAGGGTTCGCTGCCCACCTTCATCTGGGACCAGGCGAGAGACCCGAACCAGAACTCGATCGACCGCGCCTGGACGGGTGCGCTCGTGCTGATCCTGATCATCATGCTGCTCAACCTGGTCGCCCGTCTCATCGCGGGCCGGCGCAGGCCCGCAGGCCGCTGACACCCCGATAGGAGCTACCACCCCATGGCCAAGCGGATCGAAGTCTCCGGGCTGCACGCGTACTACGGCGGCATCCACGCCATCGAGGACATCTCGATGACGGTCGAGCCGCGCTCGGTGACGGCGTTCATCGGACCGTCGGGCTGCGGCAAGTCCACGTTCCTGCGCACCCTCAACCGGATGCACGAGGTCATCCCCGGTGCCCGCGTCCAGGGCAAGGTGATGCTGGACGACGAGGACCTGTACGACTCGTCCGTCGACCCCGTCGCCGTCCGCCGCGTCGTCGGCATGGTGTTCCAGCGGCCCAACCCGTTCCCCACCATGTCGATCTACGACAACGTGGCGGCGGGCCTGAAGCTGAACGGCGTGCGCCGCAAGGCCCGGCTGGACGAGATCGTCGAGGAGTCGCTGCGCGGCGCCAACCTGTGGAACGAGGTCCAGGACCGGCTGAGCAAGCCGGGGGCCGGCCTGTCCGGCGGTCAGCAGCAGCGCCTCTGCATCGCGCGCGCCATCGCCGTCCAGCCGCAGGTCCTGCTGATGGACGAGCCGTGCTCCGCGCTCGACCCCATCTCCACCCTCGCCATCGAGGACCTCATCGACAAGCTGAAGACCCAGTACACGATCGTCATCGTCACGCACAACATGCAGCAGGCCGCCCGTGTCAGCGACCGCACGGCCTTCTTCAACATCGCCGGGACGGGCAAGCCGGGCAAGCTCATCGAGATCGACGACACCAGCAAGATCTTCACGAACCCCGAGCAGAAGGCCACCGAGGACTACATCACCGGCCGCTTCGGCTGACCACCCGTTTTCCAGACCCTGTCGCTATTGCACCACGTAATAGCGACGGGTCTTTTTCTTTCTGCCGGTAGCTGTGGCGGAGATATCTCCAAGACGGTCCGGAGACGCGGCGGAGACGCCCCGGAGACGGTCGATGGATACCGTTTTATCGACCATTCACCGACCGGTCGGCATTTCATGTCGACGGCAGGAGGGTAGATGTTCTCCGCTGCATTCAAGAAGATGGCCGTCGGGTCCGCCGTGGCCGGCGTGGCGCTGGCGCTCGCCCCCGCGGGCGGTGCCCACGCCGACCAGGCGCCGCCGTCTGCGCAGTCCCCCGGTGTCGAGGCCGGTCCGAGCGCGACCGTCATGAGGTTCGTCATCCGCGGTAAGAGCCGGTGCATCACGGTTCCCGGGTGGTCCAAACGCCGGGGGACCGCCATCAATCTGTGGGACTGCGGGCGTCCTCAGCCGGGCAATCAGCGATGGGGAATCCGTGGCCCCAAAACGGGCAACTACGTCATGTACCAGATCTACAATTCCCACAACAAGCTGTGCCTGAACGTCGCCGGCGGCTCGAAGGCGAACGGGGCGAAGATCGTCCAATGGCCCTGTAACTGGAAGAACCAGAACAGCAGCTGGGTCTGGATGAAGAGGGCCAAGGGCCAGCTGCTGTTCAACGCCCGCAGCCGCAAGTGCCTGAGCGTCGCGAACGGCAGCACCCGGAACGGCGCGGCCCTGATCCAGTGGACGTGCAACGACCGCAGCCCGAACCAGAAGATCTTCTTCTGATCGTCCGCGGCGACAGATCGCGGGACTCCCCGCCCGGAGACCGGTGCAGGCCCGGGACTCCAGGCGGGGAGGCCCGTCCGGACGGGACTCCCCGCTCAGGTCGCCGCTCAGGTCGCCGCGGAAGCCATCTCCGTGTCGCCGGGACGGTGGTCGGGGACGAAGCGGTATCCGACGTTGCGCACGGTTCCGATCAGGGACTCGTACTCGGCGCCGAGCTTGGCGCGGAGGCGGCGGACGTGGACGTCCACCGTCCGGGTGCCGCCGAAGTAGTCGTAGCCCCAGACCTCCTGCAGCAGCTGGGCGCGGGTGAAGACGCGGCCCGGGTGCTGGGCCAGGTACTTCAGCAGCTCGAACTCCTTGAACGTGAGGTCGAGGACGCGGCCGCGCAGCCGCGCCGTGTAGGTGGCCTCGTCGATCGTGAGGTCGCCGCTGCGGATCTCGCCGGGGGTCTCGTCGGCGTCGGCGTCCGCGGCGGCGCGTCCGACGGCGAGGCGGAGGCGGGCCTCGACCTCGGCGGGCCCGGCGGTCTGGAGCAGCACGTCGTCCACCCCCCATTCGGGGCTGAGCGCGGCGAGGCCGCCTTCGGTCACGACGGCGAACAACGGGCAGTCGAGGCCGGTGGTGCGCAGCAGCCTGCACAGGCTCTTGGCCTGGACCAGGTCGCGGCGGGCGTCCACCAGCAGGACGTCGGCGCGCGGCGCGTCGATCAGCGCGGACGCCTCGGCCGGGGCGACGCGCGTGGAGTGCAGCAGGAGCCCCAGCGCGGGCAGGACCTCGTCGGAGGGCTCCAACGCGTTGGTCAGCAGGAGCAAGCTGCTCACGTGCCGCCTCCCGTCCCCTGAAAAAGACGTAGGACCCAGGCGGCTCACCCTCCAGCCCCGGCGACGGCCGGCGACTCAAGGACGAGGCGGCCACGAGGGCTCTCAGCTGAGCTCCCTGGCCTCGTCGCCCGGATCCCTTCCCCCGAGCATAACCGAGCGCCTCTCGGCGTCCAGGCGACGCCCCCGCCACCGCCCCGGCCGGCGGGTGAGGCCACCGCGTGAGCTCAGCCGCCCGCGAACGGCGGAAGCACCTCCACGACCCCACCCTCCGGCAGGACGACCGACCCGTGTGCACGGCTCCCCACGGGCACCCCGTCCACGAGAAACGAGCTACGCCCGACGACCCGCTCGAACTCGTCGCTCCGCCCCTGTCCGGAGACCGCTGCAGCGATCGCCTCAGCTAGCGTCTCGGCGTCGTACGGCTCCTCAGGCGTCCCCGCCGCCGCCTTCGCCGCCGCCCAGTACCGCATCGTCCCCTTGGCCATGGGTCCATAGTGCATTCCCGGTCTCCTCCAGCCGAGAAGGGACCTCAAATGTGTCAAATGTGGCACTATCGTTGCCCTGTTCATGACGCCGCACGGGCCGGTTCCACCGCGCACCTGCATCAGCCACCGGCCCGGCCACGCACCAACCCGAACAGTCGCGATCGTGTCCGAAGGCAGGTTTCGAGCTTGCGAGAAACCTGATCGCGCAGCGAGCCGCCAGGCGAGCCGGAGCGATGCAGCGATCGCACGCGTTTCTCGACGATGGAGGCCCTCCAGGGCCGAAGGAGGAGAGAAACGCAACAGACAGGGAGAAACATGCGGAAAGTACTGCTGGTACTGCTGATCCTCGTCGCCGTCGGTGTGGTCGCCGCGGACCGCCTCGGCGTGCGGATGGCGGAGGACAAGATCGGCGAGCAGGTGGCGGCGCAGTACAACCTGCAGCAGCAGCCCGATGTCACCATCCACGGGTTCCCGTTCCTGACGCAGGCGCTCGGCGGCGACTACGACCACATCGAGGTGACCATCGACGACTGGACGCAGCAGGGCGTCACCGTCACCGGCGTCAAGGTCGACATGCGGGGCGTGAGCGCGCCGCTGTCGGAGGTCACGCAGGGCAGCGCTGCGAACGTCACCGCGCGCACCGCGACCGCGTCCGCCGTCATCCCGTACGAGGTCGTCAAGAAGAGGGCGCCGAAGGAGGTCAAGCGGATCGGCCCGAAGGGCGACGACCTGGAGGTCGACCTCGAAGGCAGCTACCTCGGCCGTCCGCTGAACAGCACCGCGATCGTGCAGGTCAAGCCGACCGCGCGCGGCATCGCGGTCACGCCCGTGTCGGTGGCGTCGGACGGCGGCCCGCAGATCCCGCTGGCCCTGGTGAGGCAGCAGCTCACCTGGACGGTCCCGGTCGCCGACCTGCCGGTCGGGTCGCGGATCAGCGTGATCGAGCCGACGCCGGACGGGCTGCGCGTCGGCGCCACCGCCGAGAACGTCCGGCTGAACGATCTCCAGCAGCGGGAGAAATGACGCGGGTCCGGTGAACCGGTGCGCAAACGCATACGTGACAGGGGTGTGGGTCCCACCGCGGATGAGGGTTTGCTGCGCGCCCTGTACAGCGAGCACGGAGGTCCGCTCCTCGGCTACGTCCTGCGGCTGACCGGCGGGGACAGGACCCAGGCGGAGGACGTCGTCCAGGAGACGCTGCTGCGCGCCTGGAAGCACCCTGAGGCGCTCGCGGGACGTCCCGTCCGGCCGTGGCTGTTCACGGTCGCGCGGAACCTGGTCGTGGACGCGCACCGCGCCAGGCAGGCGCGTCCGCCGGAGACGGGCATCGACGAGCACGTCATGATGACCGCGTCCGGCTCGGACGACATCGACCGGGCGCTGGAGTCCTGGACGGTCGCGGAGGCGCTGGCCGGGCTGAGCCCGCCGCACCGGGCCGTCCTGGTGGAGACGTACTACAAGGGCCGGTCGGTGGCGGAGGCCGCGAAGACGCTCGGCATACCGCCCGGCACGGTGAAATCCCGGACTTACTATGCGTTGCGGGCGCTCAAACTCGCACTGGAGGAGCGGGGGTTGGCGCCATGAACGGCTGCGTTGACGTGCGCACCTCGCTCGGGGTGTACGTGCTCGGCGCGCTCGACCCCGCCGAGCGGTCCCAGGTGGAGGGCCACCTGGCGGGCTGCCCGGCCTGCCGGGACGAGCTCGCCGGGCTGGCCGGCCTGCCCGCGATGCTCGGGCGGGTCGACGAGGCGCAGCTCGCCCAGCTCGCCGGACCGCCGCCCGAACTCCTGGACGCACTCCTCTCCCGCGCCGCCGAACGGCGCAGGGGACGCCTCCTGCCGCTGCGCCGGCGGACGTCCGGCGGGCCCGACGCCGACGGCCAGGGCGCCCGGCGGCGGGTCGCCCGCTGGACGCCGCTGATCGCCGCCGCCTGCCTGCTGCTGGTCATCGGCGCCCTGTTCGGCGGCTTCGTGTTCCCGTCCGGGACGGACGAGACCGTGTCGCCGCCGCCGTCCGCGTCCCCGACCGCCGACGGAGCGGAGCGGATCGCCGCCGCGAACCCCAAGACCGACATCAAGGGCTACGTGCTGCTCAAGAAGAAGAAGTGGGGCACGGAGGTCGAGCTGCATCTGGCGGGCGTCCCGAAGGGGTCGCACTGCCGGCTGCTGGTGATCGCGCGGGACGGGCGACGGGACGCGCTCGGCAGCTGGTACGTCCCGTACGACAAGGGCTACGGTGAGTACACCGGCTCGACGATGTTCCCGCGCGGGCAGCTGTTCTCGTTCGAGATCGTCGGCCTGGACGGCAAGCCGCTCCTCACCATCCCCGCCTGACCCCGTAGGACGCCCGCGGAAGAACCGCCCGCCCTCCGGGGTTGTCCTTGTCGATGAACGGTGCGTTGAGTCGATGAACGGTGCGTTGATCGCGGTCGCGGTGCTCGCCGCCGCCACGCTGTTCGGCCTGCTGTGGCGGCGCCGCGACGGCGTGCTGCGCGCGCCGCGGCGGCGGGACGGAGGCGACGGCGTGCACGAGGCGAACGACCACCTCCGGCCAGACGCCGCCCAACGAGACGCTCTCCGGCCGGACGACCTCGGCGCCGAGCTCGGCGAGAAGGCCACCCTCCTCCAGTTCTCCAGCGCGTTCTGCGCGCCCTGCCGCGCCACCCGCCGCGTCCTCGGCGAGGTGGCGGAGATGGTGGACGGCGTCGCGCACGTCGAACTGGACGCCGAGGCGCACTTGGACCTCGTCCGCAGGCTGAACGTCGTCCGCACCCCGACCGTCCTCGTCCTGGACGAGGCGGGACGCATCGTCCGCCGCGCGTCCGGGGCCCCACGCAAACCGGACGTCATAGCCGCCCTCGGCGAGGCCATCCCATGACCCCCCAAAGGCCCGTTCTCAGGACCGCGCGGAGGACCATCCCCGTGAGCCATACCGGGATGACCTGGGCTAAGACGAATGTCACTGTCTCGGAAGGCGAGACGGATGTGACAGCTTGTGGATTGTCGGCTTAACATCGTGTCCGTGCGTTACTGGACAGAGCAGACGCTGACGAAGCGCCGCGCGGTTGACTTCTGCCGCGTCGCCGCCTCGCTCTGTCGTATGGCCTGAGGCATCGAGCCCGTCCGCCCCCGAGCACTTCCACTTTCAGCTCGTACGCACGCTTCCACTCCGCCAGGAGCACCCCGATGCAGGTTGACCCGCGTGGGCCGCGCTTCGGTGCGGCGGTCACGACAGCGGTTCTGGTCGCGGTCCTGGTGACAGGAAGCTGGGCATTGCTCGCCGTTCAGGCCGTCGTGTTCGCCGTCGCGACCCTCCTCGGCATCCGGTACGCCCCGTACGGACTGCTGTTCAAAGCGCTCATCCGTCCCCGGCTCGCTCCGCCCAGGGAACTGGAGGACGCCGCCCCGCCCCGTTTCGCGCAGGGTGTCGGTCTCGCGTTCGCCCTGGTCGGGACGGTCGGTTACGCGACGGGGATCACCTGGCTCGGCATCGGTGCCACCGCCTTGGCGCTGGCGGCGGCGTTCCTGAACGCGGTGTTCGGGTTCTGCCTCGGCTGCGAGATGTATCTGCTGTTCCGACGTATCACCGCGAAATTCCGCTCCGAGAGGGAGGTCCCCGTATGAGCCGCTCAGACGTCCTGGTGGACACCGACTGGGTTGAGTCCCACCTGGACGACCCCGGTCTCGTTCTCGTCGAGGTCGACGAGGACGTGTCCGCCTACGACAAGGGCCACATCCGTGGCGCCGTGAAGATCGACTGGAAGACCGAGCTGCAGGACCCGGTCCGCCGCGACTTCGTCGACAAGACCGGGTTCGAGCAGCTGCTGTCCGCGAAGGGCATCGCGAACGACGACCTGGTCATCCTGTACGGCGGCAACAACAACTGGTTCGCCGCGTACGCGTACTGGTACTTCAAGCTGTACGGGCACGACAAGGTCAAGCTGCTCGACGGCGGCCGCAAGAAGTGGGAGCTGGACTCCCGCGAGCTCGTCACCGACGTCCCGTCCCGTCCGAAGACCGACTACACGGCCAAGGAGCAGGACCTGACGATCCGCGCGTTCCGCGACGAGGTCGTGGACGCGATCGGCAGCAAGAACCTGATCGACGTCCGCTCCCCGGACGAGTTCAGCGGCAAGCTGCTCGCCCCCGCGCACCTGCCGCAGGAGCAGTCGCAGCGGGCCGGGCACGTGCCGACCGCCCGCAGCATCCCGTGGTCGAAGGCGGCCAACGACGACGGCACGTTCCGGTCCGACGACGAGCTCCGCGAGCTGTACAGCGAGGCGGGCGTCGACCTGAACAAGGCCACCATCGCGTACTGCCGGATCGGCGAGCGCTCCTCGCACACCTGGTTCGCGCTCCGCGAGCTGCTGGGCCTGCAGGACGTGAAGAACTACGACGGTTCCTGGACCGAGTACGGCTCGCTCGTCGGCGTCCCGATCGAGCTGGGCGCCCCCAAGTAGATAAACCCGGCAGAGTGCACGGAGACGGAGGAGCAATGACCACCACCCAGGGCTGCGCAGCCCCCGAACAGACGGCCCACCTGCCCGCGACCGTCGACCTCAACAACGAGGCCGTCATCCAGGGCACCGTCACCCGTGACGGGACCCCCGTGTCCAGCGCCTACGCCCGCCTGCTCGACTCGACCGGCGAGTTCACCGCCGAGGTCGTCACCGGCGACGAGGGCGTGTTCCGGTTCTTCGCCGCCGACGGCGACTGGACGGTGCGCGTGCTGGCCGCGGGCGGCGTCAGCGTCGACAGCACCGTGACGGCCAAGACCGGCGAGGTCGCCGGCCTCCAGGTCGCCATCTGACCCGAGCCGCCAGGCCCGCGAGCCGCCAGGCCCGAGCGTCACGCCCGAGCCGCCAGGCTTGAGCCGTCAGGCCCGAGCCGCACGGCCCGAGCGCCAAACGCTCAAGCGCCAAGCGCTGAACGACGACGAACCCCGTCGCCCCGCCCAGTCGGGACGGCGGGGTTCGTCGTCTCCGGCGGCGGGCCCGCCGGGTCCGCGTTCACCCGGTTCGCCGCGAATCCTCTACGATCGGCGCGATGTTCGGACTGTCCGCGCGGTCGCCGCTGATACTCCCGCTGGCCACGCTGAGGCTCGCGGGACGGTTCGTCCTGCCGCTCACCCTGTGGTTCACGGTCGGCGAGCTGCTGCGCTACGGCGCCATGTACGGCGGGTACCGGCTCGGCACGATGAAGGGGACGGCGGCGACGGTCGCGCCGATCGCCACCATCGGCCTGCTGGTCGTGATCACCCTGGCGGTCGCGGTGCTGATGGTGCACAGCGTCCGCGAGGGCCTGGACGTCGTGCACGCCAGGGAGGCGGACGGCGACCTGACCCCGTGGGCGGTCGGGAACGAGGAGTCGGTGATCGGCGCGATGGGCCGCGCCGCGCTGCCGTTCGTGATCTTCTATCTGGCGTGGGGGCTGCAGGGCGAGGACGCCCGCGAGTTCGCCGACATGGCCACGGCCCGGGGATTCCAGGAGGGCGGCCTCCAGGGGCAGATCGACGCCCTCGGCATGCTGCTGTCGCTGGAGAAGCACATCGGCCTCGCGATCGGCCTCACCGCGGGGCTGTTCGTGGTGAAGGTCGCGGCGGAATGGTCGCTGGAGGAGCGGCTGCCCCGCGCCATCGGCGCGCTCGTCGCCTTCCTTGAGATCAACTTCGCGCTCTTCGGCATCTTCACCATCGACCACCTGCGCGGCAAGGGCGTCGACTGGTTCACCGGGCGGGAGGCCTGGGCGTGGGTGACGGACGTCGCCGGTCCCGCCCTCGACGTGTGGCCGCCGTTCAAGGACGCGGTCCTCGGCGCGCTGATCTGGCTGGTGATCGCCGGGGTGATCCTCGGCCTGGACGCCGGCGACGAGCAGGTCGTCCTCGGACGGAGCCGGACCGCGCGGCGGCTCGCCGCGGCGGGCGGCGTCGGCCGGACGAACAGCCCCCGCGAGATCCTCACCCGCGGTTTCCGGGAGATGTGGCTGCCCGCCTGGTACGGGCTGCGGCTCGTCCGCCGGTCGGGGATGATGCCGTTCGCGACGTTCTGCCTGCTGTTCGCGGGCCTGGACGTGGCAGAGGAGGCGTCCCGACGGTTCGTCTACGAGCTGATCGGGCCGCACGAGGTGACGTGGTGGATCCAGGCGCTGCCGTTCGTCGGGTACGGGACGGCGGTCGTCTTCGAGGTCCTGCGGGTCTGCCTGCTGGCGGCCGCGTTCAACCTCGTCATGGCGAGGGTCAGTGCTCGAACCGCAGCGAAGGCAGTGGGTCCTTCTCGCCCTTCCGTGCCGTCTTCGGCGCCTGGACCACCAGCTCCAGCGAGTCCGCCTTGGTTCGGGGCACCGTCCCCTTGACGGTGATGAGCATCGCGGCGCCCGCCCGCGGATCACTGTTCCCGTCCCTACTCGCCAAGGCCGACCATTCGCGGCCTTCGTCGTCGACGAGCCGGTAGACGATGCCGTAGGAGCCGACCAGCTTCGCGCTGGCGGCGTCCTTGGGACGGACGGCGACGGCCACGCGAAGGTCGGTCACATCGTTAGATTCGTCCTTCACCAGGGGCCGGGCCTGCTGCCGCCCTACGACCTTCCACTGCGCGCCGATGAGCTCGCCGATCTGCCCTGGCTGGACGCTGGTGACCTTCTCCCGCGGCTTGAGGTTCTTCTGGATGCCGTTCGTCTCGTCCACCCAGTGCAAGACGAGGATGGCCGGAACGGCGCACAGGAGCGCGATCGCCTGGAGGACGCGCCTGTCCAACGGCCGCAGGCGCCCTTCGGGTTCGGGGTCGGGGCCCGGTTCGTGTCCGGGCTCCGGCGGGATGATCGGCTGGGGTCTGGTCTCCGCCGCCGTCATGAGGTGCCCGCCTCGATGTCGTAGCGTTCGGCGGCGCGCCGGATCAGCTCGTCCGCCCGGGCCCCGGTGAGGCCGAGGTCGATGTCGGCGGCGGCGGACAGCTGCGGCAGCAGGCCGCCCGTCCCGACGACCAGGTGCGCCCCTTCCAGGCGCTTCTCCGGCAGCTCGAACACGAACACCGCCGGCGTCCAGATCAGCGGCTGGAACGTCGGCTGCGCCCCGCCGGACACGGAGGACGTCCGCGGGTCCTCCTTGAACGTGTAGCCGCCGGCGGTCTCCAGCTTCGCCGTCCTCAATTCCAGCGGCTCGCGGTGGCTCGTCGCTCGGACTCGGACGACGAGGTAGATCCCGTCCGTGCCGACCGGGGGCGGGTTCCCCAGGCCGAGGCTGGGCGCCAGCGACCTCGCCGCGTCCACCCTCTCGACCCGCACGCTGAAGTCGCGGTTGCGGACCTCCTCGCCGATCGCGCCGCCGCTCCGGATCGGCTCCAGCTCCGCCGCCCTGACCTGGGGCTTCAGCGAATGCATCCACATCGCGCCGGCGAGCAGCGCCGTCCCGCCGATCGCCGCGCCGCCCTTCAGGAGCACCATCCGCACGTTCATCGGGGGCTCACGGTGGGCCGGGGCGTGCGCTTCGTGACGCGCGGCGCGGGACGTCCCGTCGAGGGGCGCGTCGCGCGCGGCCCGGTGCCGAGGGACGGCCGCGGATTCGACCTGATGGACGGCTGCAACCCGCCGCCGACGGACGGCTGCGGCGCCGGGTTCACGCTCAGCGCCGCGACGGCGAGCGTGAGGCGGCCGACGAGCGTTTCGTCCTCACGGTCGACCGACCAGCTGAACGTGCTGTCGGTGAACCCGTGGTCGTACGTCCATTTGCGCAGCCCCACGGTGAGCTTCCGCGGCGCGTCCGACTGGCCGAGCTTCCACATCGCGGACGCCTCGACCGGCAGTTCCGGCTGCGCCACGCTCGTCTCCGCGCCGCCGGCGACGCCCTCGACCCGCTCGGGCTTCACCCATTTCCCGTCCTTCGTCAGCGCGGCGACGCCGTCCGCCAGGCCGCCCGTGTCGAGCGACTCGGTCTCCTTGCCCTGGTTGACGACCCTCATCCGCACGATCAGGAAGGGCTCCTTCTTGCTGCCGAAGTCGCCGGTCTCCAGCCCGATCCGCGCGTCCCGGACGGTGACGGCGAACAGCCCGAGGTCCAGCGATCTCCCGGGCGGCGCGGCCGGCTGCTTCGGCGCCTCCTCGAAACCGCCCGTCACCCACAGCACCGGGACGAGGACGGCCACCGCGCACACGACGCACAACGGCACCACCCAGCGCCGCGCGGACGCGCGCTGAGTCTGTTCGCCGGACGGCTCCCCGGACGGCTCCGTGGGAGGCGGCGGAACCGGTGCGTACGAGTGCATCCGCCCGATGGTAATACTCAGCCACGTTCCCGGGGTGACGGAAACGTCCGGCTATGCCCTGCCTACACCCCTGGGTGTCCTGCCGTTCATGCGCCTGACGGCTCGTCCGGGGCGTCGCCGGTCGACCGGACGTACCCGGGCCGCCACCCGCGGCGCCGTCCGGCCGGGATCAGCAGCCCGCCGGCCGCGACCAGCACGGCGGCGCCGAGCGCCCCGCCCGCGATGCCCAGGGCCACCTTGCGGGTGGTGGGGTCGGGCCGGTCGGCCATGGCGATCCGCACGGGCGGGCCCGCCGCGCCCTGCTGCCCCGGCCCCTGGACGTTCACCGCGGTGATCGCCTCCACCGGGTTGATCATGCCGTGCCCGCTGCCGGCCCCCTTGTTGCCCTCGGCGGTCCCCTCGATCCGCTGCCTGACCTGCGCGGGAGTGAGGTTCGGATGGGCCTCTTCGATCAGCGCGGCGAGGCCGGACACGAACGGGGCCGCGAAGCTCGTGCCCTGCTCAGCGACCGCGTAGTTGCCGTCGGGCGCCGTGGTCACGATGTCCTTGCCCGGCGCGATGACCGAGACGGGCGTCGACGGGTTGGAGAACGCGCTGACCTGGCGGTTCTGGTCGACGGCGCCCACCGAGATCACTCCCGGATAGGCGCTCGGGTACATCAGCCCCGGCATCTTGCCGTTCTTCGGATCGATGTTGCCGGCCGCCGCCACGACGACGATGCCCCTGGCGAGCGCGTTCTCCACGGACTTGCGCAGCCGCGGGTCGTCGCCCAGCGACTGGGTCGACACGTTGATGATGTCGGCGCCGAGGCGCACCGCGGCGTCGATGCCCTTGGCCGCCAGGCCGCTGTCGACGTTCTGCGCCTGCGCCGCGAACTTGATCGGGATGATCTTCGCGTCCGGGGCGACGCCGGCGAACGGGGTGACGCCCTGCTTGGCGGCGATGATGCCGGCCACCCAGGTGCCGTGCCCGAGACAGTCGGCGGCGCCGGTGCCCGTCACGTCGGCGCCCTTGAGGACCTGCCCGGCCAGCTGCTTGTTCGCCGGCGTCACGCCGCTGTCGACCACCGCGACCTTGACGCCGCGGCCGGTGACCCGCTCGTGCGCGGCCCCGAAGTTGAGGAACTGCTGCGCCCACGGCTGCCCGTTCTGGACGAGCTGCTTCTCGGACATGACCCCCGCGGGCGGCTGGCAGTTCTGCGGCGCCTTCGCGGCGGTCCGCGGGGCTTTCGCGGCGGGGGGCGCGGCGTGCGCGACCGGTGCGGCGTACAGGGGTGCCAGACATCCGGCCACCACGGCGACCGCCGTCCATCTCATCCCGGAACTCCTTTCGCTACGCACGACTGTAGAGGACGGAAGGAACGGTATGCCGGGTTCGGTCGGCACCCGGTAGACGGAATACGGCTGCGCATGATGTCCTGTCTCGCGGTATCAATGGCGATACGCTCTGCTGTGCACGAACGAATCACCGGGGAACATCCGCGTAGCGGAACGAGGAAGGCGGCGGCGTGACCGAGGTCTCAATCAATCCAGCGCGGATCGACCAGCACGGCAAAGAGATCACGAGCGAGATACGTCCCGAGCTCGACAAGGCGCGCAGCACCCTCAACGACAAGGGGACGATCGAGGGCGGCGACTTCAGCATCACGGGCACCATGGCGTCCATGGCCTACCCGATGGGTCTGCAGTTCGTCTACGAGGACCTGAACACCCACCTCGAGATGCTCGACGGGTTCGCGAAGAATCTGGCCACCACGGCGAAGAACTACGGCGGCGCCGAGACGGCCAGCAAGATCAAGCAAGTCTGAAGTCAGGGGGGCCCGCCGCGATGAGCGCATTCAATTCCTACGACACCCTCATGGGCACCGCCGACATCGAGGTCGGCATCGCCCAGTTCATTCTTCCCCCGGCCTTCATGATCGGGTTCCAGTTCAAGCTGAGCAAGGGCAACCCGGCCAACCTGGAGAAGGCGAGCCAGGCCTGGGACGAGGCCGCCCAGGCCATCGAGAAGACCAAGACGCTCCTGCAGCAGCGCGCGTCCGCCATCTCGGCCGCCGACTGGACGGCCAAGGACCGTCCGGCCTACGAGCAGAAGGTCGAGGAGTTCGCCGCCCAGCTCGACATCCTGCAGACCTACTGCCAGGCCGTCAGCATCGCGCTGATCTCGTTCGCCTGGGCCCTGATGATCTACGCGATCTTCGCCATCGCGATGGGAACGTTCCTCGCCGCGCTCGCGGCCGTCGCCGCCGCGGCCCTCGCCGGGATCATCACCGCCGGGATCACCGCGACCTGCGAGGCCATCGCCGCGACCTGCCTGACGATCACGCTCGTCGCCACCGGCATCCTCGCGGCCGCCGCGCAGATCGCGGCGATCGTGTTCCAGGGCGGCTCGATGCTCGCCGCGGTCGCCGAGGCGTTCAACGGCAACGACCAGGCGCTGTCCGACTTCATGACCGCGCAGGCCACCGGCTCCGCCACCGCCCTCGCCAACCTCGGCCAGAACGCCATCAACGGCGGCCTCGCCTTCGCCGGCTCGCGTCCGGGCGGCAAGGGCCTGCCGGTCTCCAACGTCGACCTCGACGCCGACCGCAACGCCAACCACACGTGGAACGTCGGCGGCGGCGCGACCGTCAAGACCCCCGGCGGAACCGAGATCACCGGCGGCGGCCACGTCAAGTACGGCGACCACGGCTTCGCCGGCGGCGACCTCTCCGGCGGCGTCAAGACCCCCATCGGCGTCGGCGCCGAAGGCAACGTCGAGTACACCGACGAGGACGGCATCGGCCAGGGCAAGGACGGCAACATCAAGTACGGCGGCAACGTCAGCTACACCACCCCCGGCGGCGTCCCCTCGGCCGGACAGGGCAGCCCGGAGATGCCCATCCCGACCGTCGGCGGCAAGGTCGGCATCGAGGGCGAGCACGATTTCGAGACCGGCGAGGGCAAGGTCACCGGCAGCGGCAGCGGCCAGTTCAACGGCGGCGACGTCGCCAAGGGCACCGGGACCGTCAACTACGACGGCAAGGGTGGCACCCACACGTCCGGCACCGTGGACACACCCGGGGGCACCACCAAGTACGGCGACGAGACCCCGCCGTGGGACAAATAATCCGTTCCATCGCCGTTCGGGATAGGTGACGAAGTCCGGCGCTCGGGTGCGTCCGGCGTGCCCTAGTATGTCCCGGAGCCTGACCAGGAGACCGCGACGCAGCCTGATTGGAGAGGCACTCTTGGCTCCCAATAAGTCCGCAGATCCGCAACGGATCGCGCTGCACGGCAAGGACATCACCGACCGCGTCGTCCCTCGGCTCACGAACGCCGGAAACGCGCTCAACAGCGACGGCACGTTCAACCTCGAAGGCGGTGATTTCAGCATCACCTGCACGGCCGCGTCCACCGCCTATCCGATCGCGGTCCAGTTCGGCTTCGAGGACATCAAACTGCTGATCGACACCGCCCAGGGCTTCGCGAAGAAGATCGACGCTTCGGCGAAGAACTACGCCAAGGCCGAAGAGACCAACACGCTGGCCTGAACCCTTCTCCGCAACAACTCCCGAGTACGACGACGTCATGAGGAGCGGGCAGCATGGCACCACAGAACGGCGGAGGCCCTGGCAGCAGCGGCGGCGGAGGCAATAGCAGCGGCGGCGGTACGGGCGGCGGCGGCACCGGCGGGGGGAACTCGTCGACGGTCGGGAGCCAGGGACGACGCGGCAAGGCCGCCGGCGCCGGTGGCGCTGCGGCGGGCGGAGCGGCGGTGGCCGCACTGACGGGCGGCTCGGCCACCGCCGTCGCCGAACCGCTGATGGACGCGGCGATAGCCATGGTCAGCGCCGCGGTCATCCTGCCGCCCGCGCTGATGATCTCGTTCGAGTTCCGGCTGTCCAAGGGCAAGCCGCAGAGCCTGGAGAAGGCGTCGGCCCAGTGGGGCAAGGCCGCCCAGGAACTGGAGCAGTCGGCGAACGACCTGCGGAGCCTGGTGCAGGGCATCCCCGACCAGGCCTGGAACATGGACGACCGCAAGAGCTACGAGAGCAAGGTCGAGGAGTTCTGCCTCCAGGTCGACGCCCTGCACAACTACTGCATGGCCGTCTCGATCGCCCTCGTCGTCCTGGCGTACGCGCTGCTCGCCTACGCGATCTTCGCGATGGGGATGGCCGTCTACATCGACGTCCTCCTGGTCCTGGCGGTGGCGGCGCTGGCGAGCATCGTCGGCGCCCCCTCGTACGGCGCCATCGTCGCCGCGGCCGGCACGGGCCTGACCATCACCCACGTCGCGACGGGCATCCTCGCCGCCGCCGGCTCGATGGCCGGCATGGCGATGTTCGGCGGCGCCGGGCTCACCACCGCCTACCAGGCGGGCCACGGCAACGAGGGCGCCGGCGCCGCGTTCAAGGAGGCGCTGGTGAACGGGTCCGCCGGGGCGGCGGCCAACCTGGTGCAGAACGCCGCCAACGCCGGCCTGTCCTGGGTCAACCGGTCCGACGGCAGCACGATCAACGGCGGTCTGCCGGGAGGGAAGTCCGCCGGCAGCAAGGGCTCGCCGATCAGCGAGGTCGACCTGGACGCCGACCGCAACATCAACGAGACCTGGACCTACGGCGGCGGCGTCAAGGTCAACACCCCGGCGGGCGAGACCGAGATCGCCGGCAACATCAAGAAGAACGAGCAGGGCTGGGCCGGCGGCGAGGTCGGCGTCAACCAGAAAGTGCACGACCCCACCGGCACCGTCAACGGTACGGCGGGCGGAAAGGTCACCTGGGACGAGAACGAGAACGTCGGCGGCGGCTTCAAGGCCGGCGGCGGCCACACCCCTTCGGGCAGCAAGGCCGAATACGAAGGCGGCTGGGACGGCAAGGGCGAATACTCCGACAAGTACAACGTCAACAGTCCCGCCTTCAACCGCGAGGGGTCCTTCAACAAACAGAAGGACGAGACGCCCCCCTGGGACAAATAATGGCCACCGGGCTTTTCACCAGTGCCGCACTGCGCCTGAACCCCTCGAACCTGTACGAGATCCAGGACGGCTCTTCCGGGACCGTCCTGGCCCGGCTCGTCGAAGTGGCGCGACTTCGTTCACCGCGAGGCAATGTGCTCACCGCCGACCGCGTCCAAACACCCCGCCTCACCTTCGCCGTCACGGCCCCCGACGGCACGACGCTCCTGTACTTCGACCGCGCCGAACATTTGAAACTGAGCCCCGTCGCACCCCAATCGGCTTTCATCGCCCCCGACGGCACGCTCCTGGCCCGAGTGGAATACGACAGCCATTCCACGTTCCAGGGCGGCGGACGAATACTCGGAACCACCGAGCAGGGCATGAACCTCACCCCCGCCGCCCGCCTGCTCGACGCGAACCTCCGGCCCCTCGGCGACCTGATCTGCGAACAGCCGCCCGACCTCGAACGCCCGACGCTCCCCAACGGAATAGACGCCCGCGTCTTCCGCTGGACCACCCCGGACGGTACCCAGCTGGCGGAACGACGAGACGGCGTCCTCTACCTCGACGCCCGGGCCACCGGAGCCTGGCGCCCCGTCATCTTCGCCTCCTACCTCGCACTCGCCTTCGAGTTCCACCTCCCGTTCGGAGACGGCCAAGCCACCGAGTCCGGCCCGGAAATCTACCCCGGCTACGCCGGAATCCACGCCGCCTACAACGAGTACCAGGCCAATTTCATGGCCGAGTACAGAGCCCCGGCCCGCGTTGCATTCGGCCAGAAACAGTTCAGGGCCGGCGTCCAACGAGACCAACTAGACCACCTCCTCAAAATCTTCGGCCCCATCGCCGGCATAGCCGCCGTCATACTCCTCATAATCAAACTCCTCACCTAACCCAACCCCGGCTGCCGTGCGCACGCGACAACCGCAAGCCGGACCATCGCCCTGACCACCGTGGCACGATGCCCAACGTGCCGCCTTTCGTGTATCGGGCCACCAAATACGACCCGGCGGCCCGTGACGCGCAGGGCCACTACGTCGCCAACCAGCACAACGCCAGCGACCACGAGTCGGTCGAGGCCGCCTATCTGGAGGCGGCGACCACGTCCGCCGCCGCTGGCCGCGCCGAACTCCTGGAGGAGAACCCGGTTGAGGGCGTGTCCCGCTGGTATCGGCTCGGCGACGGCGGGATCGATCAGACCCGGGAACGACTCACCCCCCCCGCGCCCGGGTGGCGGTTTGGCCGAATCTGACAGGTGATCCTGCTGCGGTGCTCGCCTAACTGCCCGCCGATCACCTTGCCCGACTGGTCTAGGAAGACCAGGACGGGCAGATCCGCGCGCCCATCACCGACGCGCCCAAACCCAGTCAAGAACACCACCGCGCTGACCTTCCGGCTACCTAACCCTTATGGCGGGACGGCCAGAACTGACCGGAACCGGGGCCGTCAGATCTGGGTGCGTCGGGAGCCCACGTCCCGGTAGAAGCGGCCGCAGGGGTTGATGTGGGCCCAGAACAGCAGGCTAGGGGCGCGGCGGTCCCCGGAGTGAACTTGCGGGCCCAGACGGGTCGCGTTGAGCACGGTGGCGATCGCAGGAATGCCCCCTTGTGGCCAAGCCACACCTTCAGGAGCAACCATCCGACTACGGGTCGATACGACCAGCTTGACGCCACTATGCGACGAACCTGAGACCCACCTGGCTGCCTTGCTGCCCGCCGTGGTTTCAGGATTTGGTCACTCCGTATCTACAGGTCTTGTGACTCAAACAAGCCGACGTGATCAACCCGCCAGCGCTCCAGTGATCCGCTGTGACGATGTCCAGCGCGTATCTCACCGGATCCGCGCCACGTACGAATTGTCGAGCTTGCCCGTAAGGTACAAGTTGCTGATACTCCTTACTGTAAGTGGAGTAGGTTCTGGCCCCTGCACTACGATCCATGACCAAATCACCCCGCTCCAGTTGCTTCCACCTTGACCATGAGAGTTGATGCATCACGGACGGATTGACAGTGATCCGCTCCTCGACGGATGAGGGCCGGACAAGTGGCGGATGCTGCAGTCCAGTGCGATGCGGAACAGCGCGCCTCAAAAGGTGGGACTGCGCATCAAGCAGGAGACGCTGAGTAAGAAAGTCGACTACACCGACTCGAGCGGGAGCCGAATCGCCCTCTTCAATGGAAAATGGCTGGACGTGAACCATCGGCTTCCGGACGTTCTCCGGCTGCTCGTCGTCGCGTCACCCATCGGGTTCGACCTGCTCGATGGTGCCTGACGCCCCGTCAGAAACGGCGCTGGCGGGCGAAGGGGGAATTGAACGACGCCGTCCACTAGAATCATCGCCGTTTCTGCCTGTTGTGAGTGAGGCGAGGTCCCGTGTTCGATCTTCCGATCGTGATGATCAAACAAGTTTCTGATCAGCCGGAATATGAAATAAAGGACGCGAACAAGCAGGTCGTCGGGAGGGCCGTCCGGACGGAGGGCCCACCGCGCCCCGCGGGGATTCGCGCGAGGTTCTCCGAGGCCGTGTCGCCGCCGCCTCCCGGCCGCGTGGTGATTCAGGCCGCCGGGGCGAACGGGGCACCGGCCTTCTCGGTGGTCAGCGATCCCGAACGGCCCATCGAGGTCCTGGACCCGAACGGCGCACTGATCGGGACGTACGAGAGCGACCAGGAAGCGGCGAGGACGGAGGCGCGCCGCGTGACCGCGTCGCCGCTCTCGGGCTTGAAGCGCGCCGTTGGCCTCGGCCATGCCATGCCAAGGGTGTTCTACCTGCTTCGAGACGCCTCCGGCCAGCGGCTGTGCGGCATCTGCTGGGAGCAGAAACAGCAAGGGCGGAAGGGACATAGGTGGGTCCCGACCAACGCCGACTTCACCGACGCCAACGGTGTGCAGATCGCCCGGCTCAACTATCTCCGGGCGACGAAGGCCGAATACACGCTCAAGATCGAGTACCGATTGTCCGAACCACTGCGGACCCTGGTGCTCGCCACCCCTCTGGCCTTCGCACTGGGGAGAAGCTGATCAACTTCCGGAGCCCGATGGGAATGCAGCGCACTGGCGTCCTGCTCAATCCAGCGTGTCATCTCGGGTCCTGCCGTGCGAGGCCGTGATCGGCGTAATGCACGGCGCCTGCGTGGCCGGGAAGATACCCTTGACCTCGGCATTTTCTACTTTTACATGGATTGTGGTGTTCCGGTGGAAGTCAGGTTGGACATTCCCGTACCATGGCGCCATGGGCGATAAGAAGTCCGTCGATGTACAGAAGTTGCAAGATCACAGCAAGGAAGTCAACCTCATCGCCGAGGACAATCTCAAGGCGGCCGCCAAGATACTGAACGCCGGCGGAGTTTTCGACCTTGAAGGCGGCGACTTCAGCGTTACCTGCGCGGCCGCGTCGTCGGCCTATCCGATAGCGGTCCAGTTCGCCTTTGAGGACATCAAGCTAGAGGCACGCACTGCCATCGGCTTCGCCGAACGGATTCGCAAGGCCGCGATGAACTACGGCGAAGCCGACGATGCCAGCAATGTCGGCAAGCGCTGAGCAGAACTCCAGAACCTGATCACGGGAGGCGTACGTGACGCCAAGAGGCGGCGGAAGCGGCGGTGTCGGCGGCGGGGCGAGGAACACCGGCGTCGGGGTCGGAACCGGTGCGGCCGGCGCGGCGGGAGCCGGTGGAATGCTGGGCGCCTCCACGGTGGGGGCCGCCGAAAGCCTCATGTCCGCCGCCACCACCATGGCCATAGGGGCGATGATCTTACCGCCCGCCCTGCTCGTCTCGTTCCAGTTCAAACTGGCCACCGGTAAGCCGCAGAACCTCGAAATGGCCAGCCAGGAGTGGGCCAAGGCGGCGCAGGAGCTTGAGAAGGCGTCGCAGGAGCTCCAGGCCAGAGTCAAGAACATTCCGACGGACTCCTGGACCACGGACGACCGCGCCCTCTACGAGAACACGATTCACGAGTTCTGCCTGGAACTGGACGCGCTGCACAACTACTGCATGGCGGTCTCCTACGCGCTCATCGGGTTGGCGTGGGCGCTGTTCGCGTACGCGGTGTTCGCCATCGGAATGGCGGCCTATCTTGACGCGCTCGCCATCGCGGCGGTTTTCGTGGTCGACTATCCGGCCTGCGTGGCGGCGGCCCAGACCGGGTTGACGATCACTTGGGTCGCGACCGGCATCCTGGCCAATCTCGGCCTGGTCGCCGGGGCCGCGATGGGCGGCGGCACCGTGGTCACCGCCAAGTATCAGGGCGCCCACGGGAACGATGGAGCGGACGCGGCCCTGAAGAAGGCCCTCGTTCAGGGCTCAGCCGGTGCCGCCGCGAACCTCGTGCAGAGTGCGGCCAACGGCGCTCTCGCCTATGTCAACAGGTCGAATGGTGAGGTATTCGATCCGTCCAGGAGGCCCCTGTCGGGCGGACAGCGTGATCCGCGTGTCGCCACCGGCTCCAAGGGATCGCCTCTCGGGGAAATCGATCTGGACGCGGACCGGGGATTCGACGGGACCTGGGACGTCGGCGGTGGCGCCAAAATCGGACTCGGGAATGCTGAGACGGAACTCGCCACGCACCACAAGATTCAAGAAGGCGACTACAAGGGCGGCGACGCCGAGATCAAGGGCAAGTACACCCATGGTCCGGTCGCTGTCAGCGGCGGGCCCAAGGTGGAGTGGGACGACAAGGGCGTCGGAGCCTCCGGAACAGTTGGCGCCGAGAATCCGCAGACCGGCTCGAAGGTCAATTACGAGCACGAAATGAGCACCGAAGGTGAGCACTCCGACAAGGTGACGTCGACCTCACCCGGCGGCAACAAGGAGTGGAACCCCAACCCGAAGAAGGAAGATGAGCCCCCGCCCTGGGACATCTACAAATAGACCCGCGGGCGAACGTCGCCTTTCCAGAGCCACGACCGAAGCATTCATGAAAAGGAGGGTCGGGTGAACGTCGGGTACGAGCCGTGGGAGCCCGAGGTTCTTCAGGCGGCGCATGATGCGCGGAGGAGGGTCGAGGGACGGCGCGCGAGATGGGGATACGGCCTGCTGACCGTGGGCTGGATCGCGCTCGCCGCGGCGGCGGTGAGCGCTTTCGCGCTGGACGTCCCGAAGAACAATGTGGTGACCGCCGCCGCGGTGGCTTGCGGTCTCGGCGGAATCTGCATCGGTGGCGGTTGCTGGGTGGTGCTGGGCAGCGTCAACAAACGGTGGGTGGGCGGCGGCTTTCTGGGAATCGCGCTGACGATGCCGATGACGCTGCTGCTGGTCGCCGCCATGCAGGAAGGGCGCACCGAACATGAGCCCTGCAGGATCGCGTCGGTTTCGGTGGAGACGAGGGACACCTACTACCACCATTACCACTACCAGGCGGCGTGCCCCTCGGGGACGTACGAGATCGTGGAAAGGCCGTCCGGCCGCGGGGCGGAGCCGAGCCGCAAGTATGCGCAGGGTGAATTCGTCAGGGCCAGCCACGACCGCGCCACGGGCACGAGGCGCATCATCGACAGCCCCAATTCGATCCCCGGAAAATCTCTCTTCGCCGGTGGGTTCGCCCTCATGTCAATCCTGACATCGGCCGTTCTCTACCTGCGCCGCCGACACGTTCGCAGCAGCCAGAGCGACTAGGTTCGATCGGCCCGGCGAACGGACGGCCGGACGGCCAAACGCCATTGTGGGCCCGGACGCCATAGCCGTCCGGGCCCACAGTGCGAGTCGTTTCAGCGGGGGCCGTTGGGGGAGCCTGGGCCCTTGTAGTTGTCCATGGCCTCCTTGGCGCGTTGCTGCTGGACGCCCAGTTCGTGGGCGAGGGTGCGCATCTGGCCGGCGAAACCATTGGCGATTTTGTCGAGGGAGGCGAGGGCCTTGGCCGGGTCCATGCCCTTCGACGGGTCGTCCGGCACATTGAACATGGAGGTGCTCGCCTCGCGCGCCTTCTTCTGGAAATCCTGGGCGGCGGCGTTGACCGCGGTGCGGATCTCCTCGCTCAGCTCGGCGGACGAGAGCCGCATCGCGCGGGGGTCGAGGTCCAGCCTGGTCAGGCCGCCCTCCGACCGATACTCGGCGACGACACGGCCGTCGGCCGCCTCGCCGCGGCCGACGGCGGCCTCGATGGCCTCCTTCATCTTGGTGAGGTCGCCCATCTGCTCTTGCATATCGCGCTGGAAGCGCTCGAAGTCGGGTCCGAGGCTGAACTCGGCCATCGAATCCTCCTATTCCTGGTGTGCGGTCTGGATGAGGCGGGTGCCGTGGCGGCGGTTGATGAAATAGCCGCGGCCGACCGGCAGCGCGTGACCCTTGATATTGCCGAGCACGACCCCCTCGTCCTTGTTACCGGACATCAGCAGGCCGGGTGAGCCCATTTCCTTGATGCGCTGCAGGACCGGGTCGTACATGGCGCGTCCGGAGCCGCCGAACGCGCGGGACACGATGACGTGCAGCCCGATGTCGCGGGCCTGCGGGAGCAGCTCGGCCAGCTGCGCGACCGGGTTCGCGGACGTGGCCACCAGGTCGTAGTCGTCGATGATCAGGTAGAGGTCGGCGCCGCTCCACCACGACCGGTCCCGCAGCTGCTCGGGGGTGAGGTCGGCGGGTGGGAGCCGCGCCTGCAGCGCGCCGACGATGTCCTTCACCAGGCCCTGCGCGGCGGCCGAGGACGCCGCGTACCCGATCCGGTGCTCGGTGTCGGCCGCGTCCAGCAGGGCCCGCCGGTAGTCGATGAAGATCAGCCGCGCCTGCGCGGGCGTGTACCGCTCGATGATCCCGCTGGTGATCATCCGCATCAGGTTCGACTTGCCGCACTCGGTGTCGCCGATGACGAGGAAGTGTGACTCGGCCTGGAAGTCCAGGAACACGGGGGACAGGGTGTCCTCGTCGATGCCGATCGGGATCCGCGAACCGCTCTCCTGCGCGCTCGGCATCGAGGAGACCGGGAGCACGGCGGGCAGCATCCGGACCTTGGGCGCGGACGGCCCGTCCCAGTTCCCGGCGATCGCGGCGACCAGCTTCTTGACGCCGTCGGCGAGCGTGGCGTCGTCCGTCTCGCCGTCGATGCGCGGCAGCGCCGTCAGGCAGTGGTGGCCCTCGCGGGTCAGGCCGCGTCCCGGCTTGCCCTCCGGGACGTTCCCCGCCAGCTTCCGGTCGATCTCCGACTCGTACGGGTCGCCGAGCTTCAGCTCCAGCTTCGTCCCAAACAGGTCGCGGACGTTCATCCGGAACTCCGACCACTTGTTCACGGTCGCGACCACGTGGATGCCGTAGCCGAGACCGCGGGCCACCAGGTCCGTGATGACGCCTTCGAGGTTCTCGAAGTCCTGGCGGAGAGTCATCCAGCCGTCCACGACGAGGAACACGTCGCCGTAGCCGTCGCCGGTGATCTCGCCGGACGCGCGCATCCGCCGGTACGTGGGCATCGAGTCGATGCCGCGCTCGGCGAACTCGCGCTCCCGCTGCTCCAGCAGCGCCGTGACCTCGGCGACCGTGCGGCGGACGCGGTCGCCGTCCAGCCGGTTGGCGATGCCGCCGACGTGCGGCATGTCCGCCATGGCCGCGAGCGTCCCGCCGCCGAAGTCGAGGCCGTAGAACTGCACCTGCTGCGGCGTGTGCGTCATCGCGAGGGACGCCATCAGCGTCCGCAGCATCGTGGACTTGCCGGTCTGCGGCGAGCCGGCGATGCCCGCGTTGCCCGCCGCGCTCGACAGGTCGACGTACATCGGGTCGCGGCGCTGGTCGAACGGCTTGTCCACGACGCCGACGATCGCGTGCAGCCGGTTCCGCCACGCCTCGTGCTGCGTCGTCAGGCCGAGGCCCGGGACGACCGCGAGGGACGGGAGCAGCTCGTCCAGCGTGGGCGGCGCGTCCAGCGGCGGCAGCCAGATCGCGTGCGCCGGCGGGCCGTGGTTCTCCAGCTGCCCGACGACCACGTCGAACAGCGACGCCTGCGTCTCCTCCGCCTGGCCCTGCTGCTGGTCCTGCGGGTTCTCGATGACGTGCGGGCGGATGTAGTCCGGGATGTACGGGACGATCTGCCGGACGACCTGCGGCCCGCCCTGCTCCTTCGGCTGCAGGTCCTCGGTGGCGGGACCGGACACGTACGCGGCGCGGAACCGCGTCATCGACTCGGTGCCGAACTTCACGTAACCGTGCCCGGGGGCGGACGGCAGCTCGTAGGCGTCCGGCACGCCCAGCACGACGCGCGACTCCTGCGCGGAGAACGTCCGCAGACCGATCCGGTACGACAGGTGCGTGTCGAGGCCGCGGAGCTTGCCCTCCTCCAGGCGCTGCGACGCCAGCAGGATGTGCACGCCGAGCGACCGGCCCAGCCGTCCGATCATGACGAACAGGTCGGCGAACTCGGGCTTGGCGGACAGCAGCTCGGAGAACTCGTCCAGCACCAGGAACAGCGTCGGCATCGGCTGCAGGTCGGCGCCCTGCTCGCGCGCCTTCTCGTAGTCGCGCAGCGAGGCGTAGTTGCCCTGGGCGCGCAGGTACTCCTGGCGGCGCACCATCTCGCCGTGCAGCGCGTCGTACATGCGGTCGACGAGGGGGAGCTCGTCCTCCAGGTTGGTGATGATCGCGGAGACGTGCCGGAGGTTCTCCATCCCCAGGAACGTCGCGCCGCCCTTGAAGTCGACGAGGACGAAGTTGAGCACCTCGGACGAATGCGTCAGCGCGAGCCCGAGCACCAGCGTCCGCAGCGCCTCGGACTTACCGGAGCCGGTGGCGCCGATGCACAGGCCGTGCGGGCCCATGCCGCCCTGCGCGGACTCCTTGATGTCCAGGTGGACGGGCCGTCCCTCGGTGTCGACGCCGATCGGGACGCGCAGCCGGTTGCGCGGCGCCCGCGGCCGCCACGTCTCGCGCGGGTCGACGCGGAACGGGTTCTCGATGCCGAGCAGCGACGTGACCGTGGTGGCGCCGGACAGGGCGTCCTCCATCGGGCCGGTCGACGCGCTGGCACGCAGCGGGGCGAGCTGGCGGGCCAGCGACTCGGCCTGCTGCAGGGTGATCGAGTCGGGCTTGCCGATGCGGGTGGCGACGTCCTTGCCGGTGCGGTCCTTCTTGAGCTGGGACACGGCCTGCTTGGTGACGCCGAGCCGCAGCATCGTCGCCTCCTGCGTCGGGGCGACCGAGCCGGTCAGGTCGATGATGCAGACGCCCTCGACGCCGTCGGCGGCGAGCTGGGAGTCGTAGGACGCCTGGCCGCCGTCCATGATGACGATGTGGTACGGGAGGTCGTCCTGCGACAGGCCAGGCTGGAACCGGGGACGGTCCTTGACGTCCTGCCCGAACATCGCCTCCAGCGTCGTCATGCTCTCCGCCATGAGCCGCACCGGACCGGCCGCGTCGTGCTCGGACGGATGCAGGTTGTGCGGCAGCCACTTGACCCACTGCCACCACGGCATCCGCTCCCGCGACGCGCACACCGTGATGCGGACGTCGTCGGGGGAGTGGAACGTTGCGATCTGCACGATCAGCGCCCTGACCATCCCGTACACGGCCTCGGGATCACCGGCCGGGACGATCCTCGAGAACGACCGCAGCGACAGGGAGATGGGCAGGTTCGGAACGTTCGCGTGCGTGCGCACGAACCGGCGCAGCGCACCCGCCGTCATGGGTTCGAGGTCCTCGATGGGCTTCGTCTCCGGCGCGATCAGCTGCACCGCGAGCTTCTGCGCGCCGCTGGCCAGCCGCACCTGGATGAAGTCGTCGTCGGACGGGCGCCGCTCCCAAATCCGGGCGCTCATCGCCAGCGACCACAGGGAGCTCGGGTCGGGGCTCGCCCACTCCAGCGCCTCGCGCTGCTGCTTCGCCGCCCGCCGGACCTTCTTCCGGACCTGTCCCAGATAACGCAGATAGTCGCGGCGCTCGTTGTTGAGCTTCACCTTGCGCTCGCCGCTGCCGCGGCCGACCTGGCCGAGCATCATGCCGAACATGGATACGGCGAACATGCCGCCCGCCACGTACTGCAGGGTGCCGCCGCCCCGGCCCGCCATCATGAAGACCATGGCGCCGGAACCCGCCAGCATCGGCAGGTAGGTCAGCACCGCCTGCATGCCCTGGGGGATCAGTTCCGGCAGTTCCGGCGGCGATTCGAGCAGGATCTCCCCTCGCGGCATCGGCGGGGGGTCGCGCCGCTCCCTGCGCCGGACGATGTCGGTGCTCACGCTAGTCGTCCCTTCCGTCGCACACTGTCCTCGCAGCGCGCGGGGTGCGCCGCCGGATCCGCCGGCGTCCTGCTGCATGCCGTATCACGAACACGTGGTCGTGCGATTACTTGAACGATACGAATCGTAGAGGCATCAGATCTGGGGTGCGAGTCACATCGCACCCGTCTGTGAACGCACATGTACACGTCGGATCCATCCAGACATTATGGTTGGCGCCGATCACAACACCATCTAGGTCACCATGAAGCACGAGCATCCACCGGCAACCGGGACGATCCGCATGGCACCATGCAGGTGCCCCGCTCCCCGTCCGAACCACGGACAACGTTCTGGTGCCGGACCCCGCCCGACCCTGTGGACGCGGTCCGTCCACACCGGACTCCGTCCGAACAGCGGAAGATTTGCGAGGAAGTCGTGAGTGCGCTCCCAGGAGCTGACCTGTGCCGGATCACGGTCGTCGGGCCGAGCCGGCGGGTCGACATCGCGCTGCCCGCCGACGCGACCTTCGCCGAGCTCTACCCCACGATGCTGCGTTACGCCGGCCAGAACCTCGCCGACGCCGGTCTGGCGCACGGCGGCTGGGTACTGCAGAAGCTCGACGAGGCCCCGTTCGACCCGGCCAGCACACCGGCGCAGGCCGGTATCCGCGACGGCGATCTGATCTACCTGCGCCCACGGATGGCGCAGATCCCCGACCTCGTGTTCGACGACGTCCCGGACGTCGTCGCGACCGGGGTGAAGGACCGGCCAGGACGCTGGCGGCAGGATTCCACCCGCAGGTTCGCCATCGCCTGGGGCGTGGCGGGACTGGTCGCCGGAGCGCTGGCGATGCTGCTGGCCGGGCCGCCCTGGGTCGGCTCGTCGTGGATCGCTCCCGCCGCCGCGGCGGGCGTGATCGCGCTGCTCCTGCTGATCGCCGCGATCTCGCTGTCGCGCGCGCTCGGCGACGCGGGCGCCGGTGCGGCGCTCGGCTACGCGGCGCTGCCCTACGCGTTCCTCGCCGGGCTGCTCGCTCCGGCGAACAAGGACTCGCTGTTCGACATCGGCGCGCTCCACTTGGTCGCCGGGTTCGGCGCGGTCGTGCTGGCCGCGACCCTGGCCGGGTTCGCCATCGCGGACGGGCTGCCGGTCTTCTACGGGGTCGCGATCGCCGCGCTGCTGGGCACGGCCAACTGCGCCGTCCCGCTGGTGTTCGACATGGACGGCGCCGGAATCGCCGCCATCACCGTCACGGTGGCGCTCGCGCTGACACCGCTGCTGCCCGGCGTCTCGTTCAAGCTGGCGCGTGTTCAACTGCCGCCGGTCCCCGGTAGTGCGGAGGAACTGCGCCGCGACACCCTGATGGTGGACGGGCGCGTCCTCCTGGAACGCACAGCCGTCGCCGACCGGTTCGTCACCGGCGGCGTCTCGGCGATCGGGCTGGCCACGATCGGCGCGATCGTCCCGCTGTCGTTCGACGGCGGATGGGTGAGCCCCGTGATGTGCGTCGTCCTTTCTTTCACCGTCCTGCTGCGGGCGCGGATCTTCCGGGCCAGGGCGCAGAAGCTCTGGCTTCTCATCCCGGGCGTGGCGGGGCTCGCCACGCTCGCCGTGGCCACGGCGCTAGACGCCGACTCGCAGGTTCTGCTGCTCGCCGGTGTGGTGTTGCCGACGCTGATCGTCTCCGCCATCGCGACCGGGGTCGGAATGTGGCTGCCGGGCAACAAGCTGACCCCGTTCTGGGGCCGTGCCGGGGACATCTTGGAAATCCTCTTCGTGGTGGCGCTCGTCCCGCTCGCGCTCGGCGTCGCCGGGGTGTTCGAGTACGTGCGCACCGTGGTGAGCTGACGGGGGAGGCTAGATGCAGACCAAGAGGGATCTGCTTCAGGCGCACCGCCTGATGACCCACCGCGCGTCCCAGGCGCTGATCCTGGCGGAGCCGGACTATCCCGAGGCTCCGCTGCGCAAGATGAACGTCGGCACGTTCGCCGGCATCATGGTCGGGATCCTGGTCGCGGCCGGGTTCGGCATCGTCGGCCTGCTGTTCGGGGGCGGCAACAAGGGGCTGGACCAAAAGGGCATCGTGCTCATGGAGAAGGAGACCGGCGCCCACTACGTCTGGTGCACGCCCAAGGGCTCGCAGAAGGACGTGCTGTGCCCGGTCGCCAACTACGCGTCGGCGAAGCTCGCCGCGTCCCTCGCGGGCGGCGGCAGCGGCGGCGCCCCCGAGCAGAAGTCCGTCTCCGCCAAGTCGCTCTCGGACTACCCGCGCGGCCCGATGATCGGTATTCCGGGTGCGCCGGACTCGGTCCCCGAGGCCAAGCGGCTGGTCGGCGGGCCCTGGTCGGTCTGCGTCCGGCGGAACCAGGAGGGCGGCCCAGGCCAGTCGGTGGTCTCGCTGGTCGGCGGACGGGACGTCGGCGGCGAGCCGCTCGACCCGGCCACCGGCGTCGTCGTCGGCACGGGCGGGAACAACAACTGGCTGATCTGGAAGAACCAGCGGATGCGCCTGGCGCCCGCCGGTCTCACCGTGCTCAGCGCGTCGGCGCCCGCGCAGGTGTCGCCCGGTTTCGTGAACGCGCTGCCGGCCGGACCCGACTTCGCCCCGCCGAAGGTCCCCGGCGCGGGCGGGCGCCCGCAGTTCGCCGGCGCCGCCGGCGTGATCGGCCAGGTCTTCCGCGTCGGGGGCGTCGGCGGCGGCCAGCAGCCGTACGTCCTGATGCCGGACGGGTACGCGCCGATCAGCGCGCTGCAGGCGGCGCTCATCCAGAACTCGGCCTCGTACCGGCTCCCCAAGGACACCCCCCTCGACGGCGCGGCGGTGACCACGCACCGTTCGGCGCAGCGGGTCATCGACGAGCGGCTGCCGCAGTCGCAGATCAAGGTGCGGCCGTACGACGCGAAGGAGTCGCTCTGCGTCGTCTATCCGAACCCGGGGAAGGGCACCAACGACGCCAAGCTCACCATCGGCGGCGGCTCGGATCTGCCGATGCCCGTACGGGCGTCCGGCGGTGGCGTCGACAACGTGGTGCTGCCGCCGGGGAGCGCGGTTCTGGCCGGTGTGCTGCCGGCGACCGGCGCGGTCGAGTCGATCAACACCTACGCCCTCGTCGCCGACGACGGCCGCAGGTACGCGCTCCAGTCCGCGGAGACCGCGAAGGCGCTCGGATACAGCACTTCGGGCGACAAGAGCGACGCGGTCCCCGTTCCCGCGAACCTGCTCAATCTGGTGCCGCAGGGTCCTGCCTTGGACCCGCAGAAGGCACTTGAACCCATTCAATCCGGCGGCACAGGCACATGATCGGCCTGATGTCGAGTAGTGATCAGGATAAAAGGGCAAGTTTCCCAACGTAGCGCAGAATCTTGATACGATCGCCGCGCGTTACGGTCATGACGGAGGGATGCCGTGAGTCAAGCCTTCAGCACGGACTACGCCACGATGCAGCAGGCCCAGGCGATGTTCCAGTCGAAGCATCGGGAGATGGTCGAACTGCTGGACTCGCTTGAGGCCGATCTGCAGAGCGGCCTGGCCAGATGGGAGGACGACGCGCGCGACGCCTACTTCGAGGCCAAGGGCAAGTGGGACCGCGTGGCGCGGCAGCAGGCCGACACCGTCAAGGAGTTCGGCCAGGCGGTGGGGACCGCCCAGCAGAACTACCAGTCAGCCGAGGGGACCAACACTCAGATGTGGGCCTGACGGCCCACGCTCCCATGGTCGGTGAGCTCCGGCGATCACCTTTCACGATGTGGTCCGCCGTAAGCCGTATCGCTGACCAGCACCGTTCCTGCATCGTAATGGCGCTTTACGAGGATGTGCGCTGTGCCCGACGATGGAGTTCAAAGTCGACCGGGTCGACGGTGAACCAACGGGGGCTCGCGTCGCGTCGAACACAGTCGGAACCAAGTCGGGAAGGATGACTGATGAGCAACAAGTCTTCGGTCGACAGAGCGGAAATGGCCCAGGCGGCCCAGCGGGTCGAGGAAGCTGCTCAGGACCTGCGGAAGATTCAGGGTGATCTGGGTCAGGAGCAGGCGCAGCTGCAGGGTCGGTGGATCGGTGAGGCGGGCAGTGCCTTCACCAAGGTGTTCAACGAGTTCAACGGTGAGCTGAGCAAGGTCCTGGAGGTCTTGAACCAGCTGCACGAGAAGCTCGTTCAGGTCAAGATCAACTACGAGGGCAGCGAGCAGCAGCAGACCGAGGCCGTGAACCGGGTCGCGGGTCTGCTCAACGGCTGATCGCCTTCCACGGATCTCGGGACGACACGGAGGAACCATGAGCTTTCAGTCGATGGATTTCGGGGCGATGCAGCAGGCGTTCGCCGCGTTCCAGCAGAAGTCCAATCAGATGAACTCCGAGCTGGATGATCTGGCTCGCAGTGTGGAGAGCAAGCTCGCGCAGTGGGAGGACGGTGCGCGGGAGGCCTACTTTGACGCCAAGCGTCAGTGGGAGGCCTCGGCCGCCGACATCAACCGGATCGTGCAGCAGCTCGGTGCGGTCATCCAGTCCTCGCAGGAGACCGGGCAGGGCACGGTCAAGACCAACGTCGGAATCATCGGCGGCTGACGACGGTCATGCTCCCCGGCCGGCCGCCACAACTCGGGCGGCCGGCCGTGGTGGCCGTCGGACGCGGAACGTTCTGTAGCTGAAGTCAAACACGGGGTAGCGGGTCTCCCGGCCCGCCGGAGGCTCACATGGGTGATCAGAAGAGCGAGATCGACACCGAAGAGGTCAAGAAGATCCTCACGAAGCTCAGGGCGAACTTGGAAGAGTTCGACAAGGGCAAGGGGACTCGGAACGACATCTCGATGCACGGCAACATCACGAACGCGGACCTGGGGCAGTATCCCGCGGTACAGGGTCTGGCCGCCTCGACGCAGACGGCCTACAGCCAGATCAAGTCCCAGTACGACACGTTCATTCAGAGCTACCAGAGCATCATCGACGCGCTGGATCGCATGGTCGGAAACCATGACGAGAAGGAACAGCAGAACGCCGCCGCCGCCAACAGGGCGATGACGAACGATGGCAGTGGCGCCACGCCGACCACCAAGAACACTGGCGCCTACTAACCGGCGGAAACAGGCGGGATCGATATCTCATGGGTAACACGAAGCACGACGAGCCGATTCGCTCGCATTACGAAAGCCCCACCGACTGGGATGGCGGCATCGATGAGATGAACAGGATCCTCGATGCCACCAACGCCCAGCGAGTGATCGACGCGGGCGGCCACTACGAGGCCGCCGGGGCCAAGTTCCAGCAGGCCGTGGGCGTCCTGCGCGCGCAGAAGTCCGCGCTCGCCGGTGTCTGGAAGGGCGAGGACGCGGACGCCACGCTGAAGCAGATGGGCCGCCTTGAGTCGAGCGCGGAAGGCCTTCAGCAGGTTTCGAACACCACCGGCAAGGCATTGTCGGATCACGGCACGAAGCTTGACTGGTATGTGAAGAATCGGCCCGGCAAGGGATTCATCGGCAACATCTCCTATGACGACGCCGGTGTGGTGGCGGCGGGCACCATGGTCGCCGGTCCCGCCGGCGGGATGATCGCACTTGGCGGCAAGAAGCTCGGCGAGGCCTTCGGCCTGATCGACAGCGCCGAGGAAAAGGCCGCTCAGGAGCACATGAAGAAGCTCGGCGAGCGCACCGTCCAGGCCAATACCGCCATGCCCCAGAAGCTCACCACGGACATTCCTGACCTTTCCCGTGACACCGGGGTTCCGCCGCAGAACAAGCTTCCGGGCGGCGGCAGCATCGGCAATCCGGGCGGCGGCGGTGGCGGCGGGAGCATCCCGGGCGGCGGCAGCATTCCCGGCGGTGGCGGCGGCAACCTCCCCGGCGGCGGTGGCGGCGGCAACATCCCGGGCGGTGGCGGCATCCCCGGCGGTGGCGGCAGCATTCCCGGCGGCGGTGGCGGCGGCAGCATCCCGGGTGGCGGCGGCTCCGGGAGCGACCTGGCCGGTCTGCCCCCGGGTGGCGGCGGCGGTGGCGTCGACCCGTTCGGCCGCGGTCCCGGTGGGGGCGGCGGCGGGCTTCCCGGCGGCGGTGGCGGCGGCAGCATTCCCGGCGGTGGCGGCGGCCTGGCCGGCGGCATGCCGGGCGGTATGGCCGGTGCCGGCGCGGGCCGTGGTGCCGGCGCAGGCGGAGGCCGGGGCCTCGGCAAGGCCGGCGGCGCCGGTCGCGGCGGCATGGGCGGCGGCATGCCCATGGGCGGCCGCGGTGGCGGCGGCGGCGAGGACGAGAACGAGCGCACCACCTGGCTCACCGAAGACGAGGACGTGTGGGGCGGAAACGATGACGACACCGCCCCGCCCGTGATTGGCTGATTCCGGCTCGATCACGAGACGACGTAGGAGACGGCGTGAGCGGAACGATTTCTTCGGACCGCTCACGCCGTGTTCCATGTAGTGAGGTTTCGTTGTGCGACGGATGACACGATGGCTCGCCGCGACCGGAGCGGCGTCCGCACTGGTCCTGACCTCCGCGGCACCGGCCGGTGCGGCACCGGCGCCCCGAACCGACCAGTGGTGGTTCTCCGCCTGGGAGATCCAGCAGAAGGTCTGGCCGGTCTCCAAGGGGGACGGCGTCACCGTCGCGGTCATCGACGACGGCGTCAACGGCAAGCTCCCCGACTTCCAGGGGGTCGTCGTCCCCGGAACCAACACCGACACCGGCAGCGGAGACGGCCAGATCGGCCCGACGTCGAGCGTCGAGGACTCGCACGGCACGGGAATGGCCTCGCTGATCGCCAGCCAGGGAACGGCCTCTGGGTTCGTCGGCGTGGCTCCCGGCGCCAAGATCATGCCGATCATCACCAAATTCGGCACCTGGGACAAGGCGATCCGCCACGCGGTCGATAACGGCGCGAAAGTCATCAACATTTCGCAGGGCCTCACCGGTCAATGCAAGCCGGAGAACCAGGCGGCCGTCGCGTACGCCTTGCAACGCGACGTCGTGGTCGTCGCCGCCGCGGGCAACAGCGGTGACGCCGCGAACCGTCCGGAAGAGCCCGCGAGCTGCAACGGCGTCCTCGCGGTCGGGGCCGTCGACAACAAGAAGGTCCCCTGGAACAAGACCCAGCGCCAACCCTACGTCGCCGTGGCCGCCCCGGGCCTGCTGGTCAACACCCTCGGCGCGGACGGCCGCATCATCGACCGACGCGCCGGGACGAGCCAGGCGACGGCGCTGACGTCCGCCGTGGTGGCGCTGATGCGGTCGAAGAACCCGCAGATGCCGGCACGCGAAGTCGTCCAGCGCATCATCAACACGACCAAGGACGCCGGTCCCCCCGGCAAGGACAACTTGACCGGCACCGGGGTCGTCATCCCGGCGGCCGCGCTGACCGCGAACGTCCCGAAGAACGCGCCGAACCCCGTCTTCGCCAAGTTCGACCAATGGCTGGCGGCGAACCCGCAGGCGACGGGGAAGCCGTCCAAGACCGCGGTGCCGAAGTCCGAGGCGACCAAGCAGGCTGACAAGGCTGATCGCAACCTGGTGATCCTGCTGATCGCCGGCGGGGTCGCCGTGGTGGTCATCGGCGCCGTGGTGTTCCTTCTCGCGCGGCGCGGCAAGAAGAAGAGCCCGCCGATGGGACCGGGCGCCGGGCCCATGGGCGGCCCGTCCGGCCCGCCACCGGGCTGGGGCGGCCAAGCACCGCCTCCGCAGGGAGCACCTCCGCAGGGCGGACACCCGGTGCCTCCCCAAGGCGGCCCGTCGAGCCCCCCACCAGGCTGGGGCGGGCAGCCCGGACAGCCCGGGCCGCCTCCCGGAGGGCAGCCCTACATGCCACCGCAAGGGCCGGGAGGTTCGCGCCCCCCGAACTAGCCCGTCACGCTTTCACTTCGCGGCTGCCCGCTCGCCCGCTACCGGACGAGTGGACGGCCGTCCTCTCTGGTGTGCGACCAACTCGACAGGAAGAGCAGTCATGAAGAAGCTCCTGGTAATCCCCGTCACCGCCGCCGCTCTGGCGCTCAGCCTGAGCGCCTGCGGAGGAGACTCGGACGACGCGGGCGGCAGCTCGTCACCGTCGTCCGGCACCAGCGCGCCCGCGTCTCCCGGCGGAGGCGGCACCATCACCGGAAACGGCGGCGGCAGCACCGGCGGCGGCACTGGTTCCGGCGGTGGCACCGGTGGCAGCGAACTCACCCCCGCGCAGAAGCAGTCGCTCACCAAGCTCGTGGAGTGCATGCGCAAGAAGGGCTACGAAATGCCGGAGCCCACCTCGCCCGCCGTCGCACCGAAGAACGTCGAGGGCAAGGACCCCGCCAAGGTCAACAAGGACTCCCAGGACTGCGTCGCCCAGTCCCAGTAACCACCAAGTCCCGCCGCAGCGCCCAAGACGACGCACGCTCAACACGCCTGAGCGAGACGCCCTCCTCAGACCAACATCATCGGCCGTGGCGGCCTCGCCTATCCGCGCGGCCGCCACCACCGAAACCAAGCCCCCCGCCCGCGCATCCACCGCCTGGCCACTCCTAACCAAACCCAGCACCACCACCCCAGATCCGGTACCGAAGCAGCATCTCGCTGGCCCAACGGCCCATGGCCGACCAGAGCACAACTGAGAGCTAGCAACCTCCCACTCTGCAGATCAGCCCTTTGGGTATCGCCCCAACCCCAGAGCCGGGGCGGGACACCCCAGACCAGGCCACTCGCTCCCCCCGCCAGGACCCGGCCAACGCCCGCCCACGCCAGCTGCACCGCCTCAGCCACTTGGCGCGGTGTCAGCCCTGATGGCGGCGAACGGGTCAGTCCGAAAGCACCGGCACCAGACACGTAAGTCGAGCCCCGGGCTATCCGCGGGTGTCACATCGGCAAGCCACGCTGATCAGCGATCCGGCGACGAGGCAGACAACCACCTTCGCTCCCCGGCACCAAAATCGGCAGCCGTCACCACGCAACACTGGCCCAACAGATCATCGACGTGTGGTAACCGCAGTCACAGCACAAATGGCCAAAGCTCATCGAACACCGGCGACGCGGATATGCCACTGCCCGGCACGAGCGTGTGGCGAGCGTGCCGACACAGGCGAGGTCCGTCAGTGGAGGCGGGCACCAGTTCCAGCCCGGACGGTCAGCGGCGATGAGACTTCGACAGTCGTCGCGCCCTCTGCCGTTCGTCCGCCCAAGCGATCACGAGGTCGCGTCCTGATCCATGGGATCAGCACGCCGTCCACGGCGGGTTCGGCCATCGGTCAGACTCACACGCGAAGCCTTGCGAGGCCCGGCCCCGTCAGGCTGGCTCTGGCCAGGAGCTCGACCAGGCGTGACACCGCCAAGGCGGCTGCCAACGATCCAACACTTGCGACGACCGGCAGCACGGTGAAATGGGAATCTGGGACCGGCCAGGTGCGGGCGTGACCGCCAGGTTGGTCGAAGACTCCACGGAGATAGCGCCTCGCACCGGCCACTGGCTGCTGGCCGCTCCAATGCTTGTAGTCCCAGGTCTTCGTCTGCTGGCAGACAGCATGTCTACCTGTATGAAAGCCACTGGCCCGCAACCCATTCCCACTGCCTCCCAAGGCACCACGATCTCGGGCCTTGGTCTACGGCGGGCCGCAAGTGAAACGTCGCCTTTTGGGGCCAATGTTCCCGCGCCTTGCGACGAGTCGCTGTCCCACCTCGGAAGCGATCACTCGCATAGGACGAATGCATGATCAACTTTGCGTGCGTGCGTGATCAGCAGAAAAGGGCATGTTTCCTAATGAAGTAGGGGATCCTGACATGTCTGCCAACGCTACGGTCATGTTCACGTGAAGCAACAGCGACTCTCGTCGACACTGTGATGTGAACGCAGAGGGGGGCCTGATTGTGGAGTTTGGCCAGGTAGCGGGTGCTGCGGGGCGTGCTCGCGCTCTCGGGACGGCAGGCTTCGGCGGTCACCTTTCGTTCAATGTGGACTTCCGTAAACGCCATTGCCAACGATGGACGGCTTCGGACCTCTAATGTCGCTTTACGAGGATGTGCGCTCTGCTTGACGATAAGGTTCAAGTCGGCCGGGTCGATCGGGAACCAGCGGGGGCTCGCATCACGTCCGACAGAAGTCCGGGGAAGGATGACTGATGAGCAACAAGTCTTCGGTCGACAGAGCGGAAATGGCCCAGGCGGCCCAGCGGGTCGAGGAGGCTGCTCAGGACCTGCGGAAGATTCAGGGTGATCTGGGTCAGGAGCAGGCGCAGCTGCAGGGTCGGTGGATCGGTGAGGCGGGCAGTGCCTTCACCAAGGTGTTCAACGAGTTCAACGGTGAGCTGAGCAAGGTCCTGGAGGTCTTGAACCAGCTGCACGAGAAGCTCGTTCAGGTCAAGATCAACTACGAGGGCAGCGAGCAGCAGCAGACCGAGGCCGTGAACCGGGTCGCGGGTCTGCTCAACGGCTGATCGCCTTCCACGGATCTCGGGACGACACGGAGGAACCATGAGCTTTCAGTCGATGGATTTCGGGGCGATGCAGCAGGCGTTCGCCGCGTTCCAGCAGAAGTCCAATCAGATGAACTCCGAGCTGGATGATCTGGCTCGCAGTGTGGAGAGCAAGCTGGCGCAGTGGGAGGACGGTGCGCGGGAGGCCTACTTTGACGCCAAGCGTCAGTGGGAGGCCTCGGCCGCCGACATCAACCGGATCGTGCAGCAGCTCGGTGCGGTCATCCAGTCCTCGCAGGAGACCGGGCAGGGCACGGTCAAGACCAACGTCGGAATCATCGGCGGCTGACGACGACCACGCTCCCCGCCTGGCCGCCGTCCCCATCCGGACACGGCCAGTCGTGGTGATCATCGGCTGGCACTTCTCGGAAAGAACTCAACACGGGAAGCGGGTCTTCCACCCGCCGGAGGCTCACATGGGTGATCAGAAGAGCGAGATCGACACCGAAGAGGTCAAGAAGATCATCAAGGTCTTGAAGGACGAGCGCCAGCTGTTCGAAAGCGGCCCGGGAACTGAATTCGACCTTCAGCAAAACGGCAACATCACCCAGCGGGATCTAGGAATGTATCCGGCTGGGCGAGTTCTGGGGGAGTCGACCAGTCAGGCGTTCGGCCAGATCTCGGCACAGTACAAGCAGTTCCTCGCTAGCTATGACGGGGTGATTGAAGCTCTCGATCGTATGGTCGGGAACCATGACGAGAAGGAGCAGACGAACATCAGTTCCGCTAACGCGGTGACGTCAGGCCAGGGTGCCGCTGCAGATCGAGGCAACACGGGCAAGTTTAAGTAGCGGGGAGTCAAACATGGGTGGAACGCGCCATGACGAGCCTATTCGCTCCAACAGTGATAACGGTCAGGAATGGTCTGGCGACATGGACGCCATGAACCAGCTCTTCGGGGCCACCAACCCGGAAAGGGTGATCAAGGCAGGGGGAGTCTACTCGGGCGTCGCCTACAAATTCTGGCACTTGGCGGGGACCCTCCGGAAGCAGACCGCTGCGTTGGCCGACGTCTGGAAGGGCGACGACGCGGATGCCACCATCAAGCAGCTGCAGAAGCTGCAGAAGGGCGCAGAGAGCATTCAACAGGTTTCCGATCAGACGGGCAAAACCCTCGCGGACCACGGCGAAAAGCTGAAGTGGTACAAGACTCACCAGCCAAAGGAGGGAATGTTCAAGGGACTCACCTGGGATCATGCCGGCGTCGTCACTGGGGGCTCTCTGCTGGGCGGGGTGTCGGGGGGCCTGATCGGGCTTACGAAGGGTGAGGCTCTGGGGATAATCAAAGACAAGGAATCGGAGGCCGCCGTGGAGCATGTAAAGCGCCTGAGCGGCCGTGCTCGCGAGGCCAACACAGCCATGCCCCCGCGCTTCACCATAGAGCTTCCGCAGACGAATGTCTTCGGTCGAATCCCGAAGAGCGGCCCTGGGGGCGGCGGTCTTCCTGGGGGAGGTGGTCTTCCCGGGGGTGGCGGAAGCATCCCAGGTGGCGGCGGCAGTTTCCCTGGGGGCGGCGATGGCGGCGGTATCCCGGGCGCCGGCGGCCTTCCTGGGGGTGGCGGAAGCATCCCAGGTGGCGGCGGGGTCCCGGGTGGCAGCAGTCCTATCGGGAGTGACCTCGCCGGCCTCCCTAGTGGCGGCGGTGGCGGTGGGGGCGATCCGTTCGGGCGCGGTGGCCTCGGCGGTGGCGGCCTCCCTGGCAGCGGGGGAGGTGGCGGCCTACCTGGCGGTGGCGGCGGCGTCGGTGGCCTTCCCGGCGGCATGCCCGGCGCCGGTCTCGGCACCGGCAGGGGTGGTGTAGGCGGAGGCCAAGGGCAAAGCAAGACCGGTTCCGCCGGCCGCGGCGGGATGGGTGGCATGCCCATGGGCGGCCGCGGTGGCGGTAGTGGCGGCGAGGATGATCACGAGCGGACCACCTGGCTAACCGAAGACGAGGACGTGTGGGGCGGAAACGATGATGACGCCGCCCCTCCCGTGATTGGCTGAATCCAAACTCGGTCACGAGACGACGTAGGAGACGGCGCGAGCGGAACGATTTCTTCGGACCGCTCACGCCGGGCTTCATGTAGTGAGGTTGTGCTGTGCGACGGATGACACGACTGCTTGCCGCGATGGCGACCAGTTCAGCCTTGGTCTTGACTACGGCGATGCCTGCCGCTGCGGCGCCGAGAGGCCGGGAGGATCAATGGTGGTTCTCGGCTTGGGCGATCGAGAAGGAGGTGTGGCCGATCAGCAAGGGAGCCGGTGTAACCGTTGCTGTGATCGACAATGGGGTCAACGGAAGCATTCCTGATCTACAAGGTGTCTTGGTCCCCGGCACCGATGTGACATCAAGGGGCGGAGACGGTCAGATAGGCCCCACCACGGACTTGGAAGATTCACACGGTACGGCGATGGCCGGCCTTATAGCCTCGCAGGGGACCGGCACCGGGTACGTCGGTGTTGCTCCTGAAGCGAAGATCATGTCAGTGAATTCAAACTTCTCCGTCTGGGACAAGGCGATTAGATACGCGGCTGATCACGGCGCCAAAGTGATCAGTATTTCACAAGCATTTCCCGCAAGAAGCGGATGTAGTCTTCAAATTCAGCGGGCGGTATCTTATGCACTTCAGCGGGATGCCGTCGTCATTGCAGGTGCAGGCAACAATGGCGAAAAGTTCAATGAACCAATGGAGCCTGCTAACTGCGCCGGCGTTCTTGCGGTCGGGGCGGTGGACAACAAGAAGAGACCTTGGGCGGGCAGTGAGCGGCAACGCTACGTTGCAGTGGCGGCGCCCGGCTACGACGTCAACGCGCTTCGCGCCGATGGCCAAGTAGCCACGGATCTGGTCGGGACGAGTCAGGCGACGGCGCTGACTTCCGCGGTGGCGAGCCTTATCCGGTCGAAGTACCCGCAGATGTCGGCCCGCGAGGTGGTTCAGCGGCTTATCAATACCACTGTGGACGCGGGTCCTCCGGGCAAGGACATTATCACCGGCAATGGAATCGTCATTCCGCACGATGCGTTGACTGCCAAGGTTCCCAAGTCTGCGCCCAATCCGGTATTCGCTGCTTATGACAAGTGGGCGAAGGCCAATCCTGTCGACGCGGGCATTGCGCCGTCGCCGAAGAGACCTATGTCGGCGGCTGAGAAGGCGGCTGACGAGAGTAGTGATCAGGCGGCGCGTAACACCATGTTCCTGATCATCGGTCTGGTTGTGGCCGGGGTGCTCGGTCTGCTGTTCCTCGTCTTCATTGTGGTGAAGAACAGGAAGCAGACGAGAAGAATCGCCGGCATGGGGCCTGTTGGAGGGCCTCAGCAGTATGCTCCTCCGTCTCCTCCAGGAGTCGGTCCGCCGCCAGGGTGGGGTGGGCCGGCGGGGCCTCCTCCTCCGCCTGGGCAGCAGGGTGGGCAGCCGCATATGCCGCCGCAGGGTCCGGGCGGCGCCGGTCCCTATCCTCCGAGGTAGGGTTTTCGCCTTTCCTTCGAGGTAGAGTTCGCAACTTTCTCGCGGTCGATTCTTGGCACATGGGTCGTAATAACCATTTCGACCGTTGGGGGTAATGTTTGTTGTGAAGAGTGCTCTTGTTGTTTCTGGGGCTGTGCTGGCGCTTTCTCTGGGGGTGGGCGGGTGTGGGTTGGAGTCGAAGGGTTTCGCGGGGCGAAGGGCAGTGCGTCGCCTATGAGCGGGGTTGAGAAGAAGCTGTCCGTGCCTGGTGGGCAGGTCGGCAGCATCCAGAGTGATCCGCTGACGCCGAGGCAGCTGAAGATGGCGAACGAGTTCGTGTGCATGCGCGAGCTCGGCTATGACATGTCTGAGCCGTCCGACCCCCGCGTTGAACCTCGCGCCGAGGGACGCCCCGGGGATGAGCAGGCAGGACCTGCTGGAGGTCTGTCCGAAGTTGGTGAAGTGCCACGAGGAGGCGGGCGGGAACGCCATGGCCGGCGGATGAGGTCCGTCGTCCTCCAGTGGTGAAACGTGCAGGTGGCTGAGTGTGGCGAGGTCGGCGAGTGGCGGGGTCTTTTGCGGGGGATGCGGGCGTTCGCGAACAGCTCGTGAACCCCTAGGCTGGCACCAGGATGAAAGGAGGGCGGGTGCCGGACTCGAGCTGGCAGCACTCCGTGTTGCGTGATCTCGGCGTGTCCCAGCGGGGCCTCGCGGCCTTCGGGTCCGCGTCGGCGGTCCTCGCGGACGCCGGTTGGGGGGCCGAGGCGGTCGAGCACAGCGCGCGGCGGCCGTCGCCGCCGCCGGCCGTGCAGGAGCCTCTCGCCGCGCCTCCAGCGCCTCCTGTGGCGCCGCAGCCGGTCCCCGCCGAAGCCGGGCAGCCTCGGCCCTACGACCCCTTCCCGGACCCGCCGCAGCCGGCCCCGGCGGAGGCCGAGCAGCCCCGGTCGTACGACCCGTTTCCCGACGTGCCACAGCCGAACGCGCCCACGCAGGGGTCCGGCCCGATGCCGTCCGTCCCGGAGCGGCCGGGCCTGGATCCGCAGCCGAATCCGGCGGTGCAGCAGCCCGAACCTCAGGCCGCCGAGGCGGACGTTCCGCTGGTCAACGAGGAGTTCAGCTGGGACGCGGCGATCTCCCCGATCGGCGGCTCTGGAGCGCAGGCTCCCGGTATGCCGCAGGCCCCGGGAGTCGGCGGGGACGAGGAGGACGGGCCGGAGCAGGACGCCGCGTCCGCTCGTCCGGGCGCACCGGCGGCTCCTGGCCCGGCCGCGCCCGTCCCTGGCCCGCCTCAACCTCAGCCTCAGCAACAGGCGCATGGTGCGGGGGCTGTGCCGATGGCCAACGAGTTCGTTCGTAAGAATCAGCATGGGGACGCGCTTGTGCGCCGGGTCGGGCGGGGCGTCCGCAAGGCCGTTGGAGCGTCCGGGCAGATCCGGACGCAGGCGGAGATCTCTGATTATCTGCGGCGGCCCGTCGGCGGTTTCCGGCAGATCACGGTGGTCAGCGTCCGCGGCGGCGCGGGGAAGACGACCGTGGCGGCGCTGCTGGCGACGGAGCTGGCGCGGCACCGTCCCGACCGGGTTCTCGCGATGGACGCCGATGCCGAGCTCGGGTCGCTGCCGTTGCGTCTGGGTGTTCGGTCCGAGCTTTCGCTTTTCGACCTCGCCGCGCAGCAGCCGCGCTCGTTCGAGGAGGCCGCGCAGTACCTGCAGCAGACCCGGGAGGGCCTGTGGGTGCTCGCGGCGACGCGGGGCGGGCGGATCACCGGCGAGTTCACGTTCGAGACCTATCAGGCGGCGTTCACCGCGGTGAGCCGGTACATCTCCACGGCGGTGACGGACTGCAGCGCCGGCATCCTCACCGAGCTGCACCGCGGCATTCTTGGGCAGTCCCACAGTGTCGTTCTCGTGACACCGGGCACGGTTGACGGCGCTCTTAGCGCGCGTGGAGCGCTGGAGTGGTTCTCGCAAGGGGTGCAACGGAGCTTGCTGCCCCGGACGGTGATCGCGATGGTGTCGCACGCGCCGCAGGTCGGCGCCGACCTCGCGCGCGCGACGCAGATGCTCACCGCGTGGGGGACGCCGGTCGTCCAGCTCCCGTACGACCGGCAGATCGCGATGGGCGCCGCGGTCGACATGTCCCGGCTTGGCGAGGCCACCCAGGCCGCCGTCAGCCGGATCGCCTACGAGGCCTTCGCGCGGTCCCTGGGCGACATGACGCCGGGGCAGGGCGTGGCTCCGGGGCACGGCGCCGCTCCGGCCCCGGGCACAGGCCCGCGCCGGGGCCGCTGAGACACGACGTCGCGTCCGGACGATCCGGTCTCATGTCGTCTCATGTCGCGTCCAGTCCAGGTGACTCCGGCCTTACGGCGCGTCCGGGTGATTCTGGTCCCATGATTCCGGTCACGCGTTGCGTTGGGCGATTTCGGGCTCCGGGTCATGCGGCCTTGCGGGCGTGATGACCCGGAGAGCGGGCTTCGCTTGCTGGGCGGTCTCTTCCGGAGGGCGTTCTTTCGAGGGGTTAGGCGGGTGGTGTGGTCAGTCTGACCAGATGAGGGTGTTGGTGACCTCGACGCCCAGTTCGCCCGCGGTGGCGAAGACGCTGCCGGTGCGGCCGCCGGTGGAGGCGCCGCTCGACCAGTACGACTGGGCGTAGATCACGTTCGAGCCCCGCGTCCACGAGCGCGTCCAGTAGGCGGGGTCGGCCCGGGGCTGGGGGAGGCCGCTCGCGTCGGACGGGGTGAGCAGCAGCGGCCAGCCCTTGTCGGACGTGACCCGGCTGACGCTGCTCGCCGAGGACGCGCTGGTGAACTTCGCGATCGACACCGAGGTGATGATGGTCCTGGACGGGTTCGCGTAGACGGCCGAGTGCATCACCCCGATGCACGGGTTCGCGCGCAGGACCGTGCGCAGCGTGGTGTTGGCGCGGCTGGTGCACGACGCGGTGCGCGTGCCCGCCCGGGTGAAGGTGTTGCCCTTCGCCGTCCGGATGGTCGGGCCGAGGATCGACGCCGGGTCCGACCCGCCGCCGGTGGACGTCGTGGGCGTGGGCTCCGACGTGTAACCGGGCGAGGACGGCGTGTACGAGGGGTACGTGGGGAACGAGGACGTCCTGCGGGGATCGTCGTCGTCGCTCTCCAGGATCAGGTACGCGCCGACGCCGACCACGGCGATGACGGCGGCCACCCCGATGATCAGCAGCGGGACGAGCGCGCTCCCGCCGCCGCGGCGCGGTGGCAGGGGAGGCGGGAATCCGGGCCCCCCGGGCAGCGGTGGGCCGGGTGGCGCGGGCGGTGGGTAGCCCGGTCCTCCCGGGGGCTGACCAGGCCATTGGGGGGAGTTCATGAACGCTCCGTGCTGATATCCGTGCGGGATGGCGATTTCGGTCGGACCAGAGTAGCGGTCGGGAGTCGGCGATTTCACGGGGGATGGTAGGTATGACAGGGATGCGCCTGCCCGCGGACGGCGGCGGCGCGCGAGGATGTCTCATAGGGTTGCGTTGGAGAGGGGAGGCAGGTGTCCGACTCAAGCCGGCGACCGTCCGCCGCGCACGGCGGCGGCCCGCTCAGTCCGTCCGACGCTGGGGTGACCCGATGAGCAGTGACCTGGTGGCGCTGGTGCGCCGCCGTCCGGATGTGCACGCGGTGGCCGACGGCATGATCGCCATGGGTGAGGCGCTGGAGCTGCGCGGCGGGGAACCCGAGCCGACCCTCGTGTACGACCCCGAGGGCCGGCTGCTCGTCTCGATCGAGGACGCGGTGCAGGTGTCGGCGCAGAGCGAGATCCGGCGGCTGCTCGGCGCCGAATTCGCCGAGCGCGTGACCGCACCCGTGTGGTGGGTGGACGTCCGCGCCGTCGCCGACCTGCCCGACGCGACGCGGATCGCCCGCAAGTTCGCCGACTCCCTGGTGCACTGGGCCGGCGGGACCGTCTACCCGGACGGGACGAGCGAGGCCCCGGCGCGCAGCTGGAGGGCGTCCGATCAGGGCGGCGGCCCCGGCGGCGGGCCCCCAGGACAGGACGGCGCCGCCTACCACGGCGGAGTCATCGGCGGCTGACCCCCGCCACCGTCGCCCGCCGCCTCGAACCGTACGGCCCCCGGAGCCGGGTGCACCTCAACGGTGCGGCGCTTGAATCGGCGTCCGAGCGAGTGGAGCCCCAACCGGTGACCGAACCGAGCGGTGGCGTGGGCTGGGTGGGTCAGGGCCAGTCGCGGGTTAGGTCGAGGTTCCAGGGGATGACGTTCCAGGGGCTGCGGGTCCCGGTGGTGAGGTCTTCGATCAGGTGCTCGTATTCGGCCTGCGTCCTGCCGGCGCCGCCCGACCAGAGCAGCCGGCCCTGTAGGTAGCAGGTGGCCATGTCCTGCCAGGACGAGTAACGCCGCTGGATGTCGATCGCCAGCGGGAGCATCCGTTCCCAGCAGTACTCCTCTGTCAGCCAGCCCACCATGTGGCCCCAGCGGTAGAGCATGAGGGCGCGTCCGTAGTCCCAGATGAGGAGACGTCCTACGTTGGCGCGTAGCGCGGGGTCGGCGAGGGCCTTGAGGCGGTGGAGTTCCTCGGACGCGTGGTTGCGGTCGTTGAAGAGATGGTGGAGGAACTGGGCGAGTTCGGCGCCCTCCTCGCTGACGTCCGCGCCTGGCTCGTCGCGCAGCAGCCGCGGGACGAGTCCGGCGTACGAGCCGCCCTCGTCGCCGTACCGGACGCGTACCAGCTCGATGAGCCGTTCGACGAACGGGGGTTCGAGCTCGTCGCGGGCGATGAGGCCGTCGACCTCTCGTAGCAGCGTCCTGTACTCCTCCTGGGCGGCGGGGGAGCGGGCGGCGAGGTGGGCGTCCTGGGTGAAGCCGGCGCGGTGCCCGTCCTGGACGAGCCAGTTGACGGCGCCGAGGAGCTGTTCGAGGTCGTAGGCGCCCCACGGGTCGTGGAGGAGTTCCTGGGCGGTGCGGCGGTCGGCGGCGGCGGCGTCCGTGCCGGGGGCCGTGCCGAGCCGGTCGAGCCGGAACCCGTTGATCGCGCCGTAGGGGGCGCCGGCCGCGATGATCCAGCGCTGCACGGGGGTGAGGCCGCCGCCGTCCCGCGCCGCGTGCGCGAGGACGCCGGGCAGGTCGGGTGCGGAGATCAGCTCCCACAGCCGCCGCTGGAACTCGTTGGCCTGCCGTTCCTCCTTGTCGAAGAACCCGGCGAGCTTCTTGCGGAGGGATGGGTGCCGCACGTAGAGCCGCCGGAAGAACAGTCCGTTCTTCCACACCAGGTGCTCGGGCCGCAGGTCGCGGAAGGGGATGCGGGTCCGCCGGTGCACCATCGCCTGTTCCGCGAACCGCAGTTCCAGGCCGGACCACAGGCGGCGCGGCGGCGTCCAGCGCAGCAGCAGGGCGAGGCCGAGCGCGCCCGCGCCGGGTGCGAGCAGCCAGCGGGACGCGTCCTGCAGGCCGGTCAGGGAGAGGACGGCGCCGGCGAGCAGCAGCCCGACGCCGCAGCCGCCGAGGACGCGGAACCAGCCTGCCGCCAGGGCGAGGGACCCTTCGATGCGGAGGACGGCCTCGTCGCCGTCGAACTCGAACGATCCTTCGGCGAGTGTCCCCTCGACGGCCCGCTCGAGCGCGTCGAGCTGACCGGCCTGTCCCATGGGCAGGACCGTACATCATCCCTTACGGGGAGATCATCGGCGGTGTGCGGCGTCTGTTGCGGCAGGCCCCGGAATGCGCGCTTTTGACGGTGCTTGGCGCGGTGCGTCCACCGGTCGGGGCGTGTCAGGTGGACTGGAGGTGTTGCATGAGGATGCTGTGCCGCTGCCAGCCGTCGGCGGAGCGTCCGTCGCCGAGCGGGAAGAACGTCAGCGGGGCGCGCGGCGGGCCGACCTGCTGGCCGGGCAGGCCGTTCGGGCCGCCGACGGTCCCGGCGACGGCGAGCGCGACGGGGGCGGGGGCGCCCGTCCAGCGGGGCTCGGTGGTGAGGTCGGCGCGGCCCGGGGTGAGCTGGACGAACAGGGACGCGATCGTCTGGTCGGCGGCGAGCGCGCCGACGAGGGTCGGCAGGTGCTGCAAGGGCGGCGGGTCCTCCGGCATGTAGCCGACGGTGACGGTGCTGACCTCGGCGACGACGCCGCCCGCGCTGGCGGTGAAGTCGCAGATGGCCTGGGCGGGACGGGGTCCGTCGCCGCCGACGATGAGCCGGGCGGTGGAGCGTCCGCGCGCGTATTCGGTGAACCGGTCGGCGCGCCACGGGTGCTCCAGCGGCTCGGAGGCGCCGAGCGCGCCCGGGGGCTTGCCGGTGAGCAGTTGCAGGAGGCGTTCGACGGGGCCGCCGAGGTCGCCTTCGGGACCGTGCCGGGTGCGGTAGACGAGGGTGAGCTGCGAGCCGATCGGCGCGCTGGGACGCGTGGTGAACCCGGGCGCGTAGTCGCGGGCCTCGGGGACGGGCACGAACGTCGCACCGCTCCACTTCAGCGGGCGTCCGCTCAGGCCCTCGTAGTAGCCGTCGCCGTTGCGGACGACCCACTGCGCCTCGTCCCCGGACGCGGCGGTGCGCAGGGGGAGCGAGAGCCGGGAGTCCAGGGGCGTGACGAGCTGCAGGGTGCGGCCGCTCGCGGTGCAGTCGCCGAGAGCGTTGTTCAGCCAGGCGCTCAGCGGCACCAGCGGCCTGTCCTGCAGCACGACCATCGCCTGGTCGGTCAGCGCGTCTACTGTGCTCATCTTCGGAGGAGTCTAGCGACCGGGGCCCGCCCGTGACTGCCTCACCGCCGTCCCGCGACGCGACCGGCGGCGCCCGGCTTTGCCGCAACGGACGTGACTCCTGTCCATTCTGTGCTGAAATGTTACGGATGCAGCGAGCCGCCGGGCCGTCTCCCGCGCACTCCGCGAACTCCACGCAGTCGCCGAACTCGGTGTACTTCGCGGACAGCAGCGCCCCGCCGTCACCGGGACAGCCGGTGCGGGGGCGCCTGTGGCGCGTGCTCGGCTGGCTGTCGATCGCGCTGTCGGTGGTGCTGGTCGGCACCAGCCTCACCGCGTACGGGTTCTGGCGCCGCCTCGACGGCCAGATCGACCGCGAGAACGTGGACGGACGCCTCGGCGACGACCGTCCGGAGAAGCTCAACAACTCGCTCAACATCCTGTTGATGGGGTCGGACAGCCGCAAAGGCGAGAACGCCCGCTACGGCGGCGAGGCCGGGCAGCGGTCCGACACCACGATCCTGCTGCACATCTCGCCCGGCGGCGAGAGCGCCATCGGCATCAGCTTCCCGCGCGACTCGATGGTGCAGATGCCGCCCTGCGAGAAAAAGGACGGTTCAAAGATCCCGGCCCAGTTCGGGATGATCAACGTGGCGTTCTCCAACGGCGGCCCGGCCTGCACCTGGCGCACCATCGAGTCCCTCACCAAGATCCACATCGACCACTACGTCGAGGTGGACTTCGCCGGGTTCAAACGGGTCGTGGACGCGCTCGACGGCGTCGAGATCTGCGTGCCCCGCCGCATCGACGACCCCAAGGCCGAACTGCACCTCAAGGCGGGGCGCCAGGTCGTCCGCGGCGAGCAGGCGCTCGGGTACGTCCGCACCCGGTACGTGCTCGGCGACGGCTCCGACCTCGACCGGATCAAGCGGCAGCAGGCGTTCATGGCGTCCGTGGTCAGGAAGGCCACCGACAAGGGCATGCTCACCGACCCGGGACGCACCTACGCCTTCCTGTCCGCCGCCGCCAAGTCGATCAAGGTGGACGACAAGCTGACGATGACGGAGATGCGGAAGCTCGCGGGCAGCCTGCGCGGCATGAGCGCCGGGAAGGTGCGTTTCGTCACCGTCCCGGTGCAGGCGTATCCGCAGGACAAGAACCGCGTCCAGTTCGCCCAGGCGCTCGCCGAGCCGCTGTTCAGGGCCGTCCGGGAGGACAACGAGCTGCCCGAGCCCGCCCCTCCGGCGCCCGTCGCGGCGCAGAACAAGGCGCGGCCCGTCCCGCCGGAGCAGGTCAGGGTCGGCGTCTACAACGGGACGGGCACGCCGGGCCTGGCGCAGCGCACCGCGGACACGCTCACCGAGCGCGGCTTCAAGGTCGTCAAGGTCGGCACCAGCAAGAAGCGCTTCGCCCGCACCCAGATCCTGTACGGGAAGGGCGCCGAAGGTCAGGCCGCCCGCATGGCGGTCGCGCTGCCCGGACATGAGCCGCGCCCCTGGAAGTCCGCAAAGCCGGGCTACGTCTACCTCGTCATCGGCAAGGACGGCGCCGTCCTCCGCGGCCTGAACGCGGCGGTGCCGAAGGTCGCCGGAGAGATCCGCGCCGACCGCGACATCTGCGCCCGCAACTGAAGCCCACGACTGACGCGAAGCGGCTGCTGTTGTCCGGGGGTCGACCGGTGAGGTGGGGTGGTTGTCCGGACTCGGCCCCGTCCAGGTTTGCCCGGCGGCCCCGGTTGTCGTGGGTCAGCGGTATCTTGGCCCGCGCGTACCAACGCCCCCGCGCACCACCATCAACGCGCGCGAACCACCAGCTCTCGCCAACCGACATCATTGTCAAAGCGTCACATCTAGGACCACCCAACTGAATCCCCCCGACCTCTGCCCCGAGGAGCCGCCCCCCGCACCGGGCTCTACCGGGTGCCTACGCTCCCCTCGGAACGGACGCATGCAGCCCGAGCCCTTCACCCTGTTGATGACCGTCTACGGCGGTGATCGCGAGGATCACGTCAGGGTCGCCTTCCGCAGCGCCGTGCACGATCAGACGCTGCGTCCCGACCAGGTCGTCCTGGTGCGGGACGGCCCGGTCTCCGAAGAACTGTCCGCCTGCCTGGGGGAACTGGTCGCGGGCAGCCCGGTCGAGGTGTCGTTCGTCCAGCTGGAGCACAACCGCGGGCTCGGCCCCGCCCTGGACGCGGGACTGCACGCCGCGCGGCACGACATCGTCGCCCGGATGGACGCCGACGACATCGCCATGCCCCACCGGTTCCAGACGCAGGTGCCGCTGGTGCGCTCGGGCGCCGACCTCGTGGGCGCGGGCCTGCTGGAGTTCGGCGCCGACCCGTCCGACATCGTCGGGCAGCGCATCCCGCCGAGCGACCCCACCGACATCGCGCGCTATTCGCGTCTGCACGACCCGTTCAACCATCCGACGGTCGTCTACCGGCGCAGCGCCGTCGTCGCCGTCGGCGGCTACGGCGACCTGCCGCTGATGGAGGACTACTGGCTCTTCGCGCGGATGATCGCGAACGGCGCGCGGGTGGAGAACATCGCCGAGCCGCTCGTCTACTACCGGGTGGGGGACGGCGCGTACGAGCGCCGCGGCGGCCGCGACCTGCTGCGTTCGGAGCTCCGGCTGCAGCGGGAGATGCTCGGCGAGGGCTTCATCTCCCGTCCGCAGTACTGGCGGAACGTCGTCGTCCGCGGCGGGTACCGGCTCGTCCCGACCCTCATCCGCCGCCCCTTCTACCGCAAGGTCGTCGCCCCCTACGGGGCCCGCCGCAACCGTTCGCGTGAACGTGCCGACGCCGCCGCTTCCGATTCGGCTGCCGCCCCTGCCCCCGCCGCCGCCGTGCCGGCTCCGAGGCAGCATGTCGCACGGCATGCCCGGTCGCCGGTCGAGCAACGCTCCGCTCCTATGGCGCCGCTACCGGCGCCGTCCGAGCCACCCGTGCCGCCGCCAGCCCGCTGATCGGGCGGCGAGAGGCGGGCGTCCCCGGCCGGACGCCGTCACCGGCACCGTGCGCCGTCACCGGCATTATGCGAAGGCGGCGCCGGGCCGGGTGGCATGTGTCAGCTTGAACGTGTCCACAGGACGGGCTGCGTGCTTTCCGTGCCGGTGCTCTGGCCGACGCCGAGCAGCTTGGTTCCCAGTGCCGCGAGGCCGGTGATCTGCTGTTCGCCGTCGCCGGTCAGGCCCTCGCCGCCCGGCTTCTCGGTCGTCCAGTTCGAGCCGTCCGGCGACGTCATCGACACCACGTCGGCCGAACCCGATCCGCCGGTGGCGCCGGTCGCCGCGAAGCCGTTCTCCGTGGCCGTCAGGGCCGTGGCGACGACCTGCTTGCCGCCGCCGGGCGCGGGCACCTCCCGCCACAACTTGCCGCCGTCGGTGGACACGTAGCCGATCCAGGCCGGGCCCTGCGGCGTCGACGCGACCCCGGCGGCCGCCAGCGTGCCGCCCTTGGCGGCGACGTGCGTCAACTGCCCCTGCGTCGCGCCGGCCGGCAGCGGCAGCGCCTTCAGCGCCCAGGCGCGGCCGTCGGACGACGACCACACGGCGGGATGGTCGCCCCTGGCGTCGACGATGGCGCCGGCCGCGGTGAAGCCCGCGGTGCCGCCCGCGACGTCGAGCATCCGGCGGTCCGCCCTCGGCTTGCCCAGCATCGCGTTCGGGTCGGCGCTCGTGCCGCGCCGCCAGGTCTTCAGGTCCGTCGAGAACCATGCGGCGGCAGACGGGCCCTCGGCGCCGACGACGACGTACCCGGCGGGGGCCGAGGCCGCGGCGTTCGTGACGAGCGCGCCCTTCCTGCCGTCCTGGAACGCCTCGGTGGCGTCGGCGCCCTGCCAGGTGGAGCCGTCCTGGGACGTGACGACGAGCGGACGCCTCGGCACGGCCTGGTCGTACCCGACCGCGAGCCAGCCCGCCTTGCCGCCGGCGACGTCGAGCAGCCGCTGCGGCCCGGGCCGGGTGAACGCGGCGCCGAGGCCCTGTGCGGGCTTCCAGGACGAGCCGTCCGCGGACGTCCAGGCCGCGGCGTCACCGGCGGCGCTGCCCACCGCGACCGCGGTGGTTCCGGACGTCCCGACCGCCCGCACCGCATGGTCGGGACGGACCGCGCCGGGGATCTTCGCCGGATCCACGGGGACCGCCCGCCCGGAGCCGTCGTAGACGCTCAGGAGCGGATCCCGGTCACCGCCGCCCGGCTGGTGGCCGACGAGGACCGTGCGGTCCCCGGCCGGCGCGGCGCTCTCGACCTGGAGGCCCGGCTTGCCGGGCGCGGTCCCCGCCGGTTTCCAGGCGTTGCCGTCGGCGCTGTGCGACACCGTCAGGTTCCCGCCGCCGTGGACGAGCGCCGTGTAGCCCTGCTGGTTCCCGAGGATCCGGCCGGTGTAGCTGTAGCCGTTCGTCTCCAGCTTGCCGGCCCCGGTCCACGCCTTCCCGTCCTTGGAGACGAACGCCTGCCCGTAGAAGGCGTCCTTGCCCTTCATCTCGCGGATGGCGAGGAACCCGGCCTCGCCGCCGCCGATGCTCAGGCCGCGGCTCCCCTTGGGCACCGGCACTTCCGAGACGGCCCAGGTGCGGCCGCCGTCCTGGGACTGCCAGACCTTCCGGTACTGCGGCGGCTTCTTGTTGTCGGGCTTGACGAGCGCCTTGAGCAGCACGACGTTGTCGCTGGAGGCGATCTCGGTCAGCGCGTACGACGCCTTGGTGACCTCCAGGCCGATGTCGTCGCCGACCCGGGTCTCCCACTGGCGTCCGTCGGCGGACGACCAGACGGCCGCCTGGGCGTCGCTGAAGTCGCCCTTCCGCGAGTTCATGCCGATGGCGATGAACCCGCTGCCGGTGGCCGCGATCTGGGTCACGCGGTTGCCGGGGCCGAACACCCGTCCGACGGCGTCCGGCTGCGGGGTCCAGGTCTTGCCGTCGGGGCTCGTCCAGACGGCACCGCCGGGCCGGCCGGAGCCGATGGCGATCCAGCCCTGGGACGAGCCGCCCACGGCCCGCGGCACCGCGGTGGCGGCAGGGCCGCCGTCGTCCCGTCCGGCCACCTTCGCGGACGTGAACGTGCCTCCGCCGTCGGTGGACACCAGGAACATGCCGCGGGTGGTCTGCGGGTCGGACTCGCCGCCGACCGCGACCACCGTCGAGCCGGCCGCCGCGACGCCGAGGATCTCCTGGTCGCGGCCGTCGGTCTTGGCGGACCCGGCCACGGGGAACAGGGACGCGGCCAGTTTCGCGCCGTCGCCGCCGCCTTCGTCGTCGCCTTCGAGCAGGCCGGGCACCACGAGCACGCCCGCGGCGGCCAGGCCGGCCACGGCCAGTACAGCGACGCCGATGAGGAGCGGCTTCTTGACGTTTCGGCGGGACCTCGTCGATCCGCCCTGCGTCCGCCACGGCTCCTCGATCGCGGGCGGCGGCGTGATCGGCTGGACGGCGCCCGGCCCCGGCTGCATGGGCTGGCCCGGGTGGCCTCCGCCGGGGATCTGCTGCGCCCACGGGAACTGCTCGGCGGCCGGAGGGCCGGGCGGGGTGCCCGGGATCTCCTGCGCGTAGGGGAACGGCTCGTGCGCGGCGGGTGCGGGGCCGCTCGGGATCTCCTGCGCGTACGGGAACGGCTCGTGGGCCGGAGGGCTCTGTGACGGTGACACCGGAGGCGGAGGGTAGCCGGGCGTGGGTTGCGGAGGAGCCGGTGGCTGCTGCGCCGGGGGCGCGGGAAACGGCTCGGCGCGGGTGGCGTCCGGCATCTCCTGCGCGTACGGGAACGGCGGCGGCGCGGGCGTCTCCACCTGCGTCGCGTCGGGCAGGCCCTGCGGTTCCGGCGTTTCGCGCGGTGCCGGTGGCTCCGGTGGCTCCTGCGTGCCCGGGATCTGCTGCCCGTAGGGGAACGGCGGCGGCGCGGGGATGTCGGTGGACGTCCGGGGCGGGACGTTCGCGGGCGCGGGCCGCCCGCCGGGCGAGATCTGCCGCGTCACGTCCCCTTCGGACGCGTCCTCCTGCGAAGGGGACGTGCTCGGCGGAACCGTGTGCCCTCCCAAGACCACGGTGTGCATGGCCTCGTTGACACCGGAGTCGAACGCTCCGCCCTCGGACGCTCCGCCCTCGGACGCGCCGGAGGACGCGGCCTCGCGTCCCGGCTCGTCCTCCTCCTCGGCGCCGTACTCGGGGAGCAGAGGGGCGGACGCGGCCCGCTGGTCGTCGAGCCACTGCGGTGGCGGCGGCGGTGCCTGAGCCGGCTGCCCGGGTTCGGGACGCTCCACCTCGTGGTCGTCATCCGGCGTTCCGGTAGCAGTCACACCCGCTCTCCCAGCATCAGCTCATGTGCGCGGTCGCCGCGCGTTCGCCCAGTCGTCAGCGATGATAGCGGCGCATAGAGGACGGAATTCCCTCAGCGACTCCGGCCCGCGGAGGTGCAACTGGCGCCGCTGCAGTGCGTCAGCGCGTACAACAGATCGGTGAGGTACCGCCGCCTGTATTCCGGCAGCGTCCCGACCACGTTGTTCAGCTCGTGGGGGTCGCGGGTCCGGTCGTAGTACTCGCGTTCCCCGTCGGCGTACTCGACGTACAGCAGCTCGTCGTTGCGGAGCGCGTTGTAGGTGGTCGGGGCGCCGGGGGCAGAGTCCTGGCGGTCCGGGTCGAGGGGCGACGGCGGCGGCTTGACGTGCTCGATCAGCGCCGTCTTCCGCCAGTCGGACGGTGCGGCGCCGCGCAGGAACGGGACCAGCGACCGTCCGTCCGTCTCGGCGGGCGGGCGCACGCCCGCGAGCTCCAGGAACGTTGGGGCGAGGTCGGTGTTCTGCGCCGGCTGACCGGCCCGGTGACCGGCGGGGACGTGCGGCCCGACGACGACGTACGGGACGCGGACGTCGGTGTCGAAGGCGGTCATCTTGCCCCCGGCCAGCCGATGTTCGCCCAGGTGGAAGCCGTTGTCGGAGCCGAACACCAGATAGGTGTCGCGGTCGAGGCCCTGCTGCTTCAAGGTTGTCCGGATCCGGCCGATCATCTCGTCGACGGCCTGGACCATGCGGACCCGGTCGCGGAAGCCCTCGTCGATCCGGCGGCCCCCCGGGGCGCGGAGCAGGGGATGCGACCGCAGCCAGGACGGCTTGTCGCGGATGTCCGGCTCGTTGAACGACGGCGCGCGCGGCGCCCGGAGGGTCGGGAACGCGGCGGCGTGCCGCGGCGCCGGGACGAACGGCCCGTGCGGCGCGAACGTGGAGATCTCCATGAAGAACGGCTGAGACGATCCGCGGGCCTTCGAGATGAACTCCAGCCCCTTGTTCGCGAGGACGTCGGTCAGATAGTCCTGCGGCCTGTCGCCGTAGTGGACGAGCCGCCCGTTCTCGTTCAGGTTGTAGTTGTACTCGGGGTAGCCGTTGCCCGCGACGTACCACTCGCTCCAGCCGGGCGGGACGTAGGGGCGCGTCCCGCCTTGGGTGTTGTTCGGCTTGTAGCCGTTCATGTACTTGCCGAGCAGCGCGGTGCGGTATCCGGCCTTCTGGAGGAACGGGGCGAACGACGCCTGCTCGCCGCCCTTCGTCCTGAAGACCTCATAGCCGCCGTCGGGCGGGAAGTTGGTGCGCACTCCGGTGTTGTGCGGATATTTCCCGGTGAAGATCGTCGCGCGGGAGGTGCAGCACAGCGAGTCGGCCATGAGGAAGTTGCCGAAGGTGAGCCCGTCCCGCTGCATCCCGAGTACCTGGGGCATGTGCGCGACGAGGTTCCAGGAGAGGTCGTCGGTGAGGACGAACACGATGTTCGGCTTCTTCGCCGCCTTGCTCTCCTTCGGGGAGGCGGCCCGCTTCCCGGGCGGCGGCGGGACGCCGTTGCAGCCGCCGAGGCCGAGCGCGGCGACCAGGCAGAACACGGCCGCGAGCCGCCGTCGTCGGATCAACGTCCGTCTCTCCTTCGGGATGCGAGTGCTGATCAAGCGTAACGAGCGCGGGGGCGTTTCGCGCATGAGGCACGGTTTCCCGGCACTTCTCCGGTTCGCCGATGCGTGTGGGTTGTTGGCATGATTCGCGGTGCTATGAGGACGAGGACGGGCGGGGACCCGGGGCCGCTCGCGCCGGTGTTGCCGCTGGTCGCGGGGGCCGCGATCAGCCTGCTGGTGGCTTTGATCGTCGGGCTCGCGGTCTCGTGGGGGCCGCTGCCCGGCGGGTCCGGCGCGCGGCAATCGCCGGGCGCGTCGGAGGAGCGGCCGGACGGGCGGCCCGAGGGGCGCTCGGAGGGCGAGGGGCCGCCGCTGCCGAGCCCGGCGGGCACCCCGGCGCCGATCGACCCGCCGGGCTACTCGCCCGTGACGCCGGTGATCGACGGCTCGTTCGCCGACCCGACCGTGATCAAGGTCGGGGACCGGTACTTCGCGTACGGCACCAACAACGCGTCCGCGACGATGCCGGTCGCGACGGCGCCGTCCCCGACCGGGCCGTGGAAGGTGTCGCCCGGCGACGGCCTCGCCCGGCTCCCCGCCTGGGCGGACGAGGGACGGACGTGGGCGCCCGAGGTCGTCCCGCCCCGCGCCGGATCCGGCTCGTACGTGCTGTACTTCTCGGCGCGCCGCAGGGGCGGCGACGAGCAGTGCATCGGCGTCGCGACGTCGTCCTCGCCGGCCGGTCCGTTCGTCCCGGTGGAGGGCCGTCCGCTGGTGTGCCCGCTGAACCTGGGCGGCGCCATCGACCCGGCGTCCTACATCGAGGCGGACGGCACCCGCTACCTGCTCTACAAGAGCGACGCCCGGAAGACGGCGGCGATCTACCTGGTCAGGCTCGCGCCGGACGGCCTGGCCCTCGCCGGCCCGGCCAAGCTGATCATGGCGCGGCGCGCGGACGAGCCCGTGCTGGTCGAGGCGCCCGACCTCGTCCGGCGGGGCGGCGGGTACGTGCTGCTGTACTCGTCCGGCTGGTACTTCGAGCCGAACTACCAGACCCGCTACGCCGTGGCGCCGTCGATCGAGGGGCCGTACCGGAAGGCCGCCGCGCCGCTCCAGTCCACCGGCGCGTACCGGACGAGGGTCGAGGGGCCGGGCAGCGCGGACGTCCTCAGCGACGAGAACGGCGACTACCTGGTCTTCCACGGCATCCTCGGCTACCACGGCGGGTCGCGGGTGACGCGCGGCATGTACGTCGCGCGGCTCGGGTGGGACGGCGCGCGTCCCGCCGTCCGCGGCGTCCCCGCCCGGTTCGAGGCGGAGCGGGGGCGGCTGAACGGCTGCGTGTCCGCGCTGGGCAGGCGGAACGCGTCCGGCGGCAGGTCCGTGGGCCCGTTCGTCCAGGACGGCTGCCGGGTGGACGTGCCCGTGTTCGCGCCGTCCGCCGGGCGGTACTCGGTCGCGACGCGGTACGCCGCCCCGCCCGGAAGCGGCTCCACCCTCGAACTGTGGGTGAACCGGACCGCCACGACGTCGCTGCGGCTGCCCGCCACGGCGCGCGGCGGCTGGGCGTCCGCGACGGCGGACCTGGACCTCGCCGCCGGATGGAACACCCTCAGCCTCCAGCGGCTGGACGGCCAGGGCGAGATCGACTACCTCGAACTGCGGTAGGGGGCCGTCCGCTCGTACAGGGTCAGCCGTCCGCCCTTGTACTTCCAGAACCCCGCCATCCGCCACGGGCCCATCGCCTGGATCACCTGCTCGCGCCGCTGGACCCACGGGGCGTGCGCAGGGCCGAGCGACCTGCTGCCCATCACCCACACGCGGGTCGCCCGGCGGAGCGGGGGCCGCAGTTCGCGGGGAAGCTTGTCGCGGCCCTTCAGGTTGGCGGCGGCGACCGGGTCCACGCCCTGGTTGATGTCGCGCAGGCGGGCGAACGCGTCCGGGTAGGCGGCGGCGTCCCAGCGCACCACTCCGGCGAGGTAGACGATGACGTCGCCGTCGCGGCCGTGCGTCCTGACGATCTCCGCCGGCGCGCGCAGGTCGTCCGGCCTGCTGTCCTGCCGCCTGGCCGCCGCGTGCTCCGGGACGGACGGGACGGCCAGCACCACCAGCGCCGCGACCAGGAGCGCTCCACCGATGGCCGGACGTCCCAGGGAGGCGAGGCGCGCCAGCCCCGCACCGGTCAGCAGCGCCAGTGCGGGCAGGCAGAACACCACGTACCGGTACATGAACATCGGCTCGGCCACGACCGACACGATCAGCAGCAGCGCGGGCGGCAGCACGAGCCACGGCAGAGCCACGGCCGTCAACGAGCCCCGCGACGCCGTCTCCCGCGACGCCGTCTCCCGCGATGCCGTCTCGTGCGGGGACGCGGCTGCGGCCGTGCCGCGGGATGACCAGCCCGCGGCCGCGCCCGCGATGGCCAGCGCGAACACCGGCACGACGAGCCACTTGCCGCCGGCCAGGAACTGCATGAGCGTCCACACCGTCCGCAAGCGCGGCTCGGGCAGCCACTCCACCTGGAACTTCTGGTCCTGCGCCGCCAGCGCGAACGGCACCAGCGCCGCCCCCGCGACACCCGTGCCGACCAGCCAGCGGAGCCACGTCCTGGCGGGCAGCGGACGCGCCACGAGCAGCGTGACGGCGTGCGCGGGCACGAGGCAGACCGCATCGAGATTCAGCAGCCCGAGAATCACGATCGACACGGCGTAGCCGCTGAACCAGCGCCAGGGGTGCCGTCCGCCCTCCTGCATGCCCCGCAGGAGCAGGTAGGTCGCGAGCACGGCGACCGCGGCCACCATCGCGTACGACCGCGCCTCCTGGGCGAATCTGATGACCGGCACGGAGCCGCCGTACATCAGACCCGCCAGCAGCCCCGCCACCGGCCCGGCGAACCGGCGGCCGATGACCGCGACGCCCGCTGCCGCCGCCGCTGCCGCCAGCGCGCTCGGCAGCCGCAGCGCCAGCTCACCGGTGCCGAACACGACCACCCATGGCCGCAGCACCAGGTAGTACAGGGCGTGGACGAGGTCCAGGTGCTCGAAGACCCGCAGCATCTCCCCGGCCGGGCGCCCGGTCATGGTGACCGTGGCGGCCTCGTCCAGCCAGAACGACGGGCCCCGGATGCCCGTCAGCGCGATGGCGAGCGTGACGACGGCGGGGACGAACGGCATCACAGGCCCGGCGCGCCACCACGCGCGGCGGGCGGTATCCGCGTCCTCTTCCGGGCGGTTGGCCGTGCCGACCATCACGGCGCACCGATGTCGGGACGCCGCCGCACCTCGGCCTCGCGCCGCACCTCGGCGTCGCGCCGCACCTCGGCGTCGCGCTGCACTCCGGCCTCGCGCAGCAGCGCGTCCGTGGGCCTCGGGCGGCTGAACAGGCCCTCCTTGAGCCCGCGTGCCATGGCGCGGCGCAGGACCGTCCGGTCGGAGGACGCGGCGAACGTCCGCGCCCACCGCCTGAGCGTCGACCCCGCGTACAGAACGCGTTCCTGCGGCGCCAGCCCGCGGCTCCCGGTGAACAGCCAGATCTTGTTGCGGACCTCGTAGAAGAACCGGTCGCCGGGGTCGGCGTCCGTCCCGCCGAACTCCTTCGTCTTGTGCACCACGACGCTGTCCGGGCAGAGCAGGCCGCGGCGGCCGCGCAGCAGCCGGGTCGTGAACTCGAAGTCGTCGTTCCACAGGAAGTAGTCGGCGACCGGCAGCCCGCGCTCGCGGACGGCGGCCGCGTCCACGAGCACGGACACGAACGACGCCGACCGGATCGGCACGCATCCCGCCGCCCGCGCCGCCGTCCGCTCCCCGGACGAGGCACGCGGCTTGGCGCGCGGCGTGTTCATCGGATGGTCGCGGCCGTCCGTCCAGACGACGCGGCTGGCCAGCAGCGTGGGCCGTCCACCGGCCGCAGGGTCGGCGCCGGCGGCGCGTTCGCGGGCGGCGAGCAATTCCCGTAGCGCGGCGGGCTCGGGGACGGTGTCGTCGTCCAGCAGCCAAAGCAGCTCGGGGGCGGCTGCCAGCGCGTGCGCGATCCCGGCGCTGAACCCGCCGGCGCCGCCGATGTTGCGGGGGAGCTCCAGCAGGTCGACGTCCGGGAACCGTTCCCCGACCATCGCGGCGGTGCCGTCCTGGGACGCGTTGTCGACCACGATGACGCGGTCGGGGCGGCGGCGCTGGCCGTCCAGGGCCGTCAGCGCCTCGGCCAGCAGCTCGCGCCGGTTGAACGTGACGACGACCGCCGTGACGGACGCCTCCGCTAAGGCGTTCCCCGCCGGGCGCTCAGGGCTCATGATCCGCGTCTGCCGGTGGCGCGGCGGGCGACCCGTTGCAGCCCCGTCGACGGCGCCGCGGCGGTCTTCAGCAGCTGGTCCAGGTTCTCCTGGATGTCGCCGAGCCGGCCGTGCAGGTGCGCGAGCCCGATCCGGTCGCGCTTCGTGTTCAGCTGTTCCAGCAGGTGCGCGGCGACGCCGATCGCCGCCGCCGCGACCTCGTCCTCCGGGACGTCGCCGGGCAGCATGGTCTCCGCCGGGGCCCGGAACTCGGCCAGTTCGCCCAGGTCGCCGGCCACCCCGTACCCGGACGCGCGCAACGCGCCGGCGATCTCCCGGCTGCGTTCCGCCGCCCACGCGGCGTGCCGGGCGGGCAGGCCCATGGGCACGCGGCCGGTTCCCTCGGTGCCCGCGGTCAGCCCGTGCCCGACGAGATGGTGGCGGACCATGCGCTCGTAGTCGCCGCCCAGCGCCGGGCCGAGCCGGCCGTTCAGCCGGCGCAACACCTCAGCCTCGATGGCCGACAGCGGCGGCTCCTCCGCGACGTCCCCGACGTCGCACGCCGCCGCGTCGATGCCGGTCACGGCGCAGAACCGGGACCACAGGACGCCGGGATCCGCGCCGGACGCCGGCAGCGTCAGCACGTGAAGCCGCTCCCGCGGGACGGCGGACTCCCAGACGCCCAGCACGCGCACCGGGTCGTGCAGGCCCCAGAACATCTCCCCGTACGGCTTCGGCGCGTCGATGCCGAGCGCGACCAGATCGTCCACGAAGCGCTCGAACGTGATGGTGTGGCTGTGCCGGATCTGTTCCTGCCAGTCGCGGACGAGCTGCCACCCGAGATGGCGCGTCGCGAACACGACGTGCACCTCGGCGGGCCGCAGGGACTCCACGGCGCGCCGCACCTGCCCCTCGTCGGCGCCGCCCAGCAGGCCCTGGGAGATGACCGCCGTGGGCCCGTCCCAGTCGCGGACGCCTCGCGCCAGCGCCTCCCACGCACCGTCCCAGGCGGGGTCACGGTGGCCGCCCCAGCTCATCTCCCGCAGGTCCATGACCGCCGCGAAATGCTGCATGCGGCTGGCGAGCGGGTAGCGGACGCCGCTGTCGCCGAGGCGGCGCCGGTTGTTCCACAGCACCTCCTGCAGGAGCGCGTCCCCGGCGGTCGGGGCCCCGACGTGCAGGTAGACGCGCTTCACCCGGTCTCCCATCGCGCCGGTCACCTCCCCTTCGTGTCGGCGTCGGATCGCTCGGCCCCAGGCCGAGCAGTTCCGGATCGAGCGGTTTCGGATCGGGCGGCGAGGCCGTGGAGCCGCCAGTAGGCGCCGCGCAACTGCTGGACGGCCGGGTAGCGCTCGCCCGCCTTGCGGACGGCCCGGCGCGCGAGCGGCACGGACGCCGCCGTCAGCGCGCCGGTCAGCTCGCGCAGCTCCTCCGCACGCGAGGCCAGCATGTCCAGCAGGTCGGCGTCCGGGATCTCGGGCTCCACGATCCGGGCGGCGCGGTCCTCCTCGTCCCGGAGGCGGGTGAGCAGCGCGGTGATCGCCTCCATGCCCACGTCCGCGACGTCGGCCCAGCACGGCTCGTCGGGGTCGGGCGCCGCTCCCGGACCGGCCCCGGGGATCAGCTCGTCGAGGTCGCCGACGACGCGGTAGCGGGCGGCGCGCAGCCCCTCGACCGTCTCGGCGGCCCGTTCGGACGCCCACGGCAGGTGCTCGGCGGGCAGCGTCATCTTCACCGCCGACGGCCGTGCGGCCAGGACCTCCTGGGCGAGGAACAGCTTGACCTCTTCGTTGTAGAGGTGCCAGTCCAGTCTTCCGGCGCCGACCATCCGGTTGAGCCGCAGCAGGTACTGGGTCTCGGCGAGGCCCAGGGACGGGTTGTCGAACGGGGCGGCGAGGTCGTAGTCGTCCGGGACGAGCCCGGCCGCCGCGCAGAACCGCCGCCACAGCAGGTCGCGGGGCGCGCCGGGACGGGGCAGCGTCACGACCCGCACCCGCTCGGGCGGCAGGTTCTCCGCCCACCGCTCCAGCACGTAGACGGGGTCCTGCAGCGCCCAGAACAGCCGCGAGAGCTCGAAGTCGAGCCAGTTCGGGCGCTTGAGCTGGTTCACGAACTCGGCGAAGGAGACGTCGTACCGGTTCTTGACGTCCTCCTGCCAGTGCGCGGGGATCTGCCGGGCGAGGTCCCGGGCCGTGAAGAGCACGTGAACGTCGGCGAAATCGAGGTCGGCCATGGCCCGGCGCACGGTCTTCCGCCACGCGGGGGCGAACAGCTCCTGGGAGACGATCACCGTGCCGGGCCAGCCGCGGATCTCGTCCACCAGGCGCGGCCACGCGCCCGGGACCTCCGGGTCGGACGCGCCGGGGAAGAACGTGCGCCGCAGGTCGAAGGCTGCCCGGACGTGCGCCGCGGCGTCCGCGCCCGGGAAGAGGACGCCGTGCTCGCGCAGCCGGTCCCGGTTGTGCCACAGGACGTTCTGCAGGTACGTCGTCCCGCTCTTGGCCGCGCCGACGTGCAGGAAGACCTGCGGGCGGGAGCGCGGCTCCGCGCTCGTGGAACTGGGGGAGACCACCGCGAACCTGGGTTCCTGCCTCGATACCGGTCAGATCGCGGGTATCTTAGCTCCAATCCTTACCCGTGAACCCGCTGCCGGCGTCCCCGCGGCGGGGCCCAACGCACACTCCCCGCACCGGAGATGAGCGCTCCCCGACATGAATGTTGATCTCGTCGTGGCCGGCAGCGGCCTGTTCGGACTGACCGTCGCCGAACGATGCGCGGCCGACCTGGGGCTCCGCGTGCTGGTCGTGGACCGGCGCGGCCACATCGGAGGCAACGCCTACAGCGAGGACGAGCCGGAGACCGGCATCGAGATCCACCGCTACGGCGCGCACCTGTTCCACACGTCCAACGAGCGGGTGTGGGAGTACGTCAACCGCTTCACCGCCTTCACCGGCTACCGGCACCACGTGTACTCCCGGTACCGCGACCGGATCTACCCGATGCCGATCAACCTCGGCACCATCTGCGAGTACTTCGGCCGTGCGTTCAGCCCCGACGAGGCGCGTGCGCTGATCGCGGAGCAGGCCGCCGAGGTCACCGACCCGGCGAACCTGGAGGAGAAGGCGATCTCGCTGGTCGGACGCCCGCTGTACGAGGCGTTCATCCGCGGCTACACCGCGAAGCAGTGGCAGACCGACCCGCGTGACCTGCCCGCCGAGGTCATCACCCGGCTGCCCGTCAGGTACACGTTCGACAACCGCTACTTCGGCGACACCTACGAGGGCCTCCCGGTCGGCGGGTACACGCCCTGGCTGGAGCGGATGGCCGACCATCCGAACATCGAGGTGCGGCTCGGCACCGACTTCTTCGACCTGCGCGACGACGCCGTCGGCAACGTCCCGGTCGTCTACACCGGCCCGCTCGACCGTTACTTCGACCACGCCGAGGGCGACCTCGGCTGGCGCACTCTGGACTTCGAGCTGGAGGTCAAGGACACCGGCGACTTCCAGGGCACACCGGTGATGAACTACGCCGACGAAGACGTCCCCTACACGCGGATCCACGAGTTCCGGCACTTCCACCCCGAACGCCGCGACCGGTATCCCGCCGACCGGACCGTCATCATGCGGGAGTACTCGCGGTTCGCCGCGCGCGGCGACGAGCCGTACTACCCGATCAACACCCCGGCCGACCGGGAGCGGCTGCGCGCCTACCGCAAGCTGGCCGCCGCCGAGGACGGCGTCCTGTTCGGCGGGCGGCTCGGCACCTACCAGTACCTCGACATGCACATGGCCATCGCCAGCGCGCTGAGCATGGTCGACAACCGGCTGCGTCCCCATTTCGCCGACGGTTCGCGTCTCGACAGCGGTCTCAACGGTGGTCTCAACAGCGGAGGTGTGGACGAGTGACCGACCAGCGTCACCACGACGAGGCCCCAGCCGAGGGGCAGGACGCCGCCGGACGCGACCTGCGCGTCCTGCAGCGCGTGATACTCCCCGCTGACCGCGACCTCGACATCCTCAAGCTGTACGTGGAGGGCGAGATCGGCCGCGGCGCGGAGGCCCTGGCGGAGGAGACCGCGGTGGAGACCGCGCCCGGCCTCGTCGAGGCGGGCGCCCGCGTCGACGACGTCGGCCGCCGCACCGTCGTCGTCCCGGTCGGCAGCCGCGTGTCGTTCGCGACGTACTTCAACGCCTTCCCCGCCGCGTACTGGCGCCGCTGGACGCACGTGGAGGAGACCGTCCTGCGGATCCGGCTCCGCGGCCACGGGACCGTCATCGTCTACCGCTCCAGCGCCAAGGGGCACGCGCACCGGGTCGCGTCGGTGACGGTCGACTCCGAGTCCGCCGTGAGCCGTTCGTTCACCCTCCCCCTGAAGCCGTTCCTCGACGGCGGCTGGTACTGGTTCGACGTCGTCGCGGGCGAACGCACCGCCGTGCTCGAACGGGCGGAATGGTGCGCCGGGGTCGAGCGGGTGCGGCAGGGCACGGCGAGCATCGGCATCACGACGTTCAACCGTCCGGCGTTCTGCGTCGACCAGCTCATCGCGCTCGGCGCGGCGCCCGAGGTGCTCGACGTCGTCGACGAGATCCTCGTCATCGACCAGGGCACCGACCGCATCGAGGACCACCCCGCTTTCGCGGCGGCCCGGGACGGGCTCGGCGGCCGGCTCCGCGTCATCGACCAGGGCAACCTCGGCGGCTCCGGCGGCTTCGCCAGGGCGATGGACGAGACCGTCCAGGCCGGCCGCAGCGACTACGTGATGCTTCTCGACGACGACGTGGTCACCGAGAGCGAGGGCATCCTCCGCGCGGTCGCGTTCGCCGACCACGCGAAGACGCCCACCATCGTCGGCGGGCACATGTTCAACCTGTTCGTCCGGTCGCAGCTGCACGCCTTCGCCGAGACGATCCAGCGTTACCGCTGGTGGTGGGGCCCGGCGCCGCACACGTTCGCGGAGCACGACTTCGCCGAGGAGGGCGGCACGCTGCGGGACACCCCGTGGCTGCACCGGCGCGTCGACTCCGACTACAACGGCTGGTGGATGTGCCTGATCCCGGTGGAGACCATCGGCAAGATCGGGCTGTCCATGCCGATGTTCATCAAGTGGGACGACGCGGAGTACGGCGTCCGCGCGCAGGAGGCGGGATTCCCGACCGTGTCGCTGCCCGGGGTGGCGGCCTGGCACGTCCCGTGGCAGGACAAGGACGACGGCATCGACTGGCAGGCCTACTTCCACTGGCGCAACCGGCTGGTCACCGCGCTGCTGCACTCCCCGTACGAGCGCGGCGGGAACCTGCTCAAGGAGTGCTTCATCATCTCGGTGAAGCACGCGCTGGCCATGCAGTACTCCACTGCGGAGCTCATCGCCATGGCGCTGCGGGACGTCCTGGCCGGGCCCGGGCACATGCACGCCGGGATGGTGACGAAGGCGCGGGAAGTCCGCGAGCTGCGGGCCGGGTTCCCGGACGCGCGGGCCGGCGAGGACATCGAGGCGTTCCCCGGCGTCCGGCGCGGCAGGCCGCCGAAGCGTGGCCGCAACCCCGCCCCGCCCAAGGGCCGTTCGAAGGTCATCCAGACGGCGTTGAGCGGCGCCCTCCGCCATCTCGGCCCGGTCGACGAGGACGCGCTGCGCAACCCGCAGGCGATCGTCCCGCACATCGACCGGCACTGGGGGATGCTGTCGAAGTTCGACAGCGCGCTCGTCTCGTCCGCGGACGGCACGAAGGTGACGTGGTACCAGCGCGACCCGAAGCGCTTCCGGTCCATCATGAAGCGCAGCGGGCTGCTGCACGCCAGGTTCACCCGCGAGTGGGACGACCTCGCCGCGCGCTACCGCTCCGCCGCGGCGGAGCTGGCCTCCCCGGAGGCATGGCGCGAGACGTTCGACGCCGCCGGCTCGGCGACCGGACGAGGACCCGGCGAATGAGCGGACGGACGAGCCGCGAGTGAGCGGACGCACAGGCGGCACCCCGGCCCTGGCGAGCGGCGGGGACGTCCTTCCCCCGCTCGTCGCGCCGGGCGAGGGCGGCGGACTGCGGCATGTCGTCAAGGATCGCTACCTGCTGCGGCGGCTGGTGCGCCGGGAGCTGAAGGCCCGCTACAAGGGGTCGCTGCTCGGCCTCGGCTGGTCGTACGTGCGTCCGGCCGTGCACTTTTCCGTCTACTACTTCGTGGTCGGCGTCTTCCTGGGGATGGACCGCCACGTCGAGCATTTCCCGATCTACTTGTTCTCCGGGATGGTGCTGGTGAACTTGTTCACCGAGACCGTCCACGCGTGCACCCGCTCGGTCACCGGCAACGCCGCGCTGATCAAGAAGGTGTTCCTGCCGCGCGAGCTGTTCCCGGCCGCGTCGCTGCTGGTGTCGCTGGTGCATTTCCTGCCGGGGTTCGGGATCGTGCTGGCGGGCGCGCTGGCGTACGGCTGGCGTCCGTCGCCCGCCGCCCTGGCCGCGGCCGTGTTCGGGTTCGCGGTCGTCGCCGTCCTCGGGCTCGGGCTCGGGCTGCTGTGCGCCGCGGTGAACGTGTTCTTCCGCGACCTGGAGCAGGTCGTGGACATCATGATCGTCGTCATCACCTGGTCGGTGCCGATGATCTACCCGTGGACGCACGTCCGCGACGAGGCGCCGGGCTGGGTGCTGGAGGCGTACCTGGCGAACCCGCTGGTGTCGGCGGTCAGCCTGTTCCAGCGCGCCTTCTGGTACCCGGGGACGGGCGGCGACTTCGCGTTCCCCCCGCACCTGTACGCGCGCGCCGCGATCTCGCTCGCCCTGGCGGGGCTGGTGTTCGCGGTGGGGAGCGCGGTCTTCGCCCGCGCCCAGCAGCGATTCGCCCAGGAGCTGTAGGACGTGACCGACTCCCGGCCCCCCGAACCCGCCGCCCTGACCCCGGAGCCCAACGCCCGGCCCGCCGCCCACGCCCCCGAATCCATCGTGATCGACTCGGTGAGCAAGCGGTTCACCCTCCGGCACGCCCGCTCCATCAGGGAGATGACGATCCGCGCGCTGCGCGGGCAGCCGCTGTCGGAGAGGTTCAACGCGCTGGAGGACGTGACCCTGACGATCCGGCGGGGCGAGACGGTCGCGCTGATGGGCCTGAACGGCTCCGGCAAGAGCACCCTGCTCAAGCTGATCTCCGGGGTCATGCGCCCGGACTCCGGCTCGGTGGCGGTGCGCGGCCGGATCGCCGGGCTGATCGACGTCGGCGCCGGACTGCATCCCGACCTCACGGGACGCGAGAACGTGTACCTGAACGCGGCGATCCTCGGCATGTCGGAGGCGGAGATCACGCGGAAGTTCGACGCGATCGTCGAGTTCTCCGGGGTGGAGCGGTTCCTGGACAACCAGGTGCGGTTCTACTCGTCCGGCATGTTCATGCGCCTGGCGTTCTCCATCGCCGCGCACACCGAGCCGGACGTCTTCCTCGTCGACGAGGTGCTGGCCGTCGGCGATCCGCCGTTCCGGGAGAAATGCCTGCGCCGCATCCGGGAACTGCGCGGGGAGGGGCGCACGATGGTGATCGTCGCGCATGACATCCCGATGCTCACCCGGCTGTGCGACCGCGGTGTGACGCTCCGGCAGGGCCGGGTGGTCTTCGACGGGGACCCGGCGGAGGCGGGCCGGCTGTGGCGGCAGGACCGGCAGGCGCGGCACGCGGACCTGCGCACCGGCAAGGCCTGAGCAGAATATGGCCGGATGTGGACATAGGGTCGGCGAGGGTTGTCCGATCTTTCCCGCAGGTTGGCGTGGTGACCGAATTGGCGGAGGGAGTCGGGCATCTGGGGGCCTGTTCCATTGAATGAGACGCGGGGACGCGGCAAGCTCTTTACCCTGTGCTGTGTAGACCGACGTAGGAAATCAACCCGGCCACCCCCAGGCGTTCCACTCATTCCCGCGACTCCAGGGGTCTCTCGACGTGACGGAGATGGCGAGCGAGTCCGCGATGGCGCGACTCACACAGCCCGACCGCGTCTATGTGGGCTGGCGCTACGCGCAGGTGCACCCCGACCCGGGGCCGCCTCCCGGGCGTCCTGAGCAGCCCGGACGGACGCCTGTCCCGGCTCCGGCGCGGCGTCCTGGCGAGCACATGGCGGCGAGCCCGCTGCGGATCGCGTTCGGCGGGACGCTCGTCTTCGTCGTCCTGTTCCTGCTGTGCGGCGCCGTCGGCGTGATCCCGTGGACGTTCGCCGCTGTCGCGCTGCTGGCCTTCACGATCATCCTGGGCATCACCGGCGGCGCGCTGTGGCGGGACGAACGGACCGTCCGGGAGCGGATCGCGCGCGAGCGGGACGTGGAGGAGCGCGAGCGGGCCGTCCGTGAACGCGAACTCGACGCGGCCGAGAAGGCGTACGCGAAGGCCAGGTCGGACTGGGAGCGCCGCAGGTCCGCCTACGAGGGGCAGCGCGAGTGGTATCCGGTCGCCGTCCCGCCCGGCGTCGACAGGGTGGACGTCGTCGGCGGCACGCTCGCCGGATGGTCCGCGGCCGTCACGACGATGGGCGCGGCCCGGCTGGCGGTCGGGGCCCGGCTCACCGTCATCGACCTGTCCGAGGGCGCGGTCGCGCACGACCTGCTGCGGCTGGCCGCCGACCGCGGCGACGACCCCCTCGTCTGGGTGCTCCCCAGCGACCTGCCGCGCCTGGACGTCACCCGCGGCCTGAACCCCGAAGCGCTCGCCGACGTGCTGTCGCTGGTCGTCGGCGCGGGCGAGGAGGAGGGCGGCACCCGCGACCTGTCGTTCGACAACTCGATCCTGGAACGCATCATCGACGTCCTCGGCCCGGACGCGACCATCCCGCGGATCACGGCGGCGCTGCGCGTCCTGGCCCAGGTCGGCGACCCCCGTGACGACCTGCGCAAGGGCCTGCTCACCGACGATCAGCTGGAGCGGATCGCGACGCTGTTCGGCCGCGACGCCACCGACCGGATCGTCGTCCGCCGCGCCTGGGCCCTGGAGGCGCAGCTGCGCAAGCTGGAGAAGCTCGCCACCGAACCCGTGCGGCTGCCGCCGTCCCGCCTGCACGTGGTCTCGATGGACAGGCGCGCGGGCGTCCTGACCAACCGGATCCTCGGGACGTACGTCACGACCGCGCTCACCCACCGGATCAGGGAGGCCCCGCCCGGCGGCCGCTGGGACCACACGCTGTTCCTCTGCGGCGCCGAGAAGCTGCGCGGCGACGTCCTGGACCGCCTCATCGACGCCTGCGAGGCCACCGGGACGGGGCTCGTCCTGCTGTACCGGTCGATCCCGGGCCACGTCCGGGAGCGGCTCGGACGCCGCGGCCACGCCGCCGTCGGCTTCATGCGGCTGGGCAACCCGGAGGACGCCCGCGTCGCCGCCGAGCACATCGGCGCCGGTCAGCCGCTCCTCGTCGCCGAGATCACCGATTCGGCGGGCGAGACGCTGTTCGACGTCGCGGGCGAGACCTACGCCAGCACGGTCGCGTTCGCCCGCCCGAGCGGCGACGGCCTCACCGACCCGGTCTGGTCGCCGCTGCCCGCCCCCGCCGCCGACGACTCGGCCCTCGTCGAGGGCATCAGCTCCGCGACGGCCTGGGGCCGCACCGTCGCCGGCCGCGACGACCGCGACACCAACGGCAAACAGCGCTTCCGCGAGCTGATGGTCGAGCCGCCCCAGCTCCAGGAACTCCCCCCGACCGCGATGGTCTTCACCCATTCGGGCACGACGGGCCGCCGCATCCTCCTCGTCGACGCCAACCCCGGCATCATCACCCTGCCGACCGCCCACTCGATGGAGTTCGAGGAATACCTCCGCGAACAGGAGACCCACGCCCGGGTCGACGACGCCGCTCCCGCCGAGGCCGCGGCCCCGTCCCCGGCTCCCGCCCCGGTCCCCGAGCCGGCGCCGACGCCGGCGACGCGGGACGTCCCCACGCCGCGCCTCCTCCAGCCGTCCCGCGCCCGCCACGCCCTTCCGCGCGGCGCCGCGGCCCCGCGTCCCGTCCGGATCGTCCCGCCCCTGAAGCCCAACGGCCGCCACAAGGCCGACCCTCCGTCCTCTTCCTGAATGCGCATTGGCGCGAGGGCGGGGGAGGGGAAAGGATGCTGGGGTGACGCCGTCCGCTGGTTCGCCGCCTCCTGGAACGCCGCCCTACCGAAGGGGGCCGGGCGCGCCGCCGGGGTCCCCGCCGCTGCGGATGCGGGGCGCCGCGGAGGCGGGGGACGAGTTCGTCCTGCCGGGGCCGTGGTACCGGATTCAGGCCATTCCGGTGCCGCAGCGGGAGGCGTCCGCCGAGTGGGACTTCGTCAGCGTGCTGCCCGCGGCGTTGTCGGCGGCGCGGCTGGGGCGGCCGTTCGTCGTCGGGTGGTTGTCGGCGGGCGGCGGGGCGCCGCTTGAGCTGATCACCAACGCGGGCCCGATCAGTGGGGTGGGAGACGGGCTGCTGTTCCCGAGCGGCGCGCGGGGAGTGCCGATCGGCGACGGATGGCTGCGGCAGGCCGAGCGGATGGCGTGGACGCGCTGTCCCGGCAGGCTGGCCCCGCAGGTCGGACGGGCCGACGCCGGCCCCGGGCTGTTCGAGGCGACGCTCGTCACGCTGATGGAGCGGCCGTTCGGCTGGTTCGTGGTCGCCGACCCGTGCGACGAGCGGCTGATCGACACCGAGATGCGGGAGTTGCATCACGAACTGCGGATGCTGCGCCGCGGCGAGGACGAGCAGGCCAGGCTGGCCGTCGCGCGCGCCGATCAGCGGCTCGCGGAGCTGGACGCGTTCCGCGAAGCGGGGCTGTGGCAGGTCAGGGTCGTCGCCGGGGCCGCGACGCAGGCGGAACTGGGGCAGATCGCGCCGGTGCTCGTCGGGTCGATGGAGCTCGGGCACCACCCCTACCGGCTGCGGTCGGGGCAGGGCGGCGGGTCGTTCGCCGGTTCGCTGCGGCCCGGCGCGGAGGCCGCTCCGGCGCGTTCGGTCGTCGAGCCGGACGAGCGGTTCCCGTTCGTCGCGACCGCCGGCACGCTCGCCGCGCTGGCCGGTCTGCCGCGCCGCGAGGTCCCCGGGCTGCGAGTGCTGGACGCCGGGTACTTCGACGTCACGTCCGAGACCGACGGGCTGCCGTCCGCGCCGGAGGAGGCGCAGATCGAGCTCGGCGCGATCCTGGACGGCCAGGACCGGCAGGTCGGACGGCTCACCGTGCCGCGCTCGACGATCAACCGGCACGTCTTCGTGACGGGCGCCACGGGCGCGGGCAAGTCGCAGACCGTCCGGCATCTGCTGGAGCAGCTGACCCGCGCGGGCATCCCGTGGCTGGCGATCGAGCCCGCGAAGTCGGAGTACGCGGCGATGGCGGGACGCATCGAGGACCTCGGCGGACCGGTCACGGTCGTGAACCCGTCCGATCCGGGGTCGGTGCCGCTGTCGGTGAACCCGCTCGCGCCCGAGCCCGGCTACCCGGTGCAGGCGCACATCGACATGGTCCGCGCGCTGTTCCAGGCCGCGTTCGACGCCGAGGAGCCGTTCCCGCAGATCATGGCGCAGGCGCTGCAGCGCGTGTACGAGAACAACGGGTGGGACGTGGTGACGGGCGGGGGCGTGCCAGGGTCGCTGATCGAACCGGCCGTCCCGACGCTGGAGCAGCTGCAGAACGCGGCGCTCCAGGTCATCTCGGACGTCGGTTACGGGCGCGAGCTGATGGCCGACGTGCAGGGCTTCGTCGACGTGCGGCTGCGTTCGCTGCGCATCGGCTCGGCGGGACGGTTCTTCGAGGGCGGCCACCCGGCCGACATCGGCGGGATGCTCCGCGACAACATCGTCCTCGCCATCGAGGACGTCGCCAACGACGAGGACAAGGCGTTCCTCATGGGGACGCTCATCATCCGGATCGTTGAACATCTGCGCATGCGGGAGCGGGGACGCGACCGCGCGGACTCCTCGTGGGAGGACGCCCCTCCGCGCACCCCGAAACGGGCGGGCGGCCCGGCGCTGCGGCACGTCATCGTGATCGAGGAGGCGCACCGGCTGCTCCGCAACCGCGGCCCGGAACGCACCAGCTCGCACGCCGTCGAGCTGTTCGCCGGGATGCTCGCCGAGATCCGCGCGTACGGCGAGGGCATCATCGTCGCCGAGCAGATCCCGACCAAGCTCGTCCCGGACGTCATCAAGAACACGGCGCTGAAGGTCGTGCACCGGCTGCCCGCGTTCGACGACCGGCACCAGGTCGGCGCGGCGATGAACCTGGACGACGACCAGTCCCGCGAGGTCGTGTCGCTGCGCCCCGGCGTCGCCGCCGTGTTCGCGGACGGGATGGACCGTCCGCTGCGGGTCCGCGTCCCGCTCGGCGAGGGCCGCGAGGCGGAGCTGCCGGGCCCGCCGCCGCCCGTGGACGGCCGCCGCTCCGCCGCCTGCGGCTGCGAATGCCGCTCAGGACGGGCCTGCACGCTGTACGAACTCCGCGAGGCCGACCTCGTCGCCGGGCATCCCGACTGGGCGTGGCTGCGGCTGTGGGCGGACACGCTCGTGCTCGCGCATGTGGTGAACCGCCCGATGCCGTCCGTTCCGCTTGAGCTGGGACGCGCGTGGTCGCGGCTGGTTCCACGGCTGCGTGAGTGCGCGCTCGCGACCGTCCTGGAGGGTGCGGTGTCGCGGCGGTCGCGGGCGCTGCGGACCGCGTACCCGCCGTCCGAGCTGACCGCCGCCGTCGCGAAGGTCGCCGGGCAGCTCCTCGGCGGCGGCGCGGCCGGCACGGCGCCCGGCCCGAACTGGGTCGTCCCGCAGGTCAGATGGCTGCACGAGCTCGACCGCCTCTTCCCGTACGGCGGCGCCGCCCCCGACAAGCACGCCCCCGCCCCGCCGCTCGACTACCAGCTGCCCGGCCTGAAGCAGCCGCCGGACCCGAAGCTCGGCCACCGCCTCCGCGCGCTGCGCCGCCACCCGCTGTCGATGGAGCTCGAACGCAACCGTCCCATCGCCCTCACCGCGCTGTACGGCGACGATGACCAGGCGGGCTTCTACCAGGACCTGTCCGTCGTCGCGATCGGCGTCGACGAGGACGAGCAGATCGAGCTCGTCGCCGGGACGATGCGCGTCACCGAATGGCTGGAACCCGTCCTGAGCTGGTTCGACCGCTTCGTCGCCCCGTTCGAGGACCCGTCCACCGGGCTGCCCTTCCTCACCCAGCCCGCAGACGGCGAGTGACGCCGCGTTTCGGGTCGGGTGGTGCCGCGTTTCAGATGTCGTTGGCGGTGCGGGCGGGGAGCCCGGCTTGCTGGGCGATCGGCGTCCAGTAACCGATGAACTCGCTCTTGGCGTCGCTGGCCCGCTGGTTGACGTCCACGACCTCGCCGTCGGACGGGCAGCCCGGCGCGCCGTCGAGGTAGCGCTGGTTCGACTCGGAGGACGCCTCAAGCGCGCGGACGAGCGCGTCCTTCATCTGGGTGCCGTTCTCCAGCGCGGTCACGTCCAGGGCGCGGGCCTTCTCCAACTGCGAGCGGCGGGCGTCCAGGACGCGTTGCAGGCCGCTCCGCTCGCAGCCGCCGACCACCACCGTGCCGAGGTCGGACCGTGTCGTGCCCATCTCGGCCAGCAGCGCGTCGACCGCCTTGGCCTGCGCGTCGAGGTCGCCGCCCGACGCCTCGCTCTCCGGGACGACGTCCTGGCTCTGCTGCGCGGACGGCCCGCCGCCTCGGGGATCGGCGGACTTGCCCGACCCGCTCGGCCAGAACACGATCCCGAGCGCCAGCCCGAGCAGAAGGACGACGCCCGCCGCGGCCAGGAAGTACGGGACCCTGCTCTTCTTCGGCGGCGCGGGCGGCTGCCAGATCGCGGGCTCGGACCATGGCTCGGGCGAGAGCTGCGTCGTCTCCTCGCCCCCCGGCGGCATCGGCGTCGTGTAGTCGGACGGCGGCGCCGGGACGGTGTAGCCGGGCGATGGCGCCGGAGAGGTGTAGCCGGGCGGGGACGCCGGGGTCGTGTAGTCGTCGGGTCGTGGTGGCTCGGGAGTCGTCTCCCACAGGACGGGGCCCTGCGGCGCCGCCGTCCACGGAGGCGTCGACGGTGCGTCGGGGGACGTCGCGTCACCGCCCGGCGGTGCGTCGGGGGATGTCGTGTCATCGCTCGGAGGCGCGGCGGCGTCGAGGGGCGTGCCGCCGGGAGGCGAGCCGTCGAGCGGCGCGTTGCAGCGCGTGCATCGGGGCAACGCCGGCGTGGTATCGCTTCCGCAGCCCGGACACCGCATGAGAGGGCCCCCTACCCGGTCAGGTTCAGACGCTGCCAAGATACTGGCGCCGTCACCGGGCGGGAACCGTCCGTACGAAGGTCGCAACCCGGTCGTGACCGGCCGTCACACCCTCCGCCAGCTCCGCTGCGGCTGGCCGGTCTTCTGGGCGACCGGATTCCACAGGACGACGAACCGCTTCTTCGCCGACGTCGCCCGCCTCTCGATGGCCGCGCGTCCGGGCACCTGCGCGGCGCTCGGACGGGGCTTGCCGCGGCAGCCGCTCTGGTTCTGCTGCGCCCACCGCAGCAGGACTTGGTCGACCTGCAGCGACGCCGTCAGCGCCTGCGTCAGCGAGCTGCGGAGCTGCTCGCCTTTCGCCAGCTTGTCGACCTGGAGGTCTCTGGTGCGGTTCAGCTGGTTCTGGCGCTGCTGCGCGACCGTCTGGAATCCCTGGATGGCCTGCGGCAGCGTCTTGCACTTCCCGGCCCTGCCGAGCGCCCCGGCGAGCACGCGCCGCGTGCCGACGCTGTCGTTTAGCACCGCGTTCATCGCCGCGGCCTGCTCCTTCGTCGCCGCCGGGATCGGGTTCTTCTCCGCGACCTGCTTGTTGGACGGCGACGGGTCGGGCCCGGTGTTCGCGGACGGATCGTCCCCGGACGGCCACGCCACGAACACGATGGACCCGACCGCGATCGTGACCAGCGCCGCGACGGCGGCGATGAGCGGCTTGCTCGGCCCGCCGCCGCCCGGACGCCCGTCCCCGTGCCCCGGCTGGTAGCCGCCGTACGCGGGGTCGCCCGGCCCGGCCGGTCCGGGCTGCGCCATCGGCCCCATGGGCATGCCGCCTTGACCCATGCCGACCTGGCCCATGGGGGGCGTGCCCATGGGAGGTGGGCCCATGGGGAGGCCGGGGTCCATCCGCGTCTGGTCGGGGTTGGCGCCGAAGCCCATCGGTGTTGGCTGCGCGCCGGGCATGCCGGGATTCATCGGGCCCGGGCCGGGCGCGTACTGCGTCGCGTCGGCGTCCATCATGGTGGGCGGCGTCGCGGGCTGCTGGCCGCCGACGACCTGGGTCGCGTCCGCATCCGCGGCGTCGGGCTTGCGCGGCTGCGCGAACCACGAGTCGGGGACGATCGACTCCGTGCGCTCGGGCAGCGGCTCCAGCCCGAACGCGCTGGGCGCGGGGTCAGCCGGACCTGCCGCGGGCAGCGCGGGCTGCGCACCCGACCACATGGGCGGCGCGGGTGCGCTGAACCCGCCGGACGGGTCGTCGTCCTCGTCGGGGTTGAACGTCCAGGCCGCGGTGTCCTCGGGGTCGACGGGCGGCAGCGGCGTCGACCCATGCTGCGCGGGCGGCTGCTGCGCGGGTGGCGCTGGCGGCTCGACCGAGAGCTGGAGCGGAGGCTGCGCGGCCGCCGGGGGTTCGGGCGCCGTCTGCGACGGCGACTGCCGCATCGGCTCCGACAGCGGCACCGGCGGTGCCTGCGATGACAGCGGCGACGGCGATGCCTGCGACGGCGGTGCCTGCGATGACAGCGGCGAGGGCGGTGCCTGCGGCGGCATGGCCAGGTCCGGCGTCACGGGAGGCTGTTCGCTCGGGGCCCAGGACGGCGTCGGCGGCGGCACCATCATCGTCCGTTCCCCGAACACGTCGGCCGTCCCGGCGGCGGGGGAAGCCGGGGGAGCCGCGGGTGGTGCGGACAGCGGGACCATCGGTCCGGTGTGGGGGGTGTGCGGGGGCGGGCCTCCGCTGGCGACGGGACCGACGGAGTACACGTCGATCGGCGCCTCACAGTGCGAACACTTGCCGAGCGTCCCGGGCGTGTCATTACCGCACGTCGGACACTGCATCGCTCAGACCTCGCCTTATAGCCGCTTTGCCCACGCTTGCGATCGGACCCGCCGTCCCGGCGGGCGACGCCTCCCCGCGAACCAGCAGGGCTCCCGACAAAAGTAGTGGGTGACGCCGTTCTCGGACGCGTGGTTGGGAATCTGGCACACCGCCGTCGGAGGACGCACCGAATCACGACATGTCGGTACTGGTCAAGATTGTCCGAGTTGGTTTACCCGGCCGCCCTGTGATGATGGTCACATGATGCCGGGCCGCGATCCGGGAGTCCCGGAACCCCGTCCGGCGAGCCCTGAGCGGTACGCAGCGGCTAGGCTCGGAGCGGTTTTCCGGCGTATCCAGAGAAGACGGAGTCCATGAGCGATCTTCCGCTGCGTTCGCAGCTGGCCGTCGCGCTCGGTCGTACGGCCGCCAAGATGTCCCGAATGGCGGGCCGCGGGGACGGCTCGGTGATCGGCGGGAAGGTCGGTCTCCGCCTTGACCCGGAGCTGCTCACCAGGCTCGCCAAGGACCGCAAGCTCGTCCTCGTCAGCGCCACCAACGGCAAGACGACGACGACCCGGCTGATCACCTCGGCGATGACGCCGCTCGGGGAGGTCGCCACCAACGCGTTCGGCGCGAACATGCCGACCGGCCACGTGTCCGCGCTCGCGTCCGCGCCGACGGCCCGCTACGGCGTGCTGGAGTGCGACGAGAAGTACGTCCCGATGGTCCTGCGGGAGACGGGCGCGAACATCGTCGCGCTGATGAACCTCAGCCGCGACCAGATGGACCGTGCCGCCGAGATCTGGCTGCTCGCCGGCAAATGGCGCCGCGCGCTCGAGGCGTCCCCGCAGAGCCACGTCATCGCGAACTGCGACGACCCGCTCGTCACGTGGGGCGCGTCCACCGCGAAGAGCGTCACGTGGGTCGCCGCCGGCCAGCACTGGCGTGAGGACTCCTGGTGCTGTCCCGAATGCGGCGGCCCCCTCGACCGGCAGGACACCGACGAGGACAGCGACTGGGCCTGCCGCCAGTGCCACTTCCGCCGTCCCCGCCCCGACTGGACGTTGCAGGGCGAGCTCGTCACCGCGCCGGACGGCCGGACGTTCGGCCTCACCGGCCTGTCCCTGCCCGGCCGCGCGAACCGCTCCAACGCCCTGATCGCGCTCGCGGTCGTCGCGCAGTTCGGCGTCCCGCCCGAGCAGGCGCTGCCGCTGCTGTCGCAGGTCACGTCGGTCGCGGGCCGCTACACCACGGTCGAGCACGAGGGCCGCTCGATCCGGCTGCTGCTGTCGAAGAACCCGGCCGGCTGGCTGGAGGCGTTCGACGTCCTGCAGCCCGCGCCCGGCCCGGTCGCGCTGTCGATCAACGCGCAGGGCCCGGACGGGCGCGACACGTCCTGGCTCTGGGACGTCGACTACCGCATCCTGCGGGGACGTCCCGTCTGGGTCACCGGCGAGCGCCGCATCGACCTCGCCGCCCGGCTGGAGGCCGCCGAGGTCTCGTTCACCGTCGTGGACGACATCGACCAGGCGGTCATGGCCGTCCCGCAGGGGCATCTCGACGTGATCGCCAACTACACCGCCTTCCAGTCCATCCGAACGAGGTACGGCCGTGTCGTCTGACCGCATCAAGATCGTCTGGATCTACCCCGACCTGCTCAGCACGTACGGCGACCAGGGGAACACGATCGTCCTGGAGCGCCGCGCGGCCCTGCGCGGCATCCCGACGCAGACGGTCAACCTCCGCTCGGACGAGCCCGTCCCCGCCGACGGCGACATCTACCTCCTCGGCGGCGGCGAGGACCGTCCGCAGATCCTCGCGGCGCAGCGCCTCGCGGGCGACGGCGGCCTCGCGCGGGCAGTCCAGTCGGGCGCGGTCGTGTTCGCCGTCTGCGCCGGGTACCAGCTCCTCGGCCACGAGTTCGGCGGCGAGGAGGGCCAGCCCGTCGCGGGCCTCGGCATCCTCGACATCCGCTCGGGACGCGGCGAGCAGCGCGCGGTCGGCGAGATCGTCGGCGATGTCGCGGGCGAGCTGAACGTGCCGCGCATCACCGGCTTCGAGAACCACCAGGGCGTCACGCATCTCGGCCAGAACGCCCGGCCGTTCGCGAAGGTCGTGCACGGCATCGGCAACGGGGACGGCTTCGAGGGGGCGTACAGCGGGCGCGTCCTCGGCACCTACATGCACGGTCCGGCGCTCGTCCGGAACCCGGGCCTCGCCGACCTGCTCCTGCGCTGGGCGGTCGGCCACGACCTCCAGCCCCTGGACGACTCCTGGGCCGGCCGCCTCCGCGAAGAACGCCTCAACGCCGTCGCGAACGCCTGACCCGACCGCCTAGTGCGGGCGGCCGGTCTGGGTGGCTACGGGGTGCGGACGTCGGGTACCGGGACGGGGCGTGAGCCGAGGCTGAGCGATTCGGCTCCGGCCACTCCGACCAGCGACGCCGCCACCGCCGGGCGGACGGGGATCAGCGGCGGCTCGCCCCGCTCCACCGTCGCCCGGAAACCTCGGAGCACCAGCACTGTGCCCTCGGCGCCGGGCTCGACCGTCTCCCCGTGGAGGGAGAGCGGGGGCGGCGTGCGCTCCTCTTCGTGGGGCGTGCCGTCCGTCCTGGTCCAGCCCTCCGCCCTGACCCGGACGGACCAGGACCGTTCCGCCGGTCCCCGGACCGACTCCGCCAGGGCCCGCGTCCCGCGCGCCGACACCCAGCTCCAATGGCTGCCGGGCTCCCCCTGGAGGAATCCGTGGCGCGTGATGGCGAGCGCCCCGCTGGACAGCCTGACCACCAGGACGGCCGCCGTTCGCCGGTCGGTCTCGTCCACGAGGTGGGCCGACACCTCCACGGGCCACGCGCCGGTCAGTGCCAGCACGGGCGAGATCGTGTGCGTGCAGTAGGCGGTCGCCGGGATGCGTCCGCGCCAGTGCGCGGGGTCGCCGATCAGCGCGTCGATGGCGCCGGGCGACATTCCGTGCAGGTAGTCGGCCTCGACCAGGGTGATCCCGCCCAGTTCGCCGTCGTCGGCGGCCTGGCGTATCAGGCGCACATGGGGGTGGAAGGCGTAGTTCTCGGCGAAGGAGTAGGTCGCGGAGGACCGTTCCACGGCCGCGATCAGCCGTCGCCCCTCCTGTTCGTCCTTGCAGGCGGCCGTCTCGGACAGCACGTGGACGCCGCGTTCCAGGAACGCGATCGCGAGCGGGGCGTGCTCGTCGAAGTCGTTGGCCAGGACGACCCCGTCCAGGCGATGATCCAGCAGGTCGCGCCATTCTGTGGTCAGGATGGCGCCGGGCAGTTCGGTGCTGGCCTCGTCGTGGCGCGCGGGGTCGCGGTCGCAGGCCGCGACGACGTCCATGCCGAGGCGGCGGCACCAGGTCGCCAGGTACAGCCCCATCTTCAGTCCCACCACGCCGATACGCATTCCTGCACCTTCGCGCAGCGGCGTTCAGCTGGGCAAACGACTTTCCGGGAGCATCACCGGCGACCCGGCGACGATTCGGCGATGAATTCGCGCCGGCACGCGAGTCATCCCCTTCGCACCGAGTTAAGGAGATGCTCATGGACTTTCCGCAGGGTGACGTGCGCCTGCTCCAGACCGACATCGCGCAGCGCCTGCTGCACTCGACCATCCCGGCGCGCCTCGCCTACACCGCGGTCGACGGGACGCCGCGCGTGATGGCGTCCTGGTTCACCTGGACGGGCGACGAACTGGTGATGGCGACGTACGTCCACTGCCCGCCGCTGGGCATGCTGAGTCCGGCGCGCCGCCTGAGGGCGCTGCGCGAACGTCCGGACGTCGCCGTCACGATCGACACCGAGCCGCAGCCTCCGGAGGTCCTGCTCCTGCGCGGCCGCGTGTCGATCACCGAGGTGGACGGGATGGTGCCCGAGCAGGCGCAGTCGGCCCGCCGCTACCTGGGCGAGGAAGGCGGCGCGGGCTATGTCGCCGCGGGCGAGCACCCCGAGACGCGCATGGCCCGCATCGCCCTGCGCCCCACGTGGGTCGGCGTCCTGGACTTCCAGACTCGGCTGCCCGCCATCATCACCGCCTGAACCGCGGACGACGCGCGGACCGCGCCCGGGACCCGGTCAGCCTTGCCGCTGCCAGGCGGCGAGGCCCTTCCGCATGTCGTCCGCGTTCATCACCGGCTGGATCTCGATCTTCGCGCCCAGCTCCTGGAAGAGCGGCTCAGCGATGGTCGGCAGCATCGAGCTGTCCTGCATGTCGAAGACCAGGGTGCAGGAGCGCTCGCCTTCGCTGGGGCCGAAATAGGCGGCCTCGGGCTTGAGCTGCGCCATCAGCGACTCCATGACCTCCGGCAGCCTCCCGCTGGTCAGTGCTTCGTTCGCGATCCCGATGTCCAGACGCGCCCTGAGCATCACCCTCATCGCACTGCCCCCCCGTGCGCCCGGGCCGGCGCGGCCCCGTCCGCGCTCGCTGGGACCCGGCGCTTTCGCGGTCAGTCCTGCCCCCGTGCACGGGGCGAAACATCGCGGGGGGCACGGCGCGGGATGGACGGAGTTGTAGCAGCTCAGACACGTTCCGATGCCGCCGCTGTGTAATGTCTGCCGCACACACCGCGACCAAAGGGGTTCCTCTACGACTTCGTATATGTTCTTATATACGGAGCTCTCAGCAAGGCGCGCTTATCGAGGAGGCGCTTCCGGATGCCCCGTACCCCCGAACCCCCGCCGAGCGGACCCGACCTCGCCCGCCACGACGCCATGATCCAACGGCACAAGAGGGTCGTGCTCGGCGCCGCGGCCACCACCTTCGTCATTTTCATGGCGTTCCCGATCCTCACCTCGTTCACCGGCGCCCTCGACGGCGTCGCGGACGGGATAGGAGCCGGTTACGCCGCCGGTCTCGCCGTGATCCTGCTGCCCCTGCTCGCCGCGGTCGCCTACCGCAGGTGGACGTCCCGCATCGAGGACGGGGGACCGCGGTGAACGGCACGGCGGTCTCCGTCGTCGCCGCGCTGATCGCGGTGACGCTGGCCCTGACGACCTACGCGTCCCGGCGGAACAAGAGCACCGAGGAGCACTACGTCGCCGGCGGACGGATCGGCGGCTGGCAGAACGGGCTCGCCCTCGCCGGCGACCAGCTCTCCGCCGCGTCCTTCCTCGGCATCACCGGCGCGGTGGCGCTGACCGGCTTCGACGGCTTCTACCTCGCCGTCGGCGTCCCCGCCGCCTACCTGCTGATGCTGCTCGTGATCGCCGAGCCGCTGCGCAACCTCGGCCGGTACACCCTCGCCGACGCCGTCGCGGCCCGCTTCGACGGCCGCGGCCTGCGCGCCTCGATGGCGGTGGCGAGCCTGGCGATCAGCGTCATCTACATGGTGATCCAGTTCGTCGGGGCGGGGCTGCTCGCCCAGCTCCTGCTCGGCGTGGACTTCCCGGTCGCGGTGATCGTCATCGGCGCGCTGATGACCGTCTACACCATCCTCGGCGGGATGGTCGGGACCACGTACATCCAGGTCTTCAAGGCCGCCGTGCTGATCGTCACGGCGCTGGCCCTGCTGGTGCTCGTGACGGCCGACTACGGCGGCAACCCGATCGGGCCGATGCGGGACGCGGCCGACCGCTTCGGCGACGGCGTGATCGCGCCGCACCAGGGCGGCCTCACCGCGTCGCTCGACACGGTGTCGCTGACGATGGGCATGGTGCTCGGCATGATGGGGCTGCCGCACGTCATGGTGCGGTTCCTGACCGTCAGGGACGGCCGCGCCGCCCGCGACTCCGCCCAGGTCGCGATGTGGATCTTCGGCGGGTTCTTCCTCGCGCTGCCGATCTTCGGGTACGCGGCCCTCAACGAGGTCGGCAAGGCCGCCATCGTCGCCGACAACAAGGCCGGCAACCTCGCCGCGCCCCGCCTCGCCGAGGCCATCGGCGGCAACCTGCTCTTCTCCATCGTCGCGGCGGTCGTGATGGTGACGATCCTGGCGGTGCTCGCGGGCCTGGCGATCGCCACGTCCGGCGCGATCGCCCACGACCTCTACACCGTCGCGTTCAAGCGCGGGCAGGTCTCGCCCCAGCGGCAACTCCTGGTCGGACGGTTCGCCGGGGCGAGCATCGCCGTCCTCGCCATCCTGATCGCGCTGTGGGCCAAGACGCTCAACATCGCGTTCCTCGGGAACCTGGCGTTCGCCGTCGCGGCGAGCACGACGATGCCGGTCCTGGTCCTGACGATCTACTGGCGGCGCTTCAACCGGACCGGCGCCGTCGCGGGCCTGATCGGCGGGCTGGTGGCGTCCGTCGGGCTGGTGCTGGTCGGCCCGGACGTGATGGGCGACTCGCACCTGTTCCCGCTGACCGTCCCGGCGCTGGTGTCGGTGCCGTTCGGGTTCCTGTGCGCCTGGACGGGCAGCCTCGCCGCCCGGGGCAACGCCGACGCGGCGGGCCACCCGTACGACGAACTGGCCAGACGCGCGTTCCCGGTCGGCGGACGGAGCCGTCCCGTCAGCGAGGCCCCCGCCTGACCGCACCGGCCGTCAGCACGACGTGACCACACCTGCCGTCGGCAGGACGTGGACGCACCGGCGGGCGGCAGGACGTGTTCGCGGCGGGTTCGTATGATCGCGAAATGAGCGTCGATCTGTTCGCGGGGATCCCGGTGGCCGACCATCCGGCGGCCTTGGCCTGGTACGAACGGCTGCTGGGGTCCCCGCCGACGTTCGTCGCGAGCGACACCGAGGTCGTGTGGGAACTCGCGGAGCACCGGTCGCTTGCCGTCGAGCACCGGCCCGAGCACGCCGGACACGCCGTCGTCACGGTCTTCGTCGGCGACTTCGACGCGCGCGTCGCGGGCATCGCCGGCCGGGGACTCGAACCGGCCGAGCGGGTGACCTACTCCAACGGCGTCCGCAAGGCGATCTACCGCGACCCGGACGGTAACGAGATCGGGTTCGGCGGCGCGCCCGCCTGAGTCATTCGGACGCGTCCGGCGCGGTGGTCGGGGTGGCGTCGGGCGGGGCGGTGGGGCGGTTCACCTGCTCCCTGGACCCTCCGGACGCCTGGGCGTAGCCGCTGACGATCGCCTCAAGCGTCGCCGGGTCGATCACGTCCTCCAGCCGGGTGAATCCGTCCGGGGCGCGGCGCTCGACCTCGTCGATCACGTTCTCCGGGCCGCCGGTCCGGTTGCGCAGCACCACCTCGCTGGTGATCGGCAGGCGCTCGTCCTGGTAGGCCAGCAGCGCGGCCGCGGGGTCGGCGGGGGACCGGGCCAGGTGCTCGCTGAGACTGACGGCGTCCATGATGGCCTGACCTGCGCCGTTGGAACCCATGGGGTACATCGGGTGGGCCGCGTCGCCGAGCAGGGTCACGCGTCCTCGCGTCCAGTGGGGCAGCGGGTCGCGGTCGCACATCGGGAGCTCGTAGCAGTCGCGGGTGGCCTTGACGAGCGCGGCGTGGTCGACGAGCGACGTGTGGAAAGGGGCGACCCGCGAGTCGAGGTCGGACGCGTCGACGCGGCGAGACCAGTCCTGGCGCTGCGGCGGCGGGTCTCCCGGCTCGCCGGTCTTCAGGCAGATCGCCCAGTTGGTGAGCCGCGTGCCCGGCCGCTCTCCCGGCGCGATCGGGTAGAGGACGAGCTTGGCCTCCGTCCCGCCGGCGATCATCTGCGAGGCGCCGGTGCCGTACTCGGGCCAGTCGGTCGCTCCACGCCACATCATCACGCCGTTCCAGCGGGGCGGCCCCTCGTCCGGAAAGAGGATCGACCGGACCGTCGAGTGGATCCCGTCGGCGGCCACCAGCACATCGCCCTCCGCCGAGGCGCGCGGCTCGTCCCCGCGTCCCGCGGAGTCGGCGCGGCGGCCGGTGGAGTCGGCGCTGCGATCCGTGGGGTCGGCGTGGCGGTCTGTGAAGTGGGCGCGGACGCGGTCCGCGTCCTGCTCGAATCCGACGAGCCGGTGCCCGGTCCGCACCGCGTCCGGGCCGAGCCGCTCGCGCACCGCCCGCAGCAGCACGCCCTGGAGCCGGCCGCGATGCAGGCTGATCTGCGGATAGTCGAACCCCGCGTGCCGCCCGCAGGGCCTGCGCATGATCTCCTGGCCCCGCCGGTGGGTGTAGATCAGCTCGCGTGTCAGGATCCCGGCGTCCGCCAGCCGGTCGAGCAGCCCCACCTCGGCCAGCTCCTTCACCGCGTTGGGCAGCGTGTTGATCCCGACGCCCAGCTCGCGGATCTGCTCGCTCTGCTCGTAGATCTCGCAGTCGACGCCCCGGTGGTGCAGCCGCAACGCCGTGATCAGCCCACCGATGCCCGCGCCCACGATGACGACCTTCATGGCTCTCCCGCATGATCGAAGCCGTGTGATCACTTGACGGATTCTCCGAGTGTGCCACCGCGGCGGTCATGGGGGTACTCCGGCCACCGCGTGCTTGATCATCTTCGGTGACGCACTTCGGCTCCATCACACAAATATTCCGCCGTCGCACGGCAAGAAATGCCCATTCTGATAATGGTATGGGTATTTGATATGTGCATTGCCGGGCTTTATGCGGCTACGCTCCATCAGGTCGACGTCGCAAAACGCCGGCGGAACGGGGGCAACCGGTTCAATACAGCCTACGGGAAGGAGCCGGAGTTGTTCCCAACCAGATTCATCGTCGCTGTTCTCGGCGGCATTGTCGCGCTCGTACTGGTCGGTGCTCCCAGCGCTGCCGCCACCACGTCCGCCACCGCCACCGCCCCGCAACGGACCGCGGTGCAGACGATCTACTACGACGCGAGCAGAGCCGCCGAACTCAGCCCCCTGGTCGACCAGGCGGCCGAGATCTGGAACACCCGCGTCACGAGCGTCCAGCTGGCCAAGGGGCCGGCCGGGATCACCGTGACCACCGCCCAGAACGGATCCGCCCCCGGGACGGCCAGCTGCGTCGGCTGCACCCGCGGGCAGATCTACTTCTACCGCAACCAGATCCAGTCGTCCGGCGCGGCTCCGCTGCGCGTGATCGTCCACGAGTTCGGCCACATCCTCAGCCTCCAGCACCCGCCGGACATCGGGAACTGCGACAAGGTCATGGCCGGTGGACGGTGTGAGAACCCCAACCCGAGCGCCGAGGAGGCCGCGGCGGTCCAGCGCTTCTGGGCCCGTACCTGGCGTCCCGCCAAGCCCGGCCCCCACCCCGCCGACGAGAGCGAGATCTTCGGAGCGCCCGCACTGGTGACCAGGTAACCCGCCACACCCCCTGGATGCACGGACCGGGGCCGGGGCCGCGAGTCGGCCCCGGCCCCGCCGCGTCATGCCACGGGTGCGGTGGGGAGAATGGCGGAATGGGGCACGTGCATTCCGTTCTGGTGCGGGTGGGGGCCGACCGGTGCGCGGCGACGGCTCGCCTGGCCGCGCCATGGCTGCGTCCATATGTCGCGGGGTACGGGGCCTTTCGTACCGGGACGACGGCCGACGCGGCGCAGCGGAGGGTGCTGCCACTGAATCTGGTGACGCTCATCGTCGATTTCGACGGATGCGGATCGCTGGCCTTCGGGCCACGGGGAACGCCGGAAGTGCGCGAGGGCGCGTGCTGGCTGAGCGGTGTCACGATCGGGCTGACGCCCGCCGGGGCGCGCGGGCTCCTCGGCGTCCCGATGCGCGTCCTGACGGGGACGGCCGTCGACCTGGACGGCCTGCTCGGACGCCGCGCCGACGAACTGGCGGAGCGGCTGGTCGCGGCGCCGGGCTGGGATGCGAGGTTCGCCGTCCTCGACGACCTCCTCACCCGGTGGCTACGCCCCGACCTGCCCCCTGACCAGCGCCGCGACCAGCCGCCGGACGACGCGACGGTGCGCGGATGGTGGCGGCTCCAGGAGACGGCGGGCCGGATCAGGATCGGACGCCTGGCCGCTGAACTGGGCGTCAGCCGCAGGCGGCTGGAAAGCGGCTTTCAGCGGGAGATCGGGCTGACCCCGAAGACGGTGGCGCGCGTCGCGCGTTTCCAGCGTGCGGCGCAGGTGCTCGGCACTCCAGCGAGTACGCCCGGCATTCTGATGGGCGCGTTCGCGGCGGCGGCCGCCTGCGGGTTCGCGGACCAGCCGCATTTCAACCGCGAAGTGCGCGCGATGGCCGGGATCACGCCGGGGGAACTGCGCGCATTTCTTCAATACGCGGATCAGCTCAGCGACTAACGTCTGGGCCATGACGCTCGACGGAAAGAGCGCCCTGGTGACGGGCGGTTCACGCGGCATAGGGACGGCCATCGTCCGGCGGCTCGCCCGGGACGGAGCGCGGGTCGTCTTCAGTTACCGGGAGAACAAGGACGCCGCCGACGCGCTGGCACGCGAGGTCTCCGGCACGATCCCCGTCCGCGCCGACCAAGCGGATCTGGCGAGCCTGGACGCATTGTTCGAGCACGTCCAGGAAGGGCTCGACATTCTCGTCAACAACGCCGCCATCAACCCGCCCACCGCCATTCGTGACATCACCCAGGAAATGTTCGACCGGGTGATGACGGTGAACGCGAAGTTCCCGCTGCTGGCGATGCGCCGGGCGGAGCCGCTGCTGCGCGACGGCGGACGCGTCGTCAACGTCTCGACGCTGAACACCGTCCTGCCGGTGCCGGGGCTGGCGCTGTACTCGGCGAGCAAGGCCGCGCTGGAGCAGTTCACCGCGGTCGCCGCCCGCGAGTTCGGCGCGCGGAACATCACGGTCAACACCGTCTCGCCGGGCGCGACGGATACCGAGCTGCTGCGCGAGACGAACCCGCCGGAGGCCCTGGAGCAGACCACGGCGTTCACGGCGCTGGGCCGTCTGGGCACGCCCGAGGACATCGCCGACGTCGTCGCGTTCCTCGCCGGGCCGGACGGACGCTGGATCACGGGCCAGAACATCCGTGCCACGGGCGGTTTCGTCCTCTAGCCGGGTGCCTGGGTCGGCCCCGTTCCGACGGGGAGATGTCACGTTATCGAGGGCTATGTCGTCCTTGGCGTATGAGAGTGGCAGCTGGTACGGGGGCCGGGGAAGGCGCGGACGTGAACGAGCTCGCGCGCGTCTTCGAGATGGAGCGGGCACGGCTGGTGCGCGTCGCGTACGCGACGCTCGGATCGCTGGCCGAGGCCGAGGACTGCGTCCAGGAGGCGTGGCTGCGACTGCGCGGCCTGGACGACCCGGGGGAGATCCGCGACCTACAAGCCTGGCTCGTCCGGACGGTCGGGCGGCTGGCCCTGGACGCGCTCGGCAGCGCGCGGGCCCGCCGGGAACGGTACGTCGGGACCTGGCTGCCCGAACCCCTGGTCGGGGACGCCACGCCCGCCGCCGACCCAGCCGACCGGGTGACGATGGACGAGCAGGTCAGCATGGCCATGCTGGTCGTCATGGAGAGCCTGTCGCCCGCCGAGCGCACGGCGTTCCTCCTGCACGACGTGTTCGGAGTGCCGTTCGAGGAGGTCGCGGAGGTCGTCGGACGGTCGACGGTCGCGGTGCGGCAACTCGCGTCGCGGGCGCGGCGGCACGTTGCGGAGGGACGCCCGCGCTTCCCGCCCACGCCCGACGAGCAGCGGGCGCTGGTCACGGCGTTCCTGTCGGCCTGCAAGAACGGTGACCTCGACGGCCTGATGGAACTGCTGGCTCCGGAGGTCGTCCTCCGCGGCGACGGCGGCGGCAAGGTCGGCACGGTGCCGCGCATCATGCGCGGCGCGGACGAGGTGGCGGCGGCACTGCTGGCCTTCAGCGGCGCCGCGCCTCGCGCCGACCTGCGGGTGACCACGGTCAACGGAGCGCCGGGGGTCCTCGCGCGCGGGGTCGATGGCCACCTGTCCGTGGCGGCGATCACCGTCGACGGCGGACGGATCGTCGCGGTGGACGTCATCCGCAACCCCGACAAGCTCACCACCGTCCAGGAGCCCGGCACCGACTGACCACCCCGCCCGCACAGATCGTCCAGGCGGCGTCGGCGTCGGCGGCGTCGGCGCCCCTTCGGCGCTGCCGCACGACCACAGTCAACTACTGAGAGTAATCAATCATGAGGAAGATGTCATGACACTGACGGAGGAAACGCCGACCGAGGCGGTGCGTCCGCCGGAGGGGGTCTTCGCCCGCGTCGCCGGGTTCGCCCATCGGCGGCGATGGCTCGTCCTGGTGCTGTGGGTCGCGGTCCTCGCCGGGGTCTGGGGCGCCGCGACGGTGGCCGGGGACGACTACCGCAACGACTACTCGCTCCCCGGCACCGAGTCCCAGGAGGCCGCCGACCTGCTGACCGAGCACGGTCTCGGCCGCGCGGGCGACACGATGCAGATCGTCCTGAGCAGCGAGGCCGGGCTGAACGCCCCGGCCACCAGGCAGCGGGTCGAGACCATGCTGGACGAGGTCGCCGCGCTCCCGAAGGTCGATCAGGTGCGCAGCCCGTACGCCGACCCGTCCGCCATCGCGCCCGGCGGCAGGATCGGGTACGCGACGGCGGTGCTGGACATACCGTCCAAGCAGATGACCAAGCCCGACAGCGAGCTGATCTACGAGACGGCGGCGAAGGCGGGGCGCGACGGGCTCCAGGTCGAGCTGGGCGGCGAGGCGGCGCGGCTGCTCGCCCAGGGCGAGGGCGGGACGGCCGAGGGCATCGGGCTGCTCGCCGCGATGGTCATCCTGGTCCTGATGTTCGGCACGTTCATCGCCGCCGGGCTGCCGATCATCACCGCGGTGTTCGCGGTCGGGTCGACGCTCGGCACGATCGTCCTGGCGTCGCACGTGTTCACGATCGCCGACTGGACGCCGTACGTGATGATCCTCGTCGGGCTCGGCGTCGGCATCGACTACGCGCTGCTCGTCTTCGCCCGGTACCGCGGCGAGCTGGTGAAGGGCACGCCGCCGGGACGGGCGGCCGTAGCGGCGCTGGACGTCGCGGGCCGGACGGTGTTCTTCGCGGGCTGCACGGTGATCCTCGCCCTGCTCGGCCTGGTGGCGCTCGGGCTCGGATCGCTGCAGGGCATGGCGCTGTCGGTGGCGCTGACGGTGCTGGTGACGATGCTCGCGTCCCTCACCCTGCTGCCCGCGCTGCTCGGCGTGTTCGGGAAGCGGTTCGCGCGCCAGTTCACCGAACGGGCCGCGCGCCGCGCCGCCAAGGGGAAGGCGGACGAGGGCGCGATCTGGCGGCGCGTCGGCGGTGTGGTGCAGCGCCGTCCGCTGGTGGCGCTGCTCGTGGGGGGCGTGCTGCTCGGGGCGCTCGCCGTCCCGGCGCTCGGCATGCGGTTCGGGTTCGCGGACGCCGGCAACGACCCGCGCGGCACGACCAGCCGCGAAGCCTACGACCTGCTGTCCCAAGGGTTCGGACCCGGATTCAACGGGCCGCTGCTGCTGGTGGTGCAGGGCGGCGAGGGCGGCCCGGCGAAGGCGGGCGCCGCGGTCACGGACGCGCTCCGGGACGTCGAGGGCGTCAAGGCCGCGGGCGCACCGGTCGCCGCCCAGGACGGACGGATCGCCACCATGCTCGTCTTCCCCGCCTCGTCCCCGCAGGCGGAGGACACGACCGAGCTCGTCTCGACGCTCCGCGGCGACGTCCTGCCCGGGGTGTCGGCGCGGACCGGCGCGGACGTGCTCGTCGGCGGGGCCACCGCCGCCGCCGAGGACTACTCGGCGAAGGTCGCGGACCGGATGCCGCTGTTCATGGCGATCGTCGTCGGGCTGTCGGTCGTCCTGCTGATGGCGGTGTTCCGCTCCGTGCTGATCCCGCTGAAGGCGGCGCTGCTGAACCTGCTGAGCATCGGCGCGGCGCTCGGCGCGATGACGCTGGTGTTCCAGGACGGCCGGTTCGGCGTCGAGTCGGCCCCGATCGAGGCGTACCTGCCGGTGATGGTGTTCGCGGTGGTGTTCGGGCTGTCCATGGACTACGAGATCTTCCTCGTGTCCCGGATGCGAGAGGAATGGCTGCGGACCGGGGACGCGGCCCACGCCGTCCGCGAGGGGCTGGCCCACACCGGCTCGGTGATCACCGCGGCCGGCGCCATCATGGTCGTCGTCTTCGGCGCGTTCATGCTCAGCCCCGAGCGGCTGCTGCAGCAGACCGGCTTCGGGATGGCGGTGGCCGTCTTCGTCGACGCCGTGATCATCCGCTGCCTGATCGTGCCGGCGGCGATGCGGCTGCTCGGCCGGCACGCCTGGTGGTTCCCGCGCCCGCTGGCCCGCCTGCTCCCCGAGGTCCAGGTGGAAAAGGCCTGACGACCGGCGAGGCGGCCCGCCGCCCGTGGATCAGCGGGTGGCGGGCTCGTCCTCGCGCGGCTCCTTCTCGCGGCGCTTGCGGAGCGAGCCGGGACGGGCCCTCTCCTCCGGATGGTGATGGACGCGCACCAGGCTCGCCGCCGTCGTGAACAGCAGGATCACCAGGATCACCCCGAGCGACAGCGGCGTCGGGATCTCCGGAACCGACTCGGTGACGTCCTCGTGCAGGAACTGCAAGATCAGCTTGACCCCGATGAACGCCAGGATCACCGACAGCCCGATCGACAGGTAGACGAGCCGCTCCAGCAGCCCCTCGATGAGGAAGTACAGGGCGCGCAGCCCGAGGAGGGCGAACGCGTTGGCGGTGAAGACGAGGAACGGGTCCTTCGTCACGCCGAACACGGCGGGGATGGAGTCGAGCGCGAACAGGACGTCCGTGCTGCCGATCGCCACGAACACGAGCAGGAGCGGCGTCACCACGCGGCGGCCGTCCTCGTGCGCGATCATCCGCCCGCCGTGGAAGTCCGTGCTCACCGGGAAGAGCTTGCGGGCGCGGCGGACGAAGAAGGTGTCCTCGACGTCCGGCTCCTCGTTGCGGTGCCGGATGAGCTGGACCGCCGTCCAGATCAGGATCAGCCCGAAGATCAGGAAGGTGAACGAGAACAGGTTGATCGCCGCGGCGCCGATCGCGATGAGCACGGCCCGCAGGATGAGCGCCGCCGCGATCCCGAACAGCAGCGTCTTCTGCTGGTACTTCGCGGGGACGGCGAACCGCCCCATAATGATCACGAAGACGAACAGGTTGTCGACCGACAGGCTCTTCTCGACGATCCAGCCGGAGAAGTACTCGGTGCCCGCCGTCGACCCGGACAGGGCCCACACGACGAGGCCGAACACGATCGCGACGGTGATGTAGAACACCGACCAGAACGTGGCCTCCCTGAGCCCGACCGCGTGCGGCCGCCGGACGGCGACGAGCAGGTCGAAGACGAACAGCGCGATGATCAGGGCGATCGTCGCGCCCCAGGCCCACGCGGGTATGTCGACCATCCGGCGGCTCCACCTCGCTACGGGGCGTCGGCTGTCCTATCTCGGTCCTGCTGTCCTATATCCGTTCTGCAGCATTTATACCGTCGCCCCTCGTCCGGGCACTCACGCGGATCTGAGTATCCGCGCCGATGCGCCCGATGCCCGCGGACGGTCAGGCTGCGGGCATGAACACGTCCCGATGGCTTCCCCCCGCGCTCCTGGCCAAGGCCGCCCTGGCCGCCCTCCTCGCCCTCGCCGTCGCCTTCCCCGAATGGGACCGGTTCGCGGACAAGGCGATGGGCGCCCGCGTGGCCGCCTACCCCGCCGCGGTCATGCTCGTCACCCTGATCTGGGCGCTGCGCGGCCGCGGCAGGCCGTTCCCCTGGGACATCGACCTCCTGGTGACCGCGCCTTTCCTCATCGACGTCGCGGGCAACGCCGCCGACCTGTACGACACGGTGGGACGGTTCGACGACGCCTGCCACTTCGCGAACTGGGCCCTGCTCTGCGCCGCCGCAGGCCTGGCCCTCCGCCGTTGGGGCGGCCTCCGCTCCTGGACGCTCGCGCTGTGCTGCGCCGGGATCGGCGCGGTCGCGGCCATCGGCTGGGAGTTCGCGGAGTACGGGCTCTTCATCCTGGACACCCCCGAGGCGGGCACGGCCTACCAGGACACGATCGGCGACCTCATGCTCGGCCTCACCGGCGCCGTGCTGGCGGGCCTGGCACTCGCGGCCGCCACCGTCCGCGGCGACGGGTCAGTAGACGAGGGCCTGGACGTCGTCCCTGGTGATCTCCTCGACGAACGTCGGCGCCCCGGCGATGCGGACACCGGGAAGGACGTCGTCCGGGCCGATGTCGCGGCGGGCGGCGCACTGCGTGCAGAGGGTGACACGCCCGGCGGTGAGGATCACGGACAGCAGGTCGTCCAGGGGAGTGGCGTGCGGCAGTGAGAACTCGGCGGCCCGTTCCGGCAGCGCGAACCACGCGGACTCGCCGGTCAGCCAGAGGGACACCGGCACGCCGCTGGCGGCGGCCGCGGCGGCCACGGTGAACGCCTGGTTGCAGCGCTCGGGGGCGTCCGCGCCCGCCGTCACCTTGATCACCAGTGGTCTCGCCATAGACGCACTCTAGCCCGGCGGGCGCGCGTAGCATCCTGCGGTATGGGTGGGATGGTGAACGCGGGGATCCTCGTCGTCTTCCTGGGGCTCGCGGCGGTCTCCGCCGTCCTCCTGGTGATCCGCCTCGGACGGCTCAAGTAGCGCGTCCCGGCACGGCGTCCGAGACCCTGTCGCGCGGCCGCCGCCGCTACGCTCGGTCCTCATGGATCCTGAGCTGCATCCGGACCTCGAACCGCTGAAGTTCCTCCTCGGCACCTGGGAGGGCGCCGGCGTCGGCGGCTATCCCACGATCGAGTCGTTCAACTTCGGGCAGGAGCTGTCCTTCACCCACATCGGGAAGCCCTTTCTCAGCTACGCGAGCCGGACCTGGCTGATCGAGGAGGACGGCACGCTCGGGCGCCCGCTGGCCACGGAGACGGGCTACTGGCGGCCGCGTCCCGACAACCAGGTCGAGGTGACGCTGGCCCACCCGACGGGCATCGTCGAGATCTACGTCGGCACCGTCGCGTTCAGCCGGGTGGAGCTGCGGACGGACGTCGTCGCGCGCACCGAGTCGGCCAAGGAGGTCACCGGCGGCCACCGGCTGTACGGCATGATCGGCGAGGATCTCGGCTGGGCGTACGACATGGCGGCGATGGGCCAGAAGCTTCAGTCCCACCTGTCGGCGCAGCTCAAGCGCGTCGCCTGAGCGGTTCTGGTGGGTGGGCGGCTGGAGGGGCGCCTGACATGAGCGATCCCCGGACCTTCCCGCATGGGCGGGGCGACGGACAGGACGGGTCCATCGGTCCGGGGACCGGGTAACTGCCTGGGATTCGCCGGTCACCGTCGCGACCGGTTGCCACCGCCGGGGGCGGCGGCGCCGAGGCGGAACGGCGACTAGCGGACAGTCACCTCGCGAGTCCTACAAGCAACCATTGTTTAGGACCACCTCCTTTCGCGCGTACCCCGCACGTTATGTGAGCCCCGCGCGGCGAGGCAAGCGGGTTTTCCCCGGACTGAAACCACCCGGGCTCCGCCGCCGCAACACCGGCGGCGGGATCTAGACTCGGGTCATGGTCGAGTCGTGGCAGGAGGAGTTGCGGGCGAAGGGGTACCGGGTCACCCCCCAGCGCCAGCTGGTCCTTGAGGCGGTCACCAACCTGGAGCACGCGACCCCCGAGGAGATCTGCACCGAGGTGCAGCGCACCGCCCGCGGCGTGAACATCTCCACCGTGTACCGGACGCTGGAGCTGCTCGAAGAGCTCGGGCTGGTCAAGCACGCGCATCTCGGGCACGGACCGCCGAACTACCATGTGGCGGCGGAGGCCGAGCACATCCATCTGGTGTGCCGCGGCTGCCACACCGTGCAGGACGTCGACCCGCGCGCGGCCTCCGGGCTGGCGGACGGCCTCCAGCGCGACTTCGGATTCGAGACGGACGTGCACCACCTCACGGTCTACGGGCGGTGCAAGGACTGCCGCGCGACATAACCTGGGTTGCATGGAGAGCCCGCTGCTGCAGTCGTCCGGTGCCGTACCCGCCGACGCGCCCGACCAGGAGGTCGCCGCGCACTATGGAGAGCCCGCGCAGGAGCAACGCGCCCTGGCGTCCGGGACGGCGTTCGTCGACCGGGGCAACCGCGGCGTCGTCCGGGTCTCCGGGCCCGACCGGCTGAGCTGGCTGCACAGCCTCCTCAGCCAGCACCTGGACGGGTTGAAGCCGTTCGAGCCGACCGAGGCGCTGCTGCTCGGCCCCAACGGCCACATCGAGCACCACCTCTTCCTGATCGACGACGGCGAGGCCGTCTGGGCCCACGTGGAGCCCGGTACGGCTCCCGCACTCGTGGAGTTCCTCGACCGGATGCGCTTCATGCTCCGCGTCGAAGTCGCCGACGTGTCGGCCGAATACACCGTCCTCACCGTCCCGGAAACCCCCGCCACACCGGCCGACGCCGCCGCACCGGGCAACGCCGCCGCACCGGGCAACGTCGCCGCACCGGCCGACGCCGCCGCACCGGGCGACGCGGCCGTTCCGGGCGACGCGGCCGCACCGGGCGGTCTCGCCTGGCCGGACGTCGCCGGAACCGTCACCCGGATCGTCCCGCGAGCCGACGTCCCGGGGCCGCTCACCGAAGGCCTGCGGCCTGCGGGGATCTGGGCGTACGAGGCCCTCCGGATCGCCGAGCACCGCCCCCGGCTCGGCCTCGACACCGATCACCGGACGATCCCGCACGAGGCCGGTTACGTGGAGACGGCCGTCCATCTGAACAAGGGCTGCTACCGGGGGCAGGAGACGGTCGCGCGCGTCCACAACCTCGGCCGTCCGCCGCGCCGCCTGGTCTTCCTGCACCTGGACGGAAGCGTCGACCGCCTACCCGCGCCCGGCGCCCCCGTCGACCTCCCGGACGGGGGCAGGACGGTTGGGTTCGTCGGCTCGTCGGCCCGGCACCATGAGCTGGGCCCGATCGCGTTGGCGCTGGTCAAGCGGAACGTCCCGGTGGACGCCGAGCTTCTGGCGGACGGCGTGGCGGCCGCGCAGGAGGTCGTCGTGTCGCCGGAGACCGGTGCGAACGCGCAGATCGATCTTCGTCGACGGCCCGTGAAACACGGGTAGAACATCCACCCCTGGGGCAAGATCGTACGACATAGACGATTTCTGACCGGCCGTGGCCCGGGGAAGGCGGATTCCTACCGATGGTCGCGAACCTGGGGAAAGAGGAGCCTCCGGCGGCCAGAAGGGGGGCCCGCCGCCTTCCGCGCAGGGAGTCGGCGCTGCTGTGGTGGGCCCTCTTCGCCGCGATCGCGGGCGCCGCCTGGTGGTCATGGTCATGGCGCGTCGCGCTGCTCGGACTCCTGACCTGGTGCCTGTACGAGTTCCTCCTCGTCCCGACCCTGTGCCGGGTACTGAAGCGGCAGGGCCACCCCTGCGCGGAACGCGTCCGCGGACGGCTGTTCGCCTGCGGCCCGAGCCACCAGCACCTGAAGAACGACGCGCTCTGGCGCCTGATAGGCCTGCGCAACCCGTTCCAGAGGGACGCCGAAGACACCGACCCCGAAACCGGCGGCGTCGTCCACTCCCCCTACCTGCGCGGACGCCTCACCCGCCCCGACCGCGCCCTGATCCTCCTGGCCGCCCTGGGCACGATCGTCACCCTGATAGGCACGATCTACAGCTTCGGTTAACCAGGCGCGCCACAATCTCGGCTGACCAGCCACCACAGTCCCGGGCTGTCAGACGTCCACGACCAGCGTGATCGGCCCGTCATTCACCAGGGCGACCTTCATGTCCGCACCGAACCGGCCCGTCTCGACCTTGGCGCCGAGGGCCCTCAACTCGTGGACGACCGCGTCCACCAGGGGCTCGGCGACCGGCCCGGGCGCCGCAGCCGTCCAGGTCGGCCGACGCCCCTTCCTCGCATCGCCATAGAGGGTGAACTGGCTCACAACAAGCAATGGGGCGTTAACGTCGGAGCACGATTTCTCGTCCTGCAAGATCCGCAGCCCCCACAGCTTCGCCGCCAGCCTGCGGGCCTTCCCGGGATCATCGTCATGCGTCACACCGATGAGGACCAGCAGCCCCGGCCCCTCGATCTCTCCGACGACCCGTCCGTCCACCGACACGCTGGCCTGACTCACCCTCTGGACTACCGCACGCATGAGCATGCATTCTGCCGCCATGGGAGCAAAGACGCTCATCACGGTGGCGCCGACGGGGGCGGAGTCCGCGAAGGCGGACGTTCCGGCCCTGCCCGTCACCCTGGATGAACTGGTCCAGACGGCCAAGGAGTGCGAGGCGGCCGGTGCGGCCGTGATCCACGTGCACATCCGCGACGACGACGCGCGGCCCACGCTCGACCCGTCCCGTCTCCGGGACACCGTGACGGCGCTGCGGGAGGGCACGGGCCTGATCGTCCAGCTGTCCACCGGCGGCGCGGTCACCGACCCGTACGAAGACCGTCTCCGCGTCCTGGACGCCGAGCCCGACATGTGCTCGCTCACCTGCGGGACGGTCAACTTCGGCGCCGACGTCTTCATGAACCCGTGGCCGTTCATGGTGGAGCTCTACCAGCGCACCCAGGCGCTGGAGATCGTCCCGGAGTTCGAGCTGTTCGACCTGGGCCACGTCGCCGCCCTGCACCGCCTCCTGGACAAGCACGGGCTCCCGTACGGCGGTCACGTCCACTGCGACCTGGTCATGGGTGTGCCAGGCGGCATGCCGGGCGACGCCCGCACCCTCGTCGCCGCCGTCGAGGCCCTCCCACCCGGCGCGACCTGGTCGGCCACCGGCATAGGCCGCACGACGATCCCCGTCCTCCTCGCAGCCCTCTCAGCAGGCGGCCACCTACGAGTAGGCATGGAAGACACGGTCACCTTCGCCAAAGGCCAACCGGTCAAAGCAAACGCCCAACTAGTGGAACGCGCCGCCCAAGCCGCCCACCTGGCCCAACGCCCGCCCATGCCCCCGGCCGAAGCCCGCGCCCTGCTCCACACCAAACCCCGCTGACCAGAGGTCATCGGGCGCGCCTCACGCGCCGGACGCGCCGTCAAGGTAGGCGAGCACCGCCCGCACGCGCCGGTGGCCGGAGTCGTCCGGCGCCAGGCCGAGCTTGGCGAAGATGTTGCCGATGTGCTTGTGGACGGCGTTGTCGGAGATCCGCATCCGCTCGGCGATGGTGGCGTTGTCGTGGCCCTGCGCCATGAGGGCGAGCGACTCCCGCTCCCGGGACGTGAGGGTGTCCAGCGGATCGCCGGGACGGCGCGCGAGGAGCTGGGCGACCACCTCGGGGTCCATGGCGGTGCCGCCGGACGCGACGCGGCGCAGGGCGTCCACGAACTCGGCCACCCGGCCGACGCGGTCCTTGAGCAGGTAGCCGATGCCGCCGCGACCGTCCGACAGCAGCTCCCCGGCGTACTCGCGCTCGACGTACTGCGACAGCACCAGGATCGGCAGCGCGCCGTGCTCGCGGCGGGCCCGCAGCGCCGCGTGGATTCCCTCGTCGCGGAACGACGGCGGCAGGCGCACGTCGACGATCGCGATGTCGGGACGGTGCTCGGCGACGGCGTCGAGGAACGCCTCGCCGTCGCCGACGACCGCCACGACGTCGAAGCCCTTCGACGCCAGCAGCAGTTCCAGGCCGCTGGACAGCAGCACGTTGTCCTCGGCGATCACGACCCGCACGGGCCCTCCTGAACGATCACTGTGCGCACGGAAACCGGACGGCGAGCGTGGTGGGCCCGCCCGGCGGGCTGTCGAGGCGGACGGAACCGTCCAGTGCGGCGACCCGCCGCCGCATCCCGGCGATCCCGGTGCCGCGCGCCTCGTCGGCGCCGCCCCGCCCGTCGTCGGCGACCTCGATGGACAGCACGTCCCCGGCGCGCTCGACCCGGAGGTCCGCGCGCGTGGCGGCGGCGTGCCTGGACACGTTCGTCAGCGCCTCGGCGATCACGTAGTAGGCCACCGCCTCAGCGGCCGCGGGGAGCGTCCCGAGGTCGCCGAGCCCGATCCGTACCGGCACGCTCGACCGCGCGGCCAGCGCCGTCAGCGCCCCGTCGAGCCCGCGGTCGGCGAGGATCGGCGGGTAGATCGTCTGGAGCACCGCGCGGAGCTCGGCCATCGCCTCCTCCGCCGTGTCGTGCGCCTGCTCGATCAGCGTCGCCACCGTGTCCGGGTCGTCGGCGAGCGACTCCCGGGCGATGCCCAGCTGCATGGCGATGGACACCAGGCGCGCCTGCGTCCCGTCGTGCAGGTCGCGTTCGATCCGCTGTAGCTCCGTGCCGTGGGCGTCCACGACGCCGACCCGGCTCTTGGTCAGCACGTCGACCCGCTCGGTGAGCAGCTCACGGGCCGACGGCGCGAGCACCGCCAGGCACAGCCGCGCATGGAGCCGGGCCAGCACCGGAAGCACCCACCAGGCCGCCGCCCCGAGGACGACGATCTGCACAGAGCCCACGCCCAGCGCGGTCGCCCAATCGCCCACATGGACATCGATGAACAGGGTGGGACGCTCGTCCGCGGAAAATGCCCACCACAACGGCATCGCCACCGCGGCGACCACGATGTTGCCCAGGCACAGCAGGGCGGCCAGCCCGAGCGGGAGTCCGACGGCGATGTGCGCGAACGTCCAGGCGAGAACGCGCCGCCGGGTCGGGGGCTCGTCGGCCGGAACGCCGAGCAGCCTGTAGGCCCGCTGGCGGTGCCAGTCCGCCCAGCCCCGCGCCGCCGCCGGTGCGAGCAGCACCGGCAGCGCGAGCACGGTGGCCACGGCGGTTGCCAGCGTGCCCAGCAGATAGGCCGAGCCAGAGAACGCCCGGTCGCGCATTCGCACCTCCTTGCGACGTCGGTATGGACCTGATTATCAGTCGCCGATTCGCGCTCAGGCACTACAGCGGGCTGTAGCAACGCGTGTGCGGTCAGCTGTATTCCAGCCGGACCTGCGGCCGAATTAGCGTCCCCGACCATGAAATCGACATTCGCACGGACCCGTGGACTTCTGGTCCCTGTCCTTGCCTTGATCGCCCTGTCCTCAGCCCTTGCGCCCCTCGCCAAGGCCGACGGCGGCCCGCCTCCACCGCTCGACTGGAAGCCCTGCGCCCAGGGCCCGGACGACGCCGACGGCAAGGCGCTCGACCAGGCAGGCGCGCGGTGTGCGGAACTCACCGTCCCGCTCGACCACTCCAGGCCCGGCGGCCGCAAAATCAAACTCGCGCTCTCCCGCCTCCCCGCCACGGACCGCGCCCATCGCGTCGGCACCCTGGTCCTCAACAGCGGCGGCCCCGGCGAGCCCACCCTCGCCATGCCCCTGGAGACGCGCGCGGCCATGAAGGACGTCGCCGCCCGGTACGACATCATCGGCCTGGACCCGCGCTTCGTCGGACGCAGCACACCGCTCGACTGCGGCTGGCCCATCGGCATGTGGCTCCGCTCGGCCGGAGCGACCCGCGCCCGCTTCGATCACCAGGTCGCGGTGCAGCGCGACCTGGCCGGACGCTGCGCCCGCCGCCACGCCGACGTGCTCCCGTACATCAACACGCGCGACACGGCCCGCGACATCGACCTCGTGCGCCGCGCCCTCGGGGAGCGCCGGATCTCCTACCTCGGCTACTCCTACGGCGCCTACCTGGGCGCGGTCTACACCCAGATGTTCCCCGGACGCACCGACCGCGTCGCCCTGGACAGCGCAGGCGACCCGGACAAGTGGGGCCCCAGAGCACTACAGGGCACCGAAGACGAAGCGGACCGCGCGCTGCGCGGCTGGGCGGCCTGGGCCGCCGAACGCCACAGCACCTACGGCCTCGGCGCCACTCGCGCCCGCGTACTCGCCACCGTGAACACGATCGTCGCCGCCGCAGCCCACCGCCCGCTACGCGTCGGACCGTACGAGGTGGACGACCAGGCGGTCCCGTACATCCTCTCCACCGGCTCCGGGAACGACCGCCCGGCGTCCCGCGCGGAGTTCGCCTCCACCGTCCGGACCCTGAACGAGGCCGCCCACGGCCGCCCCGCCGACCCCGGCCCCGAACTCGACGGGCTGCTGACCTTCGTCCTGACCCCGTCCGGCTCCCCGCTCGCCAGCCCGAGCGTCGCGATCACCTGCGGCGACCGCGCCGCGCCACGCGACTCCGAAACCTACTGGGACGACATCCAGCGCAGCCGCGCCCGCCACCCGCTCTTCGGCCCCCTCAAGCAGAACATCTGGCCCTGCGCCTTCTGGCCGAACCCGCCACGCGAACATCCCACCCGCGTCGGCAACGCCTCTCCCGCGCTGATCGTGTCCGCCACCGGCGATCCCGCCACCACCTACGAGGGCAGCAAGGCCATGCACCGCGCACTGACCGGCTCCCGCCTCCTCACCCTGCGCAACACGATCGCCCACGGAATCTACGGCGAATACGGCAACCCCTGCGTGGACGCCAAGGTCAACGCCTACCTCGCCACCGGCGCCCTCCCCACCGCAAACCCAACTTGCTGACCCAAGGCAGGGCGGTACCCAAGTGATCGGGTACCGCCCTGCTCAGACGCTGGGCGGGACGACGGCAGGAGCAAGGCTGTCGGGGTTCTTGAGGAAGTGTTCGACCTGCTGAAGGCTGTACCTCCGGTGCCCGCCAAGCGTGCGGACGAAGGCGAGCCGTCCTTCACCGGCCCACTTCGCCACGGTGGCCGGGCTGACCCGGAACATCTCGGCGACGTCCGTGGGGGTCAGAAGCTGGCCGGGGCTGAAGTCCCAGCCGTGGAGATGCGTCTTGATCACTGGGGGGTTTCCTTCTGGTTGAACGCCACCACGGTGGCGAGCGAGGGGAGCGGGAACGGGGCTTCCACATCGCGCGACCCGAGCCTGAGCCGGGCATTCTCGACGCGTCCAGTCGCGCGGCTGCGTTCGCCGTCCGGCACCAGCCGGGGCATGCGGAGCCAGGGCTCGTACACGCGCAGGACGGCGACCTGGTACCAGGTGTCCACCGTGAGCTCGTCGGGGCTCATGGGCACGTCCACTCCGCGTAGACGATCTTGCCGCCCGTCTCCACGTGGCGCGCCCCCCACCGAAAGGCGAGCAGGCTCATCATCAGGAGGCCCCAGCCACCGTCCCCGGCCGCCTCCTCGCCGCCCTGCGTGGGCAGCGTCTGATCGCCGTCCCAGACCTCCACGACGTACAGACGCTCCATCGATTGGCTATCCATCCGCGAGTAAGCGTCCACCCGGATCTTCTCGGACTTGGCGTGCCGAATCGCGTTCGTCGCCAACTCCGACGCGACCAAACGAACATCGTCGATGTCGACCGGCCAACTCTCCGCGATCTCGACAATATGATCACGGGCCTTCTTGGCACTGGCCTTCTCACGGGGGAGAATGATCATTCGGCCCACCCCGTCCCTTCCCGCCGACCTGCTGATTCGCTGTTCACAGCGTGGAGGCACGGGACTACGCTTGACGATACGGAGCACGACCACAGCAGAATGACAAGACCTCAGCCCCCCGTGTACCGAGGTGTATCTGCACATGGCCAACAACCGCATGACGCCGCGCACTTTCCTTGCTAAGCAGATCCGCCGCCTACGCGTATCGGCGATTGATCCCGAAACCCGCAAGGAGATGACCCCGGCGGGGTTGGCCAAACTGGTCTATAGAAGCGAATCCCTCGTCAAAGCATGGGAAACCGGACGCCGCGTCCCGCAGCCCGACGACCTACGACGGCTGGACGAGATCTTCGACACGAAAGGCCTGCTGGAGGAGATCGGGAAGGACCTCGTCAAGGACGAGCGCGCACCGGAATACATGGACAAGTGGCGCGAGATCGAGGAGCATGCGACATCGCTTCGCTCACATCATCCGCTCCTCGTCCCTGGTTTGCTTCAAACGCCGGAGTATGCCCGCGCGGTCATCAAATCGTCTGGAAGGAAGGTCGATGACGTAGAGAAGCAGGTCCAGAAGAGGATGGATCGGCAGGAGATTCTGGCTCCTGAGAACGACACGGTGGTCGTCGTGGTCATAGACGAAGGCGCTCTTTATCGGCCGATCGGTGGTCCTAAGACCATGCATGATCAGCTTCTCAAGTTGCTAGCGATGGCCGAATGGCCGAACGTGTGGATCAAGATCGTTCCCTCAACGGTGGGAGAGTATGCCGGATTAGCAGGAAACTTCCACATCGCTGTCATGGACGGTCGGGGATTCGCTTGGGTGGACGATGCCTTCAGTGGCGACGTCCTCGAACACCCTGAAAGTGTCGCCACAATGGAGCGCGTCTGGGAAGCGCTCCGCGATAAGGCGCTACCAACTGAGCAGTCAATCGAGCTTATAGCAAAGGCAGTAGAGCGATGGAAAATGTGAAGTGGAAGAAATCATCCTACAGTGGCAACGGCGGTCCAGATTGCGTCGAGTTGGCCAAGGTGTCGTTCGCCATTGGCGCACGTGACAGCAAGAGTCCTGACGGTCCGCACCACACATTCAGCGTCGCCGCGATGACGGCACTGTTTGTGGACATCCGGCGCGGCCGGTACGACTTGCCCTGATCTGCGGAAATGTGAATGTCCCGGGGGCGCCTGGTCCCGGGACATTGCTTAGCAGTTCCTCGTCAATGCTTCCGAAACTAGACGGGCCGATAAAAAGGTGGCAGTGCGATGGCAGATGCAAAATGGAGGAAGTCGTCGTATAGCGGCAACGGCGGGGCGGATTGCGTCGAGCTGGCCAAGCTGACTCGCGGCGTTGGCGCACGCGATAGCAAGGACCCGGAAGGCCTGCACCACACATTCAGCGTCGCCGCGATGTCGGCATTGTTCGCGGACATCCGGTGTGGTCGGTACGACCTGCCCTGACGTCCGACAACGCGAGTAGGCCAGGGCTCAGGCTCTTGACCGTCCGGACGCCGTCCGCGTCCCTGCGGGTTTGACGCCGAACCTGGCGACGGGACTCGCATGCTCGTCAATTTCTCAGCGCGGACGTCGAATCGAAACTGACGACGGCGGGCGACGCTCATCACGCGCGCGAGCATTGGTTCCGCGCACGCTTTGGGCAACGGTTGAGCACTGGCCTAGGCGTTGTCATGACCGAGGGGGATGTGATCGGGTATCGGGGTGGACGTCGACCAGTTCTTCAGCTATGGGCCGCGCGCTCCATTCGAAGTACAACATGTCTTCACAGACCGGGAAGTCCAGATCAGGGCCTTTCGGGACCGGTTCGCCCAACTGGCCGAACGGTCGTGGACCGTTGCGGAACTGCTCGACTTCCAGCGGCCGGCGTCCAACCTGATCGCCGTGTCCGGTGAGGGCGGGATTGGTAAGTCCACGCTGGCCCGGCACGTCGCGCAACTGGCGGTGGCCGGTGAATTGGACGGCCTGCCACGACGCGGAGCGCACGCGGTACTGGACTTCGCCGACCCTGCCAACTCCAGCTTTGAAGCCGTCTTACTGCGGGTACGTGCCGCGCTCGCGCCGCTGGCGAGGTCGTGGCCCGCTTTCGATGTGGCGCTGGCCGTCTACTGGCAGCGCAAGCATCCAGGCGAATCGCTGACGGCGTTCCTGCGGAAGGGAAACGCGGCGGAATCGCTCGGCGTCGCCGACCAGGTTGGCGACGCTGTCGACCAACTCCTCGGCGGTTTCGGCGCGCTGTCGGTGGCGTACCGGGCGCTGAACATGCTCGGTCGTACCGCGACGCAGAAAACACGGTTGAAACGGCTGCGGGCCGACCTGCCCGCGCTCGACCCGATCCTCGGTGAGCAGGACCCGGATCGGATGCTCGGGTACATGCCGGTGCTGCTGGCCGCCGACCTGGAACGAGCGCGCAGCAAGCATCCCGCGCTGGCGCTGTGCGTGCTGGACACTCTGGAGAACGTCCAGCGGCTGCCCGCCGAGCGCGGCGGCCTGGAGGACCTGGTGTCGCGGCTGGTGTATCTGATGCCGAACGTGGTGTTCGTCGCGGCCGGACGGCTCGCGCTGCGATGGCATGATCCGGCCAGGGCGGTCGCGCTGACCTACGGCGGCGAGCGCCGCTGGCCGGGCCTGGCCGACGGCGACCAGCTCGGCCTCGGCGGGTTCGACGCTGCATCGGCCGAGGCGTATCTGACGGAGCGGCTCACGGTGGACGGTACGCCCGCGATCGGGCCTGAGATCCGGAAACGGATCATCGCGGGATCGGCCGGGTCACCGCTCTATCTCGATCTGTCGGCCGGGTTGTTCGGGCAGTACCTGGCGCGGGGTGAGGCGCCACCCGCCGATGCATTCGGGCTCGGGTTCCCCGAGCTGGTGCTGCGGACGATGCGAGACCTGTCCGCACCCGACCGTGACCTGCTACGGGCCGCGGCGCTGCTGGAGGCATTCGACGAAGACGTCCTACATGCAGTGCTGCCACAGTTGCGGCTCCGGCAGATCGAGCGGTTTCTGCAACGTCCGTTCGTCCGGCGGGACGAGACGGTGTGGCCGCCGTACCGGCTGCACGAGAACCTGCGCCGCAGCGTCATCGAATGCGACGCCGGCACCGACGACGGCTGGACACAGTCCGAACGGATCCGCAACGCCGAGCGGGCGATCGAGCATCTGATCCGCGCCGCGCTGGCGGTCTGGGACGACGACGCCGACCATCCGCTTCCCTTGGGCGTGCGCAGCAGGCGGTGCGTGGCGGCGTTCCTGCTCGTCCTGCGCGCGGCGGACGAACATCAGCTGGCGCCGGAGTCCGTCGGCGACGTCGCTTACAGCCTCACTGTGCTCGGACACTGGCAGGTGCTGGTCTCCCTGCCGGAGCTGCCCAGCTCGCCGGAACTGGCTCGGCTGACCGAGGTCGCGCGGCTGACGGCACGCGGAGACGTCAATGCCGAGGACCGTTACCGGGCGCTGCGCGAGCTGATCGGTGAACCCGACGGTCCGTACGCCGACTACTACCGGCACGAGCTGGCGAGCCGCGCGCACATCATCGGGCGGGTCGAGGAGGCCGCCGAGCACCTGTCCGGTATCGAGCCCGCGTCGCTGATCGGCGCGAGCGGGCGGTTCGGCCTGGCCGACAACGCGCTGCGCCGTAGCGACTACCGGTCCGTCGCGCGGCTGATGGATGGCGCATCGCAGGCCGGGCCAGACCAGGTGCGGGCCGCCGACCTGCTCGGCCACACCCACTTGCAGAACGCCCGGTTCGCCGAAGCGGCCGGGTACTTCGAGTCGACCTTGGAGGCGGCGCGCGAAGCCAATGCCCCATTGTGGGAGGCGCGCGCTCTGCGGCACCTGCTGCTGGCCCTGATGTGGTACGACCCGGACCGTACGCTGTCACTGCTCAGCCGAGCCCGCGACCTGAACCACTCCGTCGGTGAGGCGATCGGGCTCGCCCAGTGCGACATGGCCGAGGCGATGGCGCGGGCACTTCGCGGCGAACGCCGCGCTGCGACCGGGCTGCTGGAGGCGGCGGCACGCCGGTTCGGCGAACTCGGGGCCTCCCGTGAACTGCTGCCCGTCGAGGCATTGCAAGTCCTGTTGGACGCCTCCGGTGGCCAGATGACGCAGGCCGCACGCATCGCACAGAGCCTGAGCGAAGACTGCTTGCCCGTGTGGGCGCCGGTGACCCTGGCGTGGGCCGGGCTGGACGCCGACTTCAACTCCATCGAGCGGCTGGACGATCCCGACTCCGCGCGGTGCCGCTGGTCTGACGCCCTGACCCGTCTGCGGGTGCGAATCTGCGGGCGTCTGGACGCCGGTGACCTTCGGGCGCTGATCCCGACCGGCCGGTTGCCCGACCCTCTCGTGGAGGCTGCGGTCCAGGCCGCGCTCACCAGTCCCGCGTTCGACGGTCCGCGCGATCTGCCCGCCGCGCTGGCGACGCTCGGCGCTGAGGGTGTCGTGCCGGGTTTGCGGACGGTGGCGAAGGTGCGTCGGCGCCTGCACGAGCGGCTGGAGACCGTCCGCAACTTCGAGGAACTGCGCGCCACGACAGGCGTTCGAGCGCCACGGCTCCTGGATGCGGGAACGGCTCAGCAGGTGTGGTGGGCCGTCCTGGAACGCCTCCCCGGCGCGCACGCGGACCGCCCGACACCCGCACGGCAGCGGGAACTGGGTCAGCAGCTTCGGCTCTGGCACTCCCGGCCGCCCGGCGACGGCCTGAGGTTGGACGCTCCCGGCGCGCTGGGCGTCTTCCTGGGCTGGGCACGCTCCGCCGCCCCGGACGCCTACCCCACCATCGCCGAAAACGTCAGCGCCGCCTGTGAGGGGCTCCCCATGACCGCGATCCATGGCGACGTCGCGGTCTGTCACAACGCGCTGTTCGACGGCGACACCCTCACCGGGCTACTCGACCCGGGGGCGACCGAGTCCGGACCGCCGATGCTCGACCTCGCCTGGGCCCTGGCCGTCGACATGCCGCGCGGCGCAGATCCCGACCCGCTCGTCGATGGCTACGGCCAGGACGCCGTCGATCAGGACGCCCTCGCGGCGCTGCTGCCGCTGATGATGCTGCGCCGCCTCATCGACACCCCGGTCCTCGGCCTCGCCGACAGCGACGGAGCGTGGATCACGCGATGGCTACGCGATCACCGGCCCGACCTGCTCACTCTGGCGCAATAAGCCCGGCCCGGCGGGCGCACGCGTACGGAATGTAGTTATCCAGCACATTGGCGGGCACGGCAAGCCGCTCACGCAGGTCAGGCTCGTTGTCGCGCGCGTAGAAGCGGTTAAGGCCGTCGAATAGCGCCAACCGGTACCCGGCCTTGAGGACGTGGGGCTCCCACTCCTGGTGGCTCGGCCGGGACGTCAGCGGAACGGTCGCCTCGACCACGATCACCCGCGGCCGCCACGCCCGCAGGTCGGCCGACCCCAGCACGGCGGCCTCGGCCCCTTCCACGTCGACCTTCAGCAGGTCGAAGCCCGGCTTCGCATGCGCGCCAAGGATCGTCTCCAAGGTGACGACTTCGACGCGCAGTTCCTCATGGCGCCACCCGTCCGCGAGATGCCGCTCCAGGACATCCCTGCGCAAGGTGCTGAGACCACCGCCACCTGTCTTCCCCCGCCCTGGGACGACCCGGAAGAACGTCGCGGTGCCCGGTCTATCTCCCACGGCCACGCACAGGTTGACGTCACCCGGCCGGGCCCGCTGAAGACGTGCGTGGCGCTCGGGCAACGGCTCGATGTTGACCCCCTGCCAGCCCAGGCCGTCCACCAAATTCTTGGTCAGCGAGCCACTGACGGGCTCACCTGCACCGACGTCCACGAAGAACCCGTCCCGCTGACCGGCGAAGGCGCGCATCAGCACGACGTCCTCCGCGTTGCCCGCATACGCGATCAAGTCATAACCACCCACACGCGCCAACCTACGCCTGATTGGAAAGGCAAGAATTCCCCGGGCAACGCGCCCGGGGAATTGTGTGAAGCGGCTGCGTACTCGTCGGTTCGCGGTGGTCGGCAGGGTAACAGTGATTGGGCGGGGGTGGATCCCCTTAAGTTTGGGGATTGGTGGAGCGGTCCTTCCGGACCACGATGTGGTCACGTAGTTCGACGACCATCACTCCGCCCGAGGGAAAAGCATGAAAATGGCGAATCGTGTGTTAGCCCCGAGGTTGGCGCTGCTCTTTGCAACGCCGGCGCTGTTCATTGCCGGCGCCGGTACGGCGTCGGCGCAACCTGCGACGACCGCTGACGCCAAAGCGACGCAGGCAGTGCGGCACTTCGAGAACGTGCGTTTCCAGAAGTGTCTGGACGCGGACACCAACACCGGCGGCGACGGCGGCAAGGTCCAGCTGTGGACCTGTGGCCCCTGGAACCAGCAGGAGTGGGACGTCTGGCCGGACGGCCACCTCTACAACATGCGTTTCCAGAAGTGCCTGGACGCCGACACCAACACCGGCGGCGACGGCGGCAAGGTCCAGCTGTGGACCTGTGGCCCCTGGAACCAGCAGTACTGGACCCTCCGCGCGGACGGCTCGGTGTACAACGAGCGTTTCCAGCGGTGCTTGGACGCCGACACCAACACCGGTGGTGACGGCGGCAAGGTCCAGCTGTGGCGCTGCGGCCCCTGGAACCAGCAATGGTGGCGGTGACCAGACGGGCGCGCTAACCGGATCGGGAAGGCGATCGACGCCCGTTCCGGAACCGTCTAGTCCGCATCGCCGCAAGTGCAGCGACGATCCCGTGCCCGTCTTTCGGAGGCGGGCACGGGGCGCTGCGCGAGGCTCGATACCGGCCTGCTCGGTCAGCCGGCGATGGCGGCGAGGAGTTCGTCGCGGCCGCCGGCTCCGGTCTTGCGGCGGATCTCTTTGAGGTGGTCGTTGACGGTGTACACCGAGAGGCCGAGGCTGCGGGCGACCTGCTTGGGTGACCGCGCGTCGCGCAGGTGGGTGAGGATCTGGCGTTCGCGGGGGGTGATCTTGTACCAGTCGCAGAACGAGGGGAACAGTTGCTCGCCGCTGGCGGCCTGGATGACGATCGCCGCATCGTCGGTGTCGTCGTCCAGCGGCTCGGCCTGGAAGGCGATCCACCGGCCGTAGCTGGCGGCCGGGCCCACGGCCAGCGGCGAGGCCGCCGTGCGCCGATCGCGGGCGTGCCGGCGCGCCTTCACCGCCAGTCCGGCCATGAACGGCTCGGTGATCCAGTCCGGGTTGGGCTGCCGGGCTCGCAGCAGTTCGAGCCAGGTGCGCGCCTGTGGCGTGGACGTCCGGATCACGTGGTCGGCGCCGACGATGAGCACCCCCGCGGGCAGTGCCGGACCGCCCGGTGTCAGCGGGCCCGCCGTGACGTATCCGCGCAGGGCCGCCAGGAGCGCGGGCGTCAACCGTGCGACCCGGCGTACGTCCTGGTCATCGAACGTCCGACCGCCCTGGGCGCGCAGCAGGCCCAACGACCCCCAGAGGCCGTGGGCGTCGCGTAACAGAAGCCGTAACTCGCAACCCACCCCGTGGGATGCGAGCAGACGCCGCATCATCTGGTCGCGCCGCCCACCGCCGGTGCCGGCCCCCAGAACGCCCGCCGGTATCCGCCGCCGGGCCAGATCGTCCGGCGACAACGGATCCGCGCCCGCGAAGAAGTTGCGCAGCCACATATGGCCGAGGCCGGGATCGATCCCCTGCCAGAAACTGAACGACCCCACCTTCGTCGACGGGCTGGAACCCACCAGCCGCACCGCGTCGTGCGCGACCACGGGAGCCACCGCTCGTGAGATCACATCGCCCAGCTCAGCCGGTCCTGCTCCCTCCCGCACCTGCGCACACAGGTCTCGCGCCAGCCGGGCCACACCGGCTAGATCCAGGCTCCTGGCCATGGCACCCCCACTGCTCCCGGAATGAACGAACACCGATCCAGGATCCGCGCCGCGGTGAACTCGTGGTATCCGTGCAATCACGGACTCCCCGCCTCGCACCGCTCCAATTTCGACCACCAATTCCGGGTGGGTGGGGGCTGCTTTTGGGAAACAGGGACACAAGGGGGCTATGCGGCTGTGTGTGAGGAAAGGGGACCCTGGTGGAGATGAATCCTGTGCTGGTCGAGGTGGAGCGGTCCGGGTTCGTGGAGTCGCGGCATCGGGGCGCGGCGGTCGGGGTCGCCGCCGACGGGACGGTCGTCGTGCGCGCGGGGGAGCCCGAAGCGCCGATCTTCCCGCGTTCGGCGAACAAGCCGATGCAGGCCGTCGCGATGCTGCGCGCCGGGCTCGACCTGGACGGCGAACTGCTCGCGCTGGCCGCCGGGAGCCACTCGGGGGAGGACTTCCATGTCGAAGGGGTGGAGAAGATCCTCGCCGGGGCCGGGCTCGTGGCCGACGACCTGCGCTGTCCCGCGGCCTGGCCGCTGGACCCCGAGACGCAGCAGGACGTCGCGCGGTCCGGCGGCGGGGCGTCGCGGGTGCGGATGAACTGCTCCGGAAAGCATGCCGCGATGCTCGCCACCTGCGTCGCGGCCGGGTGGCCCACCGCGTCCTATCTGGACGTCGATCATCCGCTGCAGGTCGCCGTCCGGGAGATCGTTGAGGAGCTGGCCGGTGAGCCGGTCGCCGCGGTCGGTGTCGACGGGTGCGGGGCGCCGTTGTTCGCCGTGTCCGCGGCCGGGGTCGCTCGGGCGTTCCGTGCGCTCGTCCTGGCCGGGCCGGGGACGCGGGAACGGCGCGTCGCGGACGCGATGCGGACCCACCCGCAGTGGACGTCCGGCACGCGGCGCGAGGAGCGGCGGCTGATGGACGCCGTCCCCGGCCTGCTGGTCAAGTGCGGCGCGGAGGGCGTCGACGCGTTCGCCCTGCCCGACGGCCGCGCGGGTGCCGTCAAGATCGACGACGGCGCGATGCGAGCACGGACGCCCGTCACCGTCGCGCTGCTGCGCGCCCTCGACGTCGACCAGGGCGTGCCGGATCTGGACGCCGCGGCGCTGGACGAGCTGTCGACGGTCGAAGTGCGCGGGGGCGACGGCGTCGTCGGCGCCATCCGTCCGCTCCCGGACGTCTTCACCTGACGAACGGCCGCAACCCGTGGCGAACGGCCGCAACCCGGGGCCACCGGTACTTGACGAACGGCCGCCCCGGGGCCGCCGGTCAGGCGCTGTTCTTGGGTTCCTTGTCCTTGGCGGCTTCGTCCTTGAGCTCCTCGAACTCCGCCTTGAAGATCGTCTGCTCGTAGAGGACGCCGTCGGGCCACGGGGTCTTCGGCTCGCGGCCGGGCTGGGGGTTGTCGCGGCGGAACTCCTCCCACTGCGACTCCCTGCTCGGCGGGTAGCTGTGCGAGAACATGCCGGGACGGTAGGTGTACGTGCCGCCCTGCTCCATCCCGCGATGGTTGTGCTGGTCGTTCCTGCGCTCCGGGTGGATCTTCCGGGACGACGCCAGCACCGTCATGGAGAGCCGGGCCACCAGCCCCACAACGGCGACGACCGGGATGATCCACGCCCACCAGAGGGGGCCGCGGGGAGCCGTTTCCGCCAGCGTGGGGTCGGCCAGCGCGGGGTCGGCCAGGATCGTGGCGAGCATGTCGGACCACCTCCCGGTGGTGAATCGGCCTGGGCACGGGGTCAATTAGGGATGTGTCCGCTAATTTCCGCGTTAACCCCCTTAGGGGCCGGTTCGGTCGCCTGTGGAGGGGCGGGTTCGCCGATGGAGCGGTTGCGTCCCGCCGCCAGGCCGGGCAGCGTCATGACGGCGCAGACGAGCAGCACGGCGGCGATCGGAACGGTCCAGCCGTTCGTGGCGTCGTGCAGCGCGCCGATCGCGAGCGGGCCCAGCGCCGCGATGACGTAGCCGACGCCCTGCGCCATCCCGGACAGCTGCGCCGCGACCTGCGCGTCGTGGGCCCGCAGCCCGATGAACGACAGCGCGGACGCGAACCCGAGGCCCTGCCCCAGCCCGAGGACGACCGCCCACACCCACACCGTCCCGATCGGCGCCCAGACGGTCCCGATGAAGCCCGCCATCGTCAGCACGACCGTGCCGATCACCAGCGGACGCTGGTCGCGGGCCCGCGCGGCGATCACCGGGACGGCCAGCGACCCGGCCGCCTGGACCGCCGCCGTGAGGGCCAGGACGTATCCGGCCGCGGCCTCGTCCATCCCGCGGTCCTGGCAGATCGTGGGGAGCCAGCCGAGGACGACGTACGCCATCAGCGACTGCATCCCCATGAACACCGTGACCTGCCACGCCAGCCTGGACCGCCACACCCGCGCCGCCACCCCGCCCGCGGGCGCCGCGGGCGGGGCGGAACGCGCGGCGTGCGCGGCCCGGCGCGCCCTCGGCACCCAGATCAGCGCCGCGAGCGCCGCCGGGATCGCCAGCAGGCCGAGCGGCAGCCGCCACGAGGCGTCGAACGCGTCCTCGACCGGCACGGCCAGGCCGGACGTGACGGACGCCCCGCCCGACACGGCGAGCGTGTACACGGCCGTCACCGTCGTGATCCGGGTCGGATGGTCCCGCTTGATGATCGCGGGCATCGCGATGTTGCCGACGCTGATCGCGATCCCGGCGACCAGCGAGCCGGCGAACAGCGGGAACGGCGCGTCCAGCAGCCGCAGCACCAGCCCGGCGACGAGCAGCGCCATCGCGGTGACCAGCAGTGTCTCGCTGCGCGGCGGGCGCCGCAGGAACGGCGCGACGAGCCCGTACGAGCCGAAGACGACCAGCGGCAGCGTGGTCAGCGCGCCCGCCGCCGTCCCGGACAGGCCGAACTCGCCCCTGATCTCGGTCAGGACGGGCCCCACGGTGGCGATCGCCGGACGGAGGTTGACCGCCACGAAGACGATCATCAGCAGGGCGCCGGCGGTCTGGGCCCGGCGGGTCTTCGCCCTCCGACGGAGTTGCGCCGCCGTCACCGCCCCGCTCCGGCCTCGGACTTCTCCGCCGCGGCCGCCTCTTCGCGGGCGGCCAGGGACTCCAGGACGGCCAGGGTCGGCTCCACCACCGCGGCCGCCGCCGACGCCGCGGCCTGCGGGTCGCCCGCCGCGATCGCGTCCAGGACGGCGCGGTGGGCCGCGGGACCGGCCTCGGGAACCTCGCGGTCCAGCCTGATGGCGCGCATCGACTCGTGGAGCCGGTCGATGAAGAAGCGCATCGCCTCGATCAGCAGGGGATTGCCGGAGGCCTCCGCGACGCCGAGGTGGAACGCGGCGTCGGCGGCGCCGAACTCGTCCGCCTCGGTGGCCTCGTCGCGGGCGCGGAGCAGCTCTTCGAGACGCGCCAGGTCGGCGCCGGTGCGGCGGCGCGCCGCGAGCCGGGCCGCCTGGACGTCGTAGGCGAGTTGCAGCTCGAAGGTGTCCCGGATGGACGCGCGGGCCAACCGGCGCAGCAGCGCACGCGGGTTGGCCGTGCTGCGGACGTACGTCCCGTCCCCGCGCCGCACCTCGAGCACGCCGACGTGCGTCAGCGCCCGGATCGCCTCCCGGACGGCCGGACGGCTCACGCCGAGCCGCGCGGCCAGTTCCAGCTCGGCGGGGATGCGCCGGCCGACCGGCCAGGACCCGTCGCTGATCTGGGCCTGGAGCTGATCGAGCACGGCGTCGACGGTCGACCCGCCGGGCACGGGACTCAAAACCACCGAAATCTCCTAAAACTCACAAAGCTCCCAAGTAAGACGTCAGACATCTTACTTGGAGGTACCCGGTCAATCTCCGGCGGCCCCCGGACCCGCGGTGATCGTCGGGAGGGGTCTCGACGATCACCGCGGGCGCGGGCAACGCCCGCCGGACGGGGTGTGGGGCGTGGGAACCGGATCCGGCGGGCGTCGCGTCCTTGCGTGTGCGCTGGTCAGCGGCGGTCAGTGGAGCTTCGGCGGGCGGAACCTCCGGGAGCGTCTCTTCCTCTTCGACACGGAGCGCCGCTTCGGATGCGGGGGCTGCTCGTGCGGGGGCTGCCGCTCGTGCGGGGGTTGCTCGTGCGGGGGCTGCCGTTCGTGCGGGGGCTGCTGCTCGTCCGCGCGTGCGGCCTCGACGTGGGCGATGACCTCCTGCCGGGTCACGGACGGGGCCGGGTCGCGCCGGGTCCGCTGGGACGGGCTGCCCGCGATGACCCCGCCCTGGACGGGCCCGCGATGCGGCAGCCCGGACGCCCTGCCCCCGGGACGGTGCGGCGGCCGCCGCGACGCCATCAGCGTCACCGCGACCCAGAGGATCACCGCAAGGAAGATGACCGCCGGCCCGATGGCCATGAAGTACGCGTCCCCGAGGCGGGTGGAGGAGTCGGCGAGGGCGGAACCCGCGAGGACGGGGCTGGCGAGCATGAGGAACACCTCCTCGCCCCAGCCCCTACCCGGCGACAGATCCTTAACCGTCCGGCGGGATCGTGAGGGTCAGAGGCCGCGGGACTGGGAGATGGAACCGGAGGTGGCGAGGGTGAAGACGCGCATCGACTCGGCGAACTTCGACAGGTCCCATTCGGCCGGGCCCTCGTACCAGTAGAGGTTGTCGGCGCCCTCGGCGCGCTCGCCCGCGTCCTTGACCGTCTCGGCCCACTTCGGGACGGCGTCGAACACGACCGCGTACGGCAGGAACCGCGAGAACAGCGCGATCCGCTGCTGGGAGGCCGTCATGTCGCCGTCCGGGATGGCGCCGCGCTCCAGGAACGCGCGGAAGCCGATGGTGTGCGCGAGGACCGTGGCGCCGCGCGCCGTCTTCGCGGGCATGTACTGCCCGCCGTACGCGAGCGCCGCGCCCGCGATGATCAGCGCGAGCCCGGCGAGCGCCCATTCGGTGGTGAGCGCGAGCGCGACGGTCCCGGCGACGCCGAGCACGGTGATCAGGATGCCCGCGACCGTCCACCGCGACCGGACGGTGTCGGGCCGCCGCGCGAACCAGCCCTGCTTCACCACGTCGTCGTACATCGCCGACCTGACCTGGGCGAGCTTCGTCGCGAACGTCCCGCCGAGCTGCGACAGCTTGACCGAGTCGCGGCCGGTGCCGTCGGGGGCGGTGAGCAGCGCGTCCAGCAGGATCCGCTCGTACGGCAGCAGGTCGACGATGGGACGGCCCAGGCGGCGCAGCGTCCAGTCGAGGCGGCCCGACCTGGCCCTGTCCTCCTCCTCGATCAGCAGGTAGCCGCGGACGGCGAGGTCCACGATCGTCGCGGTCACGTCGATCACGTCGGCCTGCTCGTCGATCAGCGTGCCGATCTGGCCGGGACGCACCCCGTCCGGCGGCTCGAACTCCGTCCCGGCGACCGGCGCGTGATCGCCCTCGGCGGCCTTCTTCACGACGACCCGGGCGTCGCGCCCGCGCAGCAGGTACAGCGCCGCGAGGCCGCCGCCGAGCAGCACCAGCAGCCCGACGAGCGCGCCGCCGGTGACGGCGTTGACGGAGAACGCGGTCGCGATCGTGTGGCGCCGCTCGTAGAGGGCGCGGCCGCCGGTCGTCCCCGCCGGGAGGCCCGCGACGACCGTGACGTACTCGCCGGGCAGCATCCCCTGCTGCGCATAGACGCCCTGCGTGTGCGTGTGGTTCGTGTAGTACTGCGTGCAGCCGATCGTGCTGCCGATCGGCCCGGTGAAGCAGTTGACGTTGCGGATGGCGGCGCCGCCGTCCACGATCGCGCGGGCGTCGTCCACCGGCACCTTCCAGCCGCCGATCACCGGCCAGCGCAGTTCCTCGGCCGCCCCCATCGGCGTGATCGCGCCGCGCACGTCGTACTCCAGGACGACCGTGCGGTTGCCGGTCAGCCGCTGTCCGCCGGTCACCTCGATGGTCGTCCTGGTGCCCTTGCCGGACGAGCCGACCTTGGCGGGCCCGCCGTCGGGGCTGCTCGCCCGCAGGTTCTCGATCTTGTAGACGCGGTCCTCGGTGAGGCTCTCGTGGCTGCGCGTCGGGAACGTCCGGGTGAAGCCCTTCCCTCCGGCGAACTGGTAGAGGATCGTCTCCTTCACCCGGGTCACACCGCGCTGACCAGGGGTGAGGACGGCCTCGTCCTTCAGGACCCGCTCCGCCGCGGCGATCCCGCCCCGCGCCGGGTCCGCCGCCGAGGCGGAAGCGCAGGTCAACGCCGACATAACGGCCGTTGCCGACAGAGCACCCGACAACACCGCAACCACCGGCCGCAACCGGAACATCGCCGCAAGAGCAGACATGGCCGCAAATGGTATCGGCAATGCATGCGATGATTCCCTCCTATGGCAGGTCAGTACCCCCCGCCGCCTCCGCCGCGGCCCCCGGCGCAGCCGTACGGACAACCCGGCTACGGCCATGGTCCGTCCGGGCATGGGGCGCCTGGGTACGGGCCGCCGCCCGGCTACGGGCCGCCCGGGCCGCCCTATCCGCCTGGGCCGCCGCGTCCGCCCGGGCCGTACGGGCAGCCGCAGTACCGGTACGTTCCGATGCGTCCCCGGCCCCGCCGCACCGCCGGCGGGACGATCGCGGGCATCTTCGGCGGCCTCACCGCGATGGTCGTCCTCGGGATCCTCGGGCTCACCCTCTTCGCCGGGCAGGACGGCATGTCCGGCACCCGGTCCACCACCTCGTCCGGCGGCGGGACGTCCCCGCGCGAGAAGGCCACCGACAGCAGGCTCTACAAGACGGGCGTGCTGACACCGGTGAACTGCACGCTGCCCCGCATCCAGCCGAACGCCGCATCCATGCGCCAGTTCATGAACGTGCTGAGCGACTGCCTGGACGCCACCTGGACGAAGCAGTTCGCGAAGGCCGGGATGCCGTTCGACAAGCCCGACCGCGTGTTCTGGCTCGAGCCGGGACGCAGCCCCTGCGGCACCTACCCGGCGCCGGGCGCGTCCGCGTTCTACTGCCCGGCCAACAACACGATGTACGTGGGGCTGCGGCACGTCGTCGAGACGTCGGGCGGCGAGTCGCTGTCCAACTACGCCGTGTTCGCGCGGGTCATCGCCCACGAGTACGGGCACCACGTCCAGGACCGCGCCGGGATCCTGCTCTACGCCGACCGGCAGATGGAGTCCGGCAGCACCGGCACCCGCAACGAGGCGAGCCGCCGCATCGAGTTGCAGGCGCAGTGCTTCGCCGGCGCGTTCCTCGGCTCGGAACGCGCCACGCTGCCGATGACGCGGGAGCAGTACACCGCGATGATCATCGACCTGCGCGGCCGCGGCGAGGACCGGCTGCCCCCGGACGAACGCGACCACGGCTCGGGACGCCACTACGCGGGCTGGGTCGTCACGGGCTTCGACGGCCGCCGCCTCACCGTCTGCAACACCTGGACGGCCCCGTCCTCCAAGGTCAGCTAGCCGCGCCTACCGGACCGCCGCCGATCGCGACGGCAAGTTCCACCCATGTGACTCGCCACGCTAACGCCAGGGGCTGCGCGGGTCACGAATCGATGGTCTTCCAGAAGGCGCACTGGTGTTCCGCGCTGCGGTCGGTCTGGCCGATCGTGGTGGTTGCGAGTGATTGCACCCAACCGTCGTCCTGGAAGGGCATCCAGCGGGGTTGTCCGCTGCTGTTGGGGTTTCCGGCGGCGGCGAACCGGGTCCAGTAGCTGATCATGGTCGTGGAGAGCTGTCGCTGGGCAGGCGTCTGCGGGCCGGGGAGTTGCTCGTCGTCGAACAGGTACTGCAGTTCGGCTCCGTGGAACGCGCCGGTGGGGAAGTTGGGTTTGGGCAGGGTGCTGAACCACGGCGCCGTCTCGTCCGCGAACTCGTAGGCGTAGACCGCGGTGTGCGCGGCGAGTGCGCGGTCCCGGTCCTGGGCGGGGCATCCCCAGGCCCAGTCGGTCACGACCGCGGACAGTGCCTCGCCTGCGGAGTGGAACTTGGCGACCGGATACCGGGCCAGAACTCGCCGCAGGTCGGCCGGGCTGAACAAGGCGGCGAGTTGCTCGCGATAGCTGTCCGGAGTGGTGACCTCTCCGGTGGCGATCTCGATCGCCGCAGTGAACAGGTGGTGTTCGTCCCGAGTGGTTCCCTGCATGACAGGGACACGGTTGAAGCGACCGGTCGCGAAGGCGCGCTCTGGGCTGAGCGGCAGGAAACCCCCACCGAAGGTGGGACCTGACCCGAGACCGACGTCGGACCACTTGAGCAGTTCGCTGGGGGACTTGTCGCGCAGGCAGGATGCCGCGGTCGCCGGGTTGGTGCAGCCGAGTTCGGGTTCGGCCGCAATCTTCAGACCGTGCTTCTGACGGTCGGCGCGGGGCAGCGGGAACCAGGTCGGAGGCCCCGGCGACCACTTGTCACCGGTGCACTCCGCGCTCTGCACGATCGCCCGATGGAACAGCCCCGCCGATGTCGGCGCGGCGAGTTGGGCGCAGACGCTGGTCCCACCCGCGGACTCGCCGAAGATCGTGACGTTGCCGGGGTCGCCGCCGAACGCCGCGGCGTTGCGCTGCACCCAGCGCAGTGCGGCCTGCTGGTCTTCGAGACCGAAGTTCCCGGACAGGTTCCGGGCCTTGCCGTGGTCGAGTGCCGGGTGGGCCAGGAATCCGAAGATTCCGAGCCGGTAGTTCGGGCTGACCACGATCACGTCGCCGTCGGCGGCCAGCCGCCGCGCGCCGTACAGGCTGGCGGCTCCGTTGATGAACCCGTTGCCGTGGAACCACACCATCACCGGCAGTTTGCGTTTCCCGGTGCCGCGCGGCGTGGTGACGTTGAGGAACAAGCAGTCCTCGTCCGTGCTGGGCTCATCAATCAGCCCGCGGGCCTGGGCGCAGCGGTTGCCGGGCTTGGTGGCGTCTCGCACTCCCTTCCACGGTTTGGCCCGTTGCGGCGAGGCCCAGCGCAGGTCGCCCTCCGGTGGCGCGGCGTACGGGATCCCCTGGAACACCCTGGAAGTCGAATCGACCCTGCCGCGGACAGCGCCGGCATCGGTCCGGACCACGGTAGAGGCGGCAGGGCCGTTGCCGCCGCGATCCGGTGACAGCGCGTCGGCCGCCCCTCCGCCGACGATCGAGCTCGAGAGCGACGCCGCGGTCAGCAGCACCACCACACTGCCGAGCCGTTGGGTGCGCCGACCCGGCGCGTGGTGTCGATGCAGCAGTTCCATGTCGCGCTCCCTCTGCCGATCATTATTTGTGTGTGGGGCACACTAATTTAGGTGTGAGGCATACACGAAGTCAAGGTAGAGTCGGCCGAACAGGGATCCCCGGTCGAGCGGAGGAGGCCGCCGGATGCCGATCACGGAGGACTTGCCGCCAGGACTGGCCTTGGCGTGGGGCCTCCCCGTCAAGACGACCAAGCTCGGGCGTAAGCCGTCGCAGAGCATCGAGCAGATCGTCGGCGCGGCCCTCGAACTGGCCGATGCGGACGGATTCGGTGCCCTGTCGATGCCCAAGATCGCCCAGCGGCTCGGGCTGACCGCCAACGCGATTTACCGGTATGTGAGGTCCCGGGACGAGTTGCTGGTTCTGGTCGCCGAGGCCGCCTGGGGTACGGCGCCGGACCTGGCGTCCGGGACGGAAGACTGGCGCGATGCGGCGAACGTGTGGACGCGGGCGATGATCGACCGGTGCGACGTCCACCCCTGGCTGTGCGATCTCCCCGTCCGCGGGGCCCCGGTGACGCCGAACCTGCTGGACTGGACAGAGGCGATCCTGAAAGTGCTGACCGGCGCCGGGCTGACCCCCACCGAGGCCTTGAGGTGCGCGTTCGTGCTGGACGGCTATGCGCGTCAGATCGGCGGCATGCGTCGCGACCTGCGGTACAGCACCGCGCCTCCGGTGCAGTCGGACACCGTGACCAGGTTCCTCCTGCCCCGGCTGCACGAACGCGGTCACTCGGTCCTGGCGTCCATGATGGACGGCAACGACTACACCGACGACGTCGACGACGATGACGTGACCTTCGGGCTCGACCGGATCCTGGACGGGATCGGCGTACTGGTCACAGCGAAACGTGCCGCGGAACCAGCTGCGCAGGATCATCGAGGAGCCCGCGAATGAGAACTTCAGGGGACTCACGAGGTATGTGCTAGCTATGCCGCTTGCAATTGCAAGCAGCATGACGCAGGGTGGAGACATGGCTGGTTCGAAGGTCGGCTCGATCGGGGAGTACATCCGGGAACAGCGGACGCGGGCGAAGATCTCGCTGCGTCAGCTCGCGGACGTCTCGGGCATATCCAACCCGTACCTGAGCCAGATCGAGCGCGGCCTGCGCAAGCCGAGCGCCGAGATACTGCAGCAGATCGCGAAGGGGCTGCGGATCTCCGCCGAGGCGCTGTACGTGCAGGCCGGAATCCTTGAGGCCCGCGAGGCCGACACGGATCTGCAGGCCGCCGTCCGCGCCGACGTCCTCCTCACGGAACGGCAGAAGCAGGTTCTGCTCGACATCTACGCGTCGTTCCTCAAGGAGAACGAGGCCGACGGCGTGCCCCCGACGGAGCCCGCCGCACCGGACCAGGCCGCACCGGAGGACCCGGCCGCACCGGACCAGGCCGCATCGGGCCTGGGCGCGCCCGGCCGGGCCGCACCCGGACAAGCCATGTCAGAACCAATCGGACCAGTACTGGACGGAAAGGAAGAGGTCGGATGACGCTGGCCAGCAACCTGCGAGAGAACAAGGCCTTGTACGCCGTGGCCGGCGCGGGCGACTTCGCGGTGGAGAAGCTCCGCGAGATGCCCGAGCAGATGACCAGGTACCAGGGGCGCGCCCGCGAGACGGCGACGAAGTACCAGGGTGAGGTCCGCGAGACCGTCGACCGCTACCGCGGTCAGGTCCGCGACACCATGGAGCGCTACCGCGGGGAGGTCTCCCGGTACCAGGACCGCGTCGACGCCAGGGACCTGCCCGGCGCCGCCGTCGCCTACGCGACGCACGTCGGCACCCGGGCGTTCGAGCTCTTCGACGAGCTCGCCGAGCGCGGCAAGAAGGTCGTCAACCGCGAGGCCGACGAGATCGCCGAGATCACCGACGCGAAGCCGGGCCCGAGGCCGGGCTCGAAGACGGCCCCGAAGCCGCGCGCCGGGCAGACCCGCGCCGCGCAGCCGAAGCGGAGCACGCGGACGCGGTCCGCGGCCAAGAAGAACGGCGCCTGAGCGCGACGTCCGTCAGGGCCCGGCCGGAACACCCGGCCGGGCCCTTTCGTCGTCTTCCGGGACGGTTCCGCGGACACCGGTCGTTCGGCTGCAGGCTCTCCGGTGGACGGCGCGCATAGGGTTGGGGTAGTGAGGCCCCGTGTGCGCGACGAGGAGTCGCCGTCCAAGACGAGCAGGAGCGCTGATCGCCGATGTCGGACTTCAATGTGCTGGACTACTTCTTCTGGCTGCTGTTGATCATCGCGTTCGCGATGGAGGCGTGGGCGCTGATCGACTCGCTGACCGTCCCGGAGAGCGCGTTCAGCGCCGCGGGCAAGTGGCGCAAGAAGATGTGGACGATCGTCCTGATCGTCACGGTGGTGGTCGGCGGGGCCTACGCGGTCGCGCCCGCGGCGCTCGGCGCCAGCCCGATCGCGCTGCTGCTCGGCATCCTCCCGGTCGCCGCGTTCATCGCCGCCGCCGTCTACCTCGCGGACGTCCGCCCGGCGGTCGCCCCGTTCAAGAAGCGCAACGGCGGCAACTCCCACTCCGGCCCCTACGGCCCCTGGTAACCCGTCTGAACATGGACGATGCGACGTTCGCAGACCGGCTCCGCCAGCAGGCCGAGCACGTCCGCAAGGTGCTCGATGAGGGGACGGTGCCCGAGGGCGCCCTCGTCATCCACCGCGACGATCTCGACCGGTGGCGCGACGCCACGCCGGAGGAATGGGCAGCGGGCAGGCTCGAAACCTGAGCGCGGGGCCGTGCGGGTCGTCGTTAGGGTGAGGGCATGGGCACGGAGATCATGGGGCGCACGACACGGTTGGAGCTGGACGATCAAGGGCTGCGGGAATGGGAGGCGGTCGTCCTCGACTCGGGGGCGGACGGGATCGTCCTCGACCGGTCGGCGTTCTACCCGGGCGGTGGCGGGCAGCCGCCGGACCACGGGGTGCTGCTCTGGCAGGGCGTCCAGACCCGGATCGCGGGTGTGCGCAAGGGCGACGACCTGGTCCTGATCCCGGTGGACGACGACCCCGTTCCGCCGGTCGGCACCGTCGTGCAGGGCTTCGTGGAGGACGCCCGACGAACCGCGCTCATGCGGACCCACTCCGGCCTGCACCTGCTCTGCGGCGTGGTCTTCCGCGACTACGGCTGCCTCGTGACGGGCGGCAACATGGAGCCGCTGACCGCCCGTATGGATTTCGACCTGCGTGAGGTCCCGCCCGGGTTCAAGGAGGCCGTCGAGGACGCCTGCAACGCCGAGGTCGAGGCCGACCGGCGCATCGACGTCAGGACGCTGCCGCGCGACGAGGCGTTCGAGATCCCCGACATCATCAGGACGGCGACGAACCTCGTGCCGGCCGACGTGCGGGACGTCCGGATCGTCGACATCGTCGGGCTCGACACGCAGGCCGACGGCGGGACCCATGTGGCGTCCACGAAGCAGGTCGGCCGCATCAGGGTCGTGAAGGTCGAGAACAAGGGCCGCGGCTTCCGCCGCCTCCGCATCAAGATCGAGGACTAGGAGCCGGGCACCGCCCGGCGGGCGCCTCCGCCGGCCGGTGCCCGGCGGTCCAGGCGGACGGCCGCGACAGCGCGTCGACCGAGGTCAGGCCGTGCTCGACGAGGTCCACGGCGCGGTCGAAGGCGGCCCGCATGGAGACCGGGTCGTAGCCCGCGCGGCGGCAGTGCGCGATCACGGCCTGCGTGCCGCCGACCGCGATGCCCGCCGCGGCGACCGCGTCGATCTCCCCGATGCCGGGGCACAGGTCGCGGAGCAGGGCCTCGATCGCCTCCTGCGTGTCCGTCATCCGCTGCAAGCTCCGAATGGGCCTGGACGGCTTGATCATCTTTCGTTAGCTTGCGCGCTATGAAGCCGAAACGGGCACTGGCCCGGAAGCTGTCGCTCACCGGAGCGTGCGCGGCGATGATCGCGGCCGCCCTCGCGGTGCCGGGCACCGCGCACGCGGAGACCACCCAGGGCACGCGCGTCTGGACGGGCGGCCTCGGCTGGCGCCTCACGCCGACCGGCGCCGAGGCCCGGTTTCGCGGTCTCGCCGCGGTCGGCCGGAAGACCGCCTGGCTCGCGGGCAGCGGCGGAACCGTCCTGCGGACGACCGACGGCGGCCGCACCTGGCAGAACGTCGCCCCGCCCGACGCCGCCGGACTCGAATTCCGCGACATCGAGGCGTTCGACGCACAGCGGGCCACCGTGCTGGCCATCGGCGAGGGCGACGCGTCCCGCGTCTACAGCACCGCGGACGGCGGCCGCACCTGGACGCTCGGCTTCAAGAACGACGACCCGAAGGCGTTCTACGACTGCATGACGTTCTTCGACCCCCACCACGGGCTGGCGATGAGCGACCCGGTGGACGGCCGCTTCCGCATCATCTCCACCGACGACGCAGGCCGCAGCTGGCAGGTGCTCCCATCGAAGGCGATGCCGCCTGCCCTGGACGGCGAGTTCGCGTTCGCCGCCAGCGGCCAATGCCTGGTGAGCCACGGGAAACGCGACGTGTGGCTCGCCACCGGAGGAGCGTCCCGCTCGCGGGTCTTCCACTCCCGCGACCGAGGCCGCACCTGGACGGTCGCCGACACCCCGCTCCCGTCCGGCGCGTCCCAGGGCGTGTTCTCGGTGGCGTTCAGCGACTCCCGGCACGGCGTCGCGGTCGGCGGCGACTACCGTCCGGGCGAACCGTCCCCGGACGCCGCCGCCACGACCAGCGACGGCGGCCGCACCTGGCGCCTCGCACGCCGTCCCCCGGCCGAATACCGTTCCGGCGCCGTCTGGCCCGCGCGCCACCTCCCCATCGCGCTGGCCGTGGGCCCGACGGGCAGCGACCTCACCCTCAACTCCGGCCGCACCTGGACGCAGTTCGACAAGGGCAGCTTCGACACCGTCGACTGCACCCCCGACGGCGCCTGCTGGGCCGCCGGCGAAAAGGGCCGCGCCGCCCACCTCACCATCGACCCCTGACGGACACGACACCGGACTCAGGCCAGGACGGAGTCGTGCGGGTCGCGTTCGGTGCCCCGCCGGACCTGGAACACCCCGTCGTCGATTTCCTCGGAATGGTCCTCGATCAGGTCGCGTATGTTCGCGGGCCACGTGGTGGCCCGATTCCACACCGTGCCCGCGAGCGCTTCGAGGTCTATGTCCCGCAAATGTGAAACGTTCATACCGGACAGATTCACTGACTCCGCCCCAAGCGCTGAGGCCGCCGCTCGGACCAGGGCGAAAACACTCTCCGAAGACCAGCCAAGCTTGCCGTCAAGGTCGGTGGCGATGACGCTGGCGACCTCGCGGGGGCAGTGGACGGGGCCGCGTACGGGGTCGATGGCGTTGGCGAGGTTGCGTTCGAGGGCGTGGTAGAGCACGAAGGTGCGGTCGATGGCGCGGGCGGAGTAGAGGTCTTGGGCGAGGTCTTGGGCGAGGCTTCGGGCAAAGTGGAGGTCGGTGGCGCGGCCGAGGTCTCGGGCGATGTTGCGGACGGAGTCGAGGTCGGTGGCGAGGTCAAGGCATTGGGCGGTGGCGCGGGCGCGGGCGACGTATAGGCGGGTGTCGCTGATAGTGATCAGGGCCTGCGTGAGGGTCATGAGATAAGTCAGATGCTTGAGGTTGGGATTGGGGAGGTCTGCGCGGAGCAGCGCAGCACGGAGCTCGAGGATTCCCTCTGGCAGCCGCTTCAGAGTGCGTTGCGTGAGGGTGCGGAGTTCAAGGACGACCAGACCATCGCTGTTGCGTGTCGGTTCCGGCTGTGGGGGATGGGCGTCGTCATCCATGAAGGCCAGTAGGCCGGTCATGGGGTTGATGTGCTCTCGGGTGTGCCGCAATAGGTCGTCGTACGCTTCCCTCAGCAGGCGGTCGAATTCGGGGTCGGTGAGGGCGGCCGGATCATCGTCGTGTTCGTGGTGCGTCATCGGGCCGTCCCTCCTTCCTGCGGTGGCTTGAGGTCAGGTACACGCGCAGCAGTGCGCGGGCCTTGGCGCGGAGGTTGCGGACCTTCTGAGGATCGATGTACAGGTGAGCGGCGATGGCGCTGTCCGGGTGGCCGTCGAGGGTGAAGGCCATCACAGCACGCGCCTGCTCGTCGGGGATGGCATGCAAAGCCTCCAGCACTCGCCCCGATCGCAAGGTCGGCCGGATCGGGTTGAGAGCAGGAGCGGTCGGCGAGGAGGCCTTCTAAGCCCGAGAGGATGGGGGGTTCACGGCGGCGGGTGCCGCCGGGGCGGTCGTGGCGACGCAGCGCGATCGTGCGTATCCAAGCTTCCCGATTTTCGATCTGCTCCCAGGCCCCGGGCTTGTGCGCGGTGTGCCACGCCTCGATGAACGCCTCTTGGGCGGCGTCCTCGGCGGCATGGAGAGTGGCGCTACGAGCGATCATCACGAACCGCACCACCTGCGGGATTTGATCGATGTAGAAGTCCAGGAACGTCTCGCGCACCGCACCGACTCTGCCATCGGGCCCGGGAACCGACCCCAATGAACGCCGCGATTGGTCTGGGACGGCCGGGTGGGGCGGCGGGTCGTCGCGGGTTTCATCGGCGGTCATCGCCGTCCCGCCCGTTCCGGGCACGGCTGTATCCGGCCGCGAAGGGCAGTAGCGCGCTGATTAAGCCGAGCGCCGCCGTCACCAGGTCGATCGCCGTAGCGGCATTCATGGAGTTCCTTCCGCTCACTAGGTGTCATCCACGTAGTGGGCGGGAGCCGCCATGATCGGTAAGGACGGGTGAGGTTACTTCTTGCGGCCCTTCTTGGGGGGCGGGGGCTTGGGGAGTGGCGGGGTGGGGGCGGCGCCCTGGTTTTTGACGGACTCTATGGCGGCCTTGGCGGCGGCCGGGTCGAGGTATTCGCCGCCGCGTTTGAGGGGGGCGAAATCGTCGTCGAGTTCGTAGACGAGGGGGATGCCGGTGGGGATGTTGAGGCCGACGATCTGCTCGTCGGAGATGTCGTCCAGGTGCTTGACGAGGCCGCGGAGGGAGTTGCCGTGCGCGGCGACGAGGACGGTCTTCCCCGCGGCCAGGTCGGGGACGATCGCGTCGTACCAGTAGGGGAGCATGCGGTCGACGACGTCGGCGAGGCATTCCGTCCGGGGGATCAGTTCGGACGGCAGTTCCGCGTAGCGGAGGTCGTTGACCTGGGAGAGGGGGTCGTCGTCCTTGATGGGCGGCGGCGGGGTGTCGTAGGAACGGCGCCAGGTCATGAATTGCCGTTCGCCGAATTCCTCGCGGGTCTGGGCCTTGTTCTTGCCCTGAAGGGCGCCGTAGTGGCGTTCGTTGAGGCGCCAGGAGCGGCGGACGGGGATCCAGAGAAGGTCGGCGACGTCCAAGGCGATATTGGCGGTGCGGATGGCGCGCTTCAGCAGCGAGGTGTGCAGCACGTCGGGGGTGATGTCGGCGTCCAGGAGCAGGTCGCCGCCTTTGGTCGCCTCGCTTTCGCCTTTCGCGGACAGGTCGACGTCCACCCATCCGGTGAACAGTCCTTCCGCGTTCCAGACGCTTTCGCCGTGCCGGAGCAGTACCAGGGTCGCCATGGGACGAGAGCCTAGCGGCATGGCGGTCGTCATCCGCGGTTGGCCGGGTCGGCGAAGGACGCGAAGGCCCGAAGGTTGGCGAGGCTCTCGCCGCGCTTGACGCGCCAGTCCCATTCACGCTGGATGGACGACTTGAACCCGCGTTCCAGGGCTTTGTCGAAGTTCTCGTCGGAGTAGGTGAGGACGCAGCCCAGGAGGCGGTCAATCTCGTCCGGTGAGACTGAGGCGAGGGGGACCCGGCCGACGAGGTGGACGTCGCCGACGTCGTCGAGCGCGAACGCAACCCCGTACATGCGGCCGTTCTTCTCCAGGAGGAAGCGGTAGAAGGCGGCGTGGTTCTCGTCGGGGCGGCGGCAGAAGAACGCCTCCACGTGCAGGCTGTGCTCGCCGACGATCAGCCAGGTCATGGTGGCGAGCTTGTGCTGCCCGGGGAGCTTGACGAAGAACGCGTTCTCGCGCGGCTCGTCGAACTCCAGGTCGGCGGCCCGCAGGGTCCTCCTGATGGTGTCGACCGGGTTCGCGTCGCTCATGCGGTGACCTCGGCGGCGCTGCGGGCGGCCGGGATCGAAAGGGTGCGGATGTCCACGGCTCCGGTATACACGTCCAGGAGGTCGTCGACGGTGGCGTCCCAGCCGAAGGTGTTCGCGTGGCGGACGGCGCCGCGGGCGAGGCGGGCGTGCAGGCCGGGTTCGGCGTGGAGGCGGCGCAGGACGGCGGCGTAGTCGGCCGGGTCGTGCCCGCTGACCAGGACGCCGGAGTCGCCGTCGGCGACGGCGGTGCAGAGGCCGCCCACGCGGGACGCGACGACGGGCGTCCCGCAGGCCTGGGACTCGACGGCGACGAGCCCGAACGACTCGCTGTGGGACGGGACGACGGTGACGTCCGCGGCGCGGTACCAGTCGGCGAGCTCGTCCTGCGGGCTCGGGGGCTCGAACCGCATCACGTCGGAGATGCCGAGCCCGGCGGCGAGGTTCTGCAGGCCCTCGGGACGGCAGAGTCCGGAGCCGCTCGGGCCTCCGACGACGGCGACGACGAGTTCGCGGCGCAGGGACGGGTCGTCGGCGAGCATGCGGGCGACGGCGCGGAGCAGCACGTCGGGGGCCTTGAGCGGCTGGATGCGGCCGACGAACAGCAGCACGTACGCGTCGCGGGGGAGGCCGAGGCGGCGGCGGGCGGGGCCGGTGCGGTGCGGGAGGAGGCCGGTGCTGCGGGCCAGGGACGACTCGGGGTGGAACATCGACAGGTCCACGCCGGGGCTGACGGTCGCGACACGCGATGGGTCGGCGCCGTACAGGTCGATGAGTTCGCGGGCTTCCTTGCCGGTGTTGGCGACGATCCGGTCGGACGACGCCACGACCTGTTCCTCGCCCAGGACGCGTTCGGCCGGTTCGGGTTTGTCGCCGTCCGCGAGGGCCGCGTTCTTCACCTTCGCCATGGTGTGCATGGAGTGGACGAGCGGCACACCCCACCGCTGCTTGGCCGCCCACCCGGCCTGACCGGACAGCCAGTAGTGGGTGTGGAGGAGGTCGTAGTGGCCTGGCTCGTGCGCCGCTTCGGCGCGCAGGACGCCGGACGTGAATCCGCAGAGGTGCCGGGGGAGTTCGGTCTTGTCCAGCTCCTCGAACGGCCCGGCGATGACGTTGCGGACGAGGACGCCCGGGGCCAGCTCGACGACGGGCGGCATCGCGCGGCAGGTGGCGCGGGTGAAGATGTCGACCTCGACGCCCCGGGCGGCGAGGCGTTTCGCCACCTCGACGACGTAGACGTTCATGCCGCCCGCGTCGCCGGTCCCCGGTTGGTCGAGGGGGGAAGTATGAACACTGACCGTCGCAACCCTGCTGATACGACGCGACACCGGACACCACCTCCGGTAGTGCAACCTATCGACCGCGTCACCTGTTCCCCTGACAAGGGTGACAATCGTGACTTCCCACCGCCGTGACTCACCGCCACTACGGGTCTCGCCGCCGGAGTTTGGGACGGGGCGCGGCCACCTGGGAGGCTGGGCCCATGCGTAAGACCGCGGTAGTGACCGGAGCGAGCAGCGGGATCGGAGCGGCCACGGCCAGGCGCCTGGCGGCGGAGGGGTTCAACGTCGTGCTCGCCGCGCGGCGCCGGGACCGCCTGGACGCCGTCGCCAAGGAGATCGCCGAGAGCGTGCCGGGCGCCGGCCCGACGGGTGCCGGGAAGGTCATGCCCGTCACGCTGGACGTGACGTCGCAGGAATCGGTGGACGCCCTCGCGGACGCCGTCTCCGCCTGCCACGTGCTCGTCAACAACGCCGGCGGCGCCCTCGGCCTCGACACCGTGGCGACCGCCGACCTGGACGAGTGGCGGGCGATGTACGACAGCAACGTCCTCGGGCTCGTCCGCGTGACCCAGGCGCTGCTGCCCAAGCTGATCGAGAGCGGCGACGGCCATGTCGTCAACATCACCTCGCTGGCCGGGCACGTCCCGTACGAGGGCGGCGGCGGGTACAACGCGGCCAAGTTCGCCGCCTACGCGGTGAACGACGTGCTGCGCCTCGAACTGGTCGCCGAGCCCGTCCGCGTCACGGAGATCGCGCCGGGGCTGGTGAAGACGGAGGAGTTCTCGCTGGTCCGGTTCCACGGGGACGAGGAGAAGGCCGCCAAGCCGTACGAGGGCGTCCCGGATCCGCTGGTCGCCGACGACGTCGCCGACTGCGTCGCCTGGGCGGTGACCCGTCCGGCGCATGTGAACATCGACCGCATCGACGTGCAGCCGCGCGTCCAGGCCGCGCCGCACAAGCTCCACCGGGAGTAGGGCTCAGCGGGAGGCGGGGGCGACCGCCGTCCAGGGAAGGGTGACCTCGCCGAGGCGCCAGCGGTTTCTGCCGCCGCAGGGCGGACGTGTGACGACGGGATGGGTCCGGGAGAGGAGGGCGACCGCCTCGACCCAGCGGGCGCGCGGGCCGAACGCGGAATGCGGGGCGGCCGTCGCCCAGCACCGGTCGAACGCGGCCAGCAGCGCGTGGACGGGCTCGCCCGGCACGTTCCGGTGGATCAGCGTCTTCGGCAGCCGCTCCGCCAGCTCGGACGGACGTTCCAGCGTCGGCAGATGCGCCGCGAACGTGATCGTCCGCGGGCCCTCGGGGGTGAGCGTCGCCCACACCGCGCGGCGGCCGATCTCGTCGCACGTCCCTTCGACGAGGACGCCGGACGGGTCGAGGCGGGCGGTCAGCTCGTCCCAGGCGCGCCAGGCCGCCGCCTCCTCGTACTGCCGCAGGACGTTGAACGCCCTGATCAGGACGGGTGGGCGCGCGACCGGCAGCTCGAATCCGCCGCGCCGGAACGACAGCCCGTCCAGGGAACCTTCCGAGCCGTCCCGGGCGAGGAGGGCGACCCCGGCGGCGACCCGGTCAGGGTCGATCTCGATGCCGACGACGTCCAGGCGCGGCGAGACCGCGCGGAGCCGGGTGTAGAGCTCGACGGTCGTGACCGGCGACGCGCCGTAGCCGAGGTCGACGGCCAGCGGGCGCGGGCCCGAGCGCAGGGGACGGGTCTGGGTGGCGGCGATCCAGCGGTCCACGCGGCGGAGCCGGTTGGGGGCGGTGGTGCCGCGGGTCGCCTCCCCCCGCGGCCGCTGCTTGGGGGGCACCGGCCAATTGTTCCTCGCGACCCGCCATGCCTCGTCCACCGGCGAACCCTTTTATGGAACGAAATTCTGTTCGGGTCTGTACGGCGGCCGCCGGGACGGGAGATCCTGACAGGATGCCGGACCTGCACAGCCTCCTCGCCGACCTGGCCGCCGAGGGCGACTCCCTCGACGCCCTGGTCGCGCCGCTGCCCGCCGCGCGCTGGGCGGCCGCGACCCCGGCCGAGGGCTGGACGATCGCGCACCAGATCGCCCACCTCGCCTGGACGGACGCGCAGGCCACCGTCGCCGCCACCGACGCCGACGCGTTCGCGAGGCTCCTTGAGCGGGCCATCGCCGACCCCGGCGGGTACGTCGAGGCAGGCGCGCGGGAGGGCGCCGCCGAGGACCCCGCCCGCCTCCTCGCCCGCTGGCGCGACGGACGCCGCCGCATCATCGACGCGCTCACCGTCCTCCAGCCCCCATCCACCACCAATCAATCGACGAGCTCCGCTCGGCCTACCGCTGGCCCTTCCGGGGAGCGGATTCCGTGGTTCGGGCCGCCGATGGGTGCGGCGTCGATGGCGACGGCGCGGCTCATGGAGACGTGGGCGCATGGCGAGGACGTCGCCGACGCCCTCGGCGAGCGCCGCGCGCCCACGCGCCGCCTCCGGCACGTCGCGCACATCGGCGTCCGGACCCGCGACTTCGCGTTCCGCAACCGCGGCCTGGAACCTCCCGCCGACGAGTTCCGCATCGTCCTGGAGGGACCGGACGGCGACACGTGGACGTGGGGCCCGGCGGACGCGCCGCAGTCCGTCACCGGCCCCGCGCTCGACTTCTGCCTGCTCGCGACCCAGCGGCGGCACCGCGACGACCTCGCGCTCACCGCCGCCGGCCCGGACGCCGACCGCTGGCTGGACGTGGCCCAGGCCTTCGCAGGCCCACCCGGCCCCGGCCGCACCCCCACCGCCTCCGCCCGCTGAGCGCCCTGCCCAAGTCCCGACCGTCAGCGCTGGGTGAGCGGATGTAGGGGCCGGATGCGGTCATCGTCACGTTCAGGCGGCTCGAACACGGACATGTCCTCCCCATGACGATTCTCATCGCCTATGACGGGTCCGACGACGCGCGGGCCGCGACCGGCTACGCCGCCCGGCATGTCCGGCCGGAGCCGGCCGTGGTCTTGACGGTGTGGGAGCCGCTGCTGACGCAGCTGAGCTGGACGCCGCTGGCGGCGGCGGCACCGGTGGCCGTCGACCCGGAACCGGGCGAGCGGTTCGAGGAGGAGAAGCAGGCCGAGCGGCTCGCCCGGCAGGGCGCCGACCTCGCCGCCGCGGGCGGGCTGGCGGACGTGACGACCCGCGCGGAACGGGGCGGCGGGCCGGTCTGGCCCGCCATCGTGGACGTCGCCGACGAGCTGGACGCGTCCCTCATCGTCACCGGCTCGCGCGGCCTGGGAGGCGCCCGCTCGTTGATCCTGGGCAGCGTCTCGACCCGTGTCCTTCATCACGCCGGGCGTCCGGTCCTGGTGGTCCCGCCGCCGAAGGGAGAGGACTGACGGGCGGACGCGGCGCGCGGCGGCGGGGCGGCCGGGGTCAGGGCGTGCCGACGGCCCGCTCGAAGGCGGCGTACGCGTCCGAGGTGAACAGGACGAACCGCGCGTCCGTGACGTTGGTCGGCGTGGAGCGGACCGTGCCGACGGCGATACGGGCCGCGTCGTCCATGGGCCAGCCGTAGATGCCCGCCGACACGGCAGGGAAGGCGATCGACTCGACGCCGAGCTCGTCCGCGACCCGCAGCGCCTCCCGGTAGCAGGAGGCGAGCTGGTCGGAGCGGTCGTCGCCGGCCGAGTACACGGGACCGACGGTGTGGATGACCCAGTCGGCGGGCAGCCGTCCGGCGGTCGTCGCTACGGCCTGCCCGGTCGGGAGGCCGCCGCCGTACTGGGCGGCGCGCAGCCTGCGGCAGTCGTCCAGGATCTCCGGGCCGCCCTTGCGGTGGATCGCGCCGTCCACCCCGCCGCCGCCGAGGAGCGAGGAGTTGGCCGCGTTCACGACCGCGCCCACCTTCTGCTCCGTGATGTCGCCCCGGACGAGAGTGATGTTCATGTCCGCCGTTCCTCCGCTGTGGCCGAACCCGTCAGAAGAGAAGAATTCTCCCCCGCGCCGGATGCGAAACGCGTTCGGTTGCTTCCCGGCGGTACGCTCATGGCGGACGGGTTTGCGGGGGCGGTGACGCCCGTCCGTTTTCGTCCGGCCGATGCCGTGGGGGGCGCCCGTACGGGAGGGCCGGGCGTGACCGTCGAAAGAGTGACTGCCTATCCTGCCGTCGAGACGACCACAAAGGCGTGCAAGTCGTGGAGGTACCCCCTTGAAGATTCTCCTCGCCGGAGCGACCGGAGTCGTCGGTCGCCGGCTGATCCCGCTGCTCGTCCAGGCGGGCCACGAGGTCGCAGGGACGACACGCCGATCCGAGCGCGCCGACGGGCTCCGCGTGCTCGGCGCCACGCCGGTCGTCCTGGACGTGCTCGACGCCGCCGCCGTGCGCGCCGCCGTCGCGGCCGAGCGCCCGGACGCGGTGATCCACCAGCTCACCGATCTCAGCGCCGAGGACTTCGCCGCCAACTCGCATCTGCGCATCGAGGGCACCCGGAACCTGGTCGACGCGGCCAGGGAAGCGGACGTCGAGACGATGATCGCGCAGAGCATCGCGTGGCTGTACGTCGCCGGGGACGCCCCGGCCGTCGAGACCGACCCGCTCGACGCGTCGCTGCCGCCTTACGAGGGCGTCGCGGCGCTGGAGGCGGCGGTCGGCGAGATGCCGCGCGGCGTGGTGCTGCGGTACGGCGCCCTGTACGGGCCGGGCACGTGGTACGCGCCGGACGGCGCCATCGCCGAGCGGGTGCGCGCGGGCACGATGCGCCCGGCGCCGTCGTGGACGTCGTTCGTGCACGCCGACGACGCGGCGTCGGCCGCGCTCGCGGCGCTCGAATGGCCCGCGGGCGCCGTCAACGTCGTGGACGACGAGCCCGCGACCACGGCCGACTGGCTGCCGGTCTACAGCGCGGCGATCGGCGCGCCCGACCCGGGCAACGCCGGGAAGCACGCGGCCACGATGGGCCGGCCCGTGTCGAACGCGAAGGCGCTGACTCTCGGGTGGAAGCCGCAGGTCGCCTCGTGGCGCACCGGCTTCTCCCGCAGGGACGGCGCCGCGCGGGCGGCGGACGGCTCGCGCGTGAACGGCGCCGCCCGCACCCGCTGACCCAACGAACCGGTTGCTTCCGGACGGAACGTGACAACCGTCAACCGAACTGGAACGACCGCTTCGCGAGCCCGAACCAGTAGCCGTCGATGACGGATCGCCGTTCCGACGGATCGCCGGTGTGACTTTCCACACCCGCGCCGAGCGCCATGAACAGCGGCGCGAAGTGCTCCGTCCGCGGGTGGGCGATGCGGGCCGCGGGGGCCTTGGCGCGGAAGTCGAGAAGGGCGTCGACGTCGCCGCTCTTCACCGCGTGGTCCGTCCACGCGTCGAACTCCGCCGACCAGGCGGGCGGTGCGGCGTCGGGACCGGACGGCAGCTCGCGCAGGTTGTGCGTCGTGAAACCGCTCCCGACGATGAGGACGCCCTGATCGCGCAGCGGCGCGAGGGCCCGTCCGATCTCGAAGAGCCGCGCGGGCACCAGCGTCGGCATGGACATCTGCAGGACGGGGACGTCGGCGTCCGGATACATCTCCACGAGCGGTACGTAGGCGCCGTGGTCCAGGCCGCGGGTCTCGTCCCGGTGCACGCCGGGGATGAGTCCGCCCACGTCGTCCGCCAGTTCCGGGGCGCCGGGCGCGTCGTAGCGGACGCGGTAGTAGCGCTCCGGGAAGCCCCAGAAGTCGTACAGCAGCGGCGCCCGGCGGGTGGCGCCGACGGTCAGCGGCGCCTCCTCCCAGTGCGCCGACACGATCAGGATCGCCTTCGGTTTCGGCAGGTCCGCGGCCCAGCGGGCGAGTTCGTCCGTCCAGACGAGGTCGTCGGCCAGGGGCGGGGCCCCGTGGCTGAGGTAGAGCACGGGCATCCTGGACATGGTTAGTCCCCCTCTTATTTCACATTTGAACTATAACATCCTGCTAGTTGAATGTTCAAGTCTTGAGGGTTCAATCATCTTGGGTAGAGTGTCGGCATGACGGACTCGCGATGGCTCGACGCCGACGAACAGGAGACCTGGCGCGCCTTCCTGTGGACGTCGCGCCTGCTCAACGAGGCCCTCGACCGCCAGCTCCAGCGCGACTCCGGCCTGCCGCACACCTACTACATGATCTTGGCGATGCTGTCGGAGTCGCCGGGCCGCGCCCGCACCATGACCGAGCTGGCCGAGATCGTCCACTCGTCGCCGAGCCGCCTCTCGCACGCCGTCAACCGGCTGGAGGAGGCGGGCTGGGTACGGCGGACCAAGAACGGCGCCGACCGCCGCACCACCGTCGCCGAACTCACCGACGCGGGCTTCGCCGTCCTCGACGAGGCCGCGCCCGGCCATGTCGCCGAGGTCAGGCGGCACCTGTTCGACCCGCTGACCCGCGAGCAGATGCTGGAGTTCCGCGAGACGCTGCACGCCCTCCTCGGCTCCCTCGACCCGAAGCGGGAGGCCCCCTGCGCCCGCGGCGAAGGCTGACCGCCGGTCGCCGCGCGCGGGCGGGAGCGGAGCCGGGGCGGAGCCGATGCGGGGCGGGGGTGGAGCGGAGCCGGGGGGTGGCGGGGCTAGGCCGGGGTGAACTCCACGCGGTGCGTCTTCGCCTCGGGGTGGGCGGCGGCGAGGAGGCGCAGGCCCTCCTCCTCCAGCGCCGTCCGGTCCGGCCGCGGGACGGGGACGAACGGGTCCAAGCGCAGCACCGCCTCACCGCGCTTCTTCTCGATCTTCCACATGCCGTGGACGAAGCCGTCCACGAGGAACGTCGCCCGGATGATGCCGTTGATCGTGAAGATCCGCCTGCGGTGCTCCTCAGTGACGATGCGGGCCCGGTCGGCATGGGAGAGCAGCAGGTTGTCGAAGTCGGGGACGAACCGTACCGGCGCCGGGGAGTCCGGATCAGGACGCGGCGCGCCGGGCAGGTCGTAGAGCGTCCGGCCGTTCTCGTCCTGGAACGCGACCAGCCCCGGCGTGAGCCGCTCGACGACCTCGCCCAGCCGGGTCAGCCCCGACCACTGCTGGACGTCCTGCACGCTCGCCGGGCCGAACGCGCGCAGGTAGCGCAGCACCAGATCGTCCAGGGACAGGTCGGGCGGGGCGTCGTCGTCCAGCCATGTGTCGAGCGTCGTGTGCCTGGCCATGCCCGACGCGCCCCAGATCCCGCGCGGCGGAACCTGGACGAGCGGCAGCCGCAGCCGGACGGCCCAGCCGAGCAGCGCGGTGTCGCCGTCGGGCCACCGTTCGGCCAGCAGGGTGCGCAGCTCCTTGTCGGTGCGCGGCTCGTCCGCGAGCAGCCGCCGCGCCTCGGCGACGACCGCGTCGAGGTCGACGCCGTCGAGGTCCGCGGCCCTGCTCTTCAGATGGTTGTCCCTGATCGGCTGGGTGAGCGGCCGGAGCGCGCGGGCGTCGCGGGCGCTGACCAGGTGGAGCGTCCCGCGCATGAGGACGATCCGGAGCGCGCGGCGGGCGGTCATCAGCTCGCCGACGTCGCCGAAGTCGAAGTCCGCGAGGCGGCTCCACAGCCCGATGTACGGCGGGTTCGGCGCCTGCGACTGCATGCCGACGAGATGCTCGATCGCGTCCAGCGGAGCCATCGCGTGCCGTTCCAGGAGCAACTGCCGCGCCAGCAGCGCCCGGTTCAGCGCCCGGCGTCCGAGCACCGGGGTGTCATCCGTCATAGCGCCCCCGAAGCTCCTGCCACGTGGGAGGAGGGCCCGGGAGCTCCTCCTCGCCGGTCAGGTGCAGGGCGTCGAGCATGAGCGCCAGGTAGCGGTGCTGGAGCCGGTTCATGCGGTCATCGTCGCCGATCCGGATGGCGTGCAGGTACTCCAGCATCACCGAGATGTCCCCGACCTCGATCTCGGGGCGCAGCGCCCCCGCCTCCTGGGTGCGCTCCAGCAGTCGCTTCGTCGCGAGATGGATCTCCTGTCCCTTGCGGCTCATCTCCTCGGTGACCTCGAAGCTGCCCGCGAGGCGCATGGTGAGCGAGCCGGCGCCGATGTCCAGGCAACGGCGCATGAACCCGGCGAACGCGTCCCAGGGGTCGCCGTCCTGGTCGAGCGCGGTCTCGACCTCGGCGAGGTAGCGGTCCATCCCGTCGTCGGCGAGCTTCTGGAGCAGGTCCTCCTTGCTCTTGTAGCGGCGGTACAGCGCGCTGATCCCCACCCCGGCGTGTTCGGCGACCGCCGAGATCGGCGCGCCCGGGTCGGCGGTGAACACCGCCCGCGCCGCCTCTCTGATCAGCTCGTCGTTGCGTGCCGCCTGCGCTTTGCGCCCGCTCATGGGCGCCGGTGCCGTGGTCTCCATGCCCCCATGTTAAGGGAACGAACAATTCCGTTCTATGGTCGGTTCGTTCGTGTCTCCGCGGCGGCGGTCGCGAACGCTGTGATGACGGGGTGCGGGCGGGTGCCGTCGCCCGCCAGCTCCGGCTGGAAGAGGGTGGCGAAGAAGAACGGGTGGCCGGGCAGCTCGGCGATACGCACCTGGCCCTCGTCGTCGTGGCCCGTGAAGCGCAGGCCGTTCGCCCGGAGCAGGTCTAGGTGGCCGGGGCTCGGACCGAACGCGCAGTTGAACCGCTCGATGCTGCGCGTGGCGCCCATGACCCGCTCGGCGAACGACCCCGCGGTCACGTTCACCTCGGCCTCGTGCCCGGCGAGCGAGCACGCCAGCGGCGTGATCACCGCGTCGCCGCCGAGCCGGACGCGGTCGTTTCGGTCGTGGTCGTCGTGGTCGTCGGCGGGTCCGTCGTACTCCGCGTGGCGGGCCTCTTTCAGGCCGCAGACGTTGCGCGCGAACTCCAGGATCATGTGCTGGAAGCCGCCACACGTCCCGAGGATCGGGATGCCGCTCTCCCTGGCCGACCGGATGGCCGCCACCGCGCCGGCCTCGCTCCGGTACGGGCTGCCGGGCAGCAGCCATACGCCGTCGAAACCGGCCATCCCGTCCTCGGCCTCGTCGGTCGGGATCCAGTACGCCTCGACGAGCAGCCCGTGCCGTTCCCGGACGGCCTCCAGCAGCCGCGGTATCCGGACGTGCGACTGGACGCTCGGTGACCGGTCTCCGACCAGTGCGATGCGCGCGGTGAAGGTCATGCCTCCGATACTGGCCCGGACCCTGCTTAAGCACCAACGATGATTGTCGAGAGTACATAAGGAAGCCTTATCCCATGGATCCGCATCTGCTGCGCACGTTCGTCGCCGTCGTCCGGACGGGGTCGTTCTCGTCCGCCGCGCGGGAGCTCGGCTACACGCAGGCCGCCGTCTCGCAGCAGATCGCGTCGCTGGAGAACGATCTCAAGGTCACCCTGCTGCGCCGCCGCCCGGTCGCGACGACGGAGGCCGGGGCCCGGCTCCTCGAACACGCCGGGCCGATCCTGCTGCGGATCCAGGCGGCGCGGTCGGAGCTCGTCCGGCTGGGCTCGGCGGCGCGGTCGCGGTTGCGGGTCGGGGCGTCGCCGCTGGCCGCCGTCCACATCGCGGGGCCGCTGGCCGAGGCGCGCCGCAGCCATCCCCGGCTGGACGTCGCCGTCCAGGTCCTGCCGCGCGCCGGGATCGCCGCCGCCGTCGCGACGGGCGAACTCGACATCGGCCTCGTCGACGGCGCCGCCGCGCCCAGCGACCCGCTCCGGCTGGACGACGCCGTCCCGATCACGGCGGTCGCGGTGGACGAGCGTCCGCTGGTCGTGCCGCTTCCCGTGTCGCATCCGCTGGCGGCCCGTCCCGGCCTCGACCTGGACGGCCTCGTCGACGCCCTCTGGCTGGACGCCCCGGACGCGGCCGTCCCGCTGCCGTCGCTCCGGCACGTGACGGGTGCGCGGGACGGGTTCCGGCCGTCCTTCGCCTGCGAGGGCGGCGACCCGGCGCTGCTCATCGACCTCGTCAGCGCCGGGCACGGCCTCGCGGCGCTCCCCGCCGGGCTCGCGGCCGGGCATCCCGGGCTGGTGGAGGTGCCCGTCCGCGCGCCGCGGATCGTCCATCGCACCGAGCTCCTCCACCCGCGCACCATCGGGCCCGCGAGCGCGTCGTTCGTCGCCGCGGTCGCGCGCTAGGCGGTCATGGCGGTCCTGACCTCGGTCAGGGTGCGGTCCGCGATGGCGTTGGCGCGCTCGTCGCCCTCGGCGAGGACGCCGCGCAGGTACGCCCGGTCGGCGGCGAGCTCGGCGCGGCGGGCGCGGATCGGGCGGAGGAACTCGTTGACGGAGTCGGTCACGACCTTCTTGAGCGCGGCTGCGCCGCCGTCGCCGATCTCGGCGGCGACGGCGTGCGGGTCGCGGCCCTGGCAGAGCGCCGCGATCTGCACCAGGTTGGAGACCTGAGGACGCGTTCCGGGCTCGTAGGTGATGCGCCGCTCGTCGTCGGTCACCGCGCGCCTGATCAGCCGGGCGGTCTCGTCCGGTCCGGCGGACAGGGCGACGGCGTTGCCGCGGCTCTTGCTCATCTTCTGGCCGTCGGTGCCGAGGAGGCTCGGCGCGGCGGACAGCAGCGCGTCCGGCACGGGGAACACGGGCGCGTAGCGCTCGTTGAAGCGGCGCGCGATCGTCCGGGTGATCTCCTGGTGCGGGAGCTGGTCCTTGCCGACCGGGACGAGGTTCGCCTTGCAGAACAGGATGTCGGCGGCCTGGTGGACGGGATAGGTGAACATCAGCCCGCTGACCGACGCCTGCCGCGACGCCGCGATCTCGTCCTTCACGGTGGGGTTGCGGTTCAGCTCGGCGATCGAGACCAGCGACAGGAACGGCAGCATGAGCTGGTTCAGCGCGGGGACGGCGCTGTGCCGGAAGATCGTCGCCGTGGACGGGTCGATCCCGGCCGCGAGATAGTCGGCGATCAGTCCCTCGACGTGCTCGTCCAGACGGTCGGCGACGTCGCGGTCGGTCAGGACCTGGTAGTCGGCGACCAGCACGAACAGCTCCACGCCCGCGCGCTGGAGCCGCACCCGGCTCGCGAGGGTGCCGAAGTAGTGGCCGAGATGCAGCGGCCCGGTGGGGCGGTCGCCGGTCAGGATCCGGAACGCGCCGGGCTCGGCGGCGATGCGTTCCTCAAGCTCACGGCTCCGGCGTTCGGCGGCGCGCAAGCCGTCGGCGGTGGCGTCTGCGGCGGCGGCAGCGGTAGCGGCGGCCGTGGCGGTGGCGGTGGCGGTGGCGGTGGCGGTGGTTTCCGCGGTTTGCATGGGTCTCTCCTCGATGGGTCCGGCCGTTCCGCCGGACCGCCCGAGTCACCGAGGATGAGAAAGGGCCGTCCGGTGGACGGCCCGATGGCGTGCGTGGGGGTCGGCCGTCCTAGGACGGCCACCAGCCCTGACACACGGTGCGGTACATGGCCCCAAGAATAGCGGACCAGATGCGGGTGCTCGTAGATAATCTAGAACGAAACCATTGGGTAGGCTGGCCGTATGACGTCGATGGCCCCCGCCCGCACCAGCCCTGACCTGTCGTTCCTGCTCGACCGCACCAGCTTCGTGCTGCGCAGCCGCATGACGGCGGCGCTCGCCGAGATCGGGCTGACGCCGCGGATGCACTGCGTCCTCGTGCACGCGCTGGAGGAGGAGCGCACCCAGATCCAGCTGGCCGAGATCGGCGACATGGACAAGACGACCATGGTCGTCACCGTGGACGCCCTGGAGAAGGCAGGGCTCGCGGAGCGGCGCCCGTCGTCCAGGGACCGGCGGGCCCGGGTCATCGCGGTCACCGAGGAGGGCGCCCGGGTCGCGGCGCGCAGCCAGGAGATCGTGGACGGCGTCCACGAGGCGGCCCTCGGCTCCCTCCCGCGCGAAGATCGGGAGGTCCTGCTGCGCGCACTGAACCACCTGGTCAGCGGGCATCTGGCAACTCCGTCCGAGAGCGCGCAGCCGGTGCGCAGGGCCCGCGAGCGCACAAAGTAGATCTGACAAGGATCGTCTGTAATAAAACTATCTGCTACGGTCTCTCTCATGACCGTGCCTACTCTGCTGCGATCCCGCTGGGCCGCGCTCGGCGTGCTGTCCGCCACGATGTTGATGACCATCCTGGACGGTTCGATCGTGACCGTCGCCATGCCCGCCATCCAGGACGACCTCGGCTTCTCGCCCGCCTCCCTCAGCTGGACGATGAACGCCTACCTCATCCCGCTCGGCGGCCTGCTCCTCCTCGCCGGACGTCTCGGCGACCTCATCGGCCGCCGGACGCTCTTCCTCACCGGGAACGCGCTGTTCACGGCGGCGTCCGTGCTCGCGGGCGCGGCGACGTCGTCCGGACTGCTGATCGCCGCGCGGTTCCTGCAGGGCGTCGGCAGCGCGCTCGCGTCCGCCGTCGTCCTCGGCATCATCGTCACGCTCTTCACCGACGCCCGCGAACGGGCGACGGCCATCGGCGTCTTCAGCTTCACCGGCGCCGCCGGAGCGTCCATCGGGTCGGTCCTCGGCGGGGTGCTCACCGACGCGCTGAGCTGGCACTGGATCTTCTTCATCAACCTGCCGATCGGCCTCGCCACGATCCTGCTCGCCCTCCCGGCCCTGCCGCGCGACCGCGGCCTCGGGCTCGCCGCCGGGGCCGACCTCGCGGGCGCGCTGCTCGTCACGTCCGGGCTGATGCTCGGGATCTACACGATCGTCAAGGTCGAGAGCCACGGCTGGCTCGCCGCGCACACGCTCGGGCTCGGCGCGGTGTCGCTCGCCCTCCTCGCCGGGTTCGCCGTCCGCCAGGCCGGTGCCGCGACCCCGCTGATGCCGCTGCGGATCCTGCGCTCCCGCAACGTGTCCGGCGCCTACGCCGTGCAGTTGCTGACCCTGTCGGCGATGTTCGCGTTCCAGGTCGTCGTCGCCCTCTACATGCAGCAGGTCCTCGGCTACGGCGCGCTCGACACGGGCCTGGCGATGCTCCCGGCGGCCGTGGCGATCGGCGCGGTGTCGCTGCTGGCGTCCGCGCGGCTGTCGAACCGCTTCGGGGAGCGCTTCGTGCTGATGGCAGGCCTCGCGCTCCTCATCGGCGCCATGGCGTGGCTCACGACCGTCCCGGTGGACGCCGACTACGTGACCGACCTGCTGCCCGTGTTCGTGCTGGTCGCCGGGGGCGGGCTCGTCCTGCCGTCGCTGACCGCGCTCGGCATGTCCAGCGCCCGGCCGGACGACGCGGGCGTCGCGTCCGGGCTGTTCACGACCGTCCAGCAGGTCGGGATGGCGCTCGGCGTCGCGGTGCTGACCACGCTCGCCGCGTCCCGCACCGAGACCCTCCGGGCGGACGGACGGGACGCCGCCGCCGCGCTCACCGGCGGCTACCACCTGGCCTTCCAGGTCTCCGCCGGGCTGCTGGTCGCCGCGCTCGCCGTCTCCGCCGTCGTCCTGCGCCGCCCGCCGAAGGCGCCGTCCGCGGACGCCGCCGCGGAACCGTCCGGTACGGAAGCGTCCGGTACGACCGTGAAGGCGTGAAACCGGTTTGTCCGCCGCTCCGGCCCGGCGTTACCTTGCCGAAGTGGATCTCTTCTCACGCTCTTGGACAGCGCTCCGCGCGGCGGTCGACGACCTCTCCGACGACGACATGGGACGGCCGTCCGGCTGCACCGGCTGGCTCGTCCGGGACCTGGTGTGCCACCTGATCATCGACGCCCAGGACGTCCTGATCACGCTGGTCACGCCCGCCGACGCCGACGCCGAACCGACCGCGGACGCGGTGACCTACTGGGACCTCGTCGAGCCCCCGACCGGCGACGACCCCCTCGACGCGCTCATCCCGCGGCTGGCCGCCGCGTACGGCGAGCCGAGGCTGCTGAAGTTCCACTTCGACGACGTGGGGTCCGCCGCCGGGCGCGCGGCGGAACTCGCCGACCGGGCCGCCCGCGTCAGCACCCAGGACAAGGTGCTGACGGCGGGCGACTACCTGTCCGCCTACGTCATGGAATGGACGCTGCACCACCTCGACCTGATCGCCCACCTCCGATCGGCCGCCGGGCCGCCCGCCGAGACCCTCGCGGCCGCCCGCGCGTCGCTGGAGAAGATCGCCGGGGTGTCGTTCCCGGCGTCGTTCTCCGACACGGACGCGCTCCTGGTCGGGACCGGCCGCCGCGCTCCGGCGGAAACGGAGAAGGCCGCCCTGGGCGACCTGGCCGACAAGCTCCCCTCCGTCCTCGGCTGACGGCGGCGCTGACCGCGCGCTGATGGCCGCGCGCCGAAGGCGGCGTTGAGGCGGACGCGGCCCGCGCTCGCCGCGTCAGTGGGGCAGGACGACGAGGAGCAGCGGAACTCCGGCGATCACCGGGACGGCGACCATGGCCGCGAAGCGGGACGTGCGCGGCAGCGTCTGCGGTTCGAGCAGCCGGTTCACCCGCGCCATCACCGGGATGTCGCCGTGCGACGCGACGCCGAGCGTCCCGGACGGAGCCGCGGCAGGGCGGGCGGCGGCGAACCGCAGCAGCGCGGTCGCCAGCTCGCGCGGCGGGCGGCCGTGCCTGGCCCGGTCGTCGGCGGCCATCTCGATCAGCAGCTCGACCGCGTCCAGGCAATGTCCGACCAGCCGGAACTGCGGGAACACCTGCCGCAGCGACGCGAACGGCAGCAGCACGAGATCGTGCCGCTCGCGCGCGTGGGCGCGCTCATGCGCGAGGACCGCGGCGAGCTCGCCGCGGTCGAGAAGCTCCATCGTCCCGGCGCTGACCACGACCTTCGATGACCGCACGCCCGGCACGCAGTACGCCGCCGCACCCGGATGGTCGAGGACGAGCGTGCCGGGAACGGCCGAGTCGGACCGCGACACCAGCGCGAGCAGCGCCCGGTGCCGCCGCCGCGCCCGTACGACCCGGACGACCGCGTACATCAGCATGACCAGCAGCACGCCGGTGAGGCTGACGGCGGCGAGCAGCGCCGCGACCTGCACGGCGTTCAGCCGCGCGGCCTGGTCGTCGTACAGGCCGGGCAGCCCGCCGAGGACGCCCTTCCCGTACGGCAGCAGGGCGAGCCCGAGCAGCGCCCCGATCGTGGCGACGCCCCAGCACAGCCCGAGGGCCTGCCAGAGCGCGATCCCGAGGCGCGGCGTGCGCCACGTCCACCGGGCCTGGGACAGCCAGTGCGCCCCGCCGACGGTCCCCAGTGAGATCAATGCGAGCAGGGCGGTGCCGGTCATGCCGGAGGTTCCTTGCTGGTGAGGCCGGCGAGGGCCTGCCGGATCACGTCGATCTCGTCCTCCGACACGGACTGGACGAAGTGGACGAGCGCCGCGTCGCGGTCGCCCGTCTCGTTCAGCGCGCCGAGCATCAGCTCGGTGACGTAGCCCTCCCGGCTCGCGACCGGACGGTACCGCCACGCGCGCCCGTCGCGCTCGCGCGCGAGGAAGCCCTTCTTGGCGAGCCTGTCGAGCACCGTCATGACGGTGGTGTGCGCGAGGTCGCGGGCGTTGGCGAGCGCACGGCTCACGTCACGGGCGGTCGCCGGGCCACGGCCGGCGTCCTCCCGCGCCCACAGGACCTCCATGACCGTGCGTTCAAGCTCTCCCAGACCTTTCACGCCAGCCAGATTATCCGACGTACCGGACACTGACCACGTCAGGTAGTACTACCACCGGTAGAGGGCGCGACGAGGCCCAGCTCGTAGGCGGTGATGACGAGCTGGACCCGGTCGCGCGCGTCCAGCTTGGCGAGCAGCCGCGCCACGTGCGCCTTCGCGGTCGCCACGCTGATGAACAGCTCCCCGGCGATCTCCTGGTTGGACATCCCCCGCCCGACCAGGGTGAGCACCTCCCGCTCCCGCTCCGTGACGCCGTCGGCCGGACGCGGCGGCTTCGTCCCGGCCCTCGGACGCGGCACTGGCCCGGCCGCGAACTCCTCGATCAGCCGCTTCGTCACGCTCGGCGCGATCAGCGCGTCCCCTCCGGCCACCACGCGGATCGCCGAGAGGATCTCCTCCAGCGCCATGTCCTTGACGAGGAACCCGCTCGCGCCCGCCCGGAGCGAGCCGTACACGTACTCGTCGTCGTCGAACGTGGTCAGCATCAGCACGCGGGCCGTGGTGATGCGGCGGGTGGCCTCGATGCCGTCCATGTCGGGCATGCGGATGTCCATGACGACCACGTCCGGCCGGACGTCCTCGACCAGCCGGACCGCCTCGGCGCCCGTCCCCGCCTCCCCGACGATCTCCAGATCGGGGGTGTCGGCGATCAGCACCCGGAGCCCGGCCCGGATCAGCGGCTGATCGTCCGCCAGCACGATGCGGACGCTCATGCCGCCGCCACCGGCGCCGCCGGTACGGCCGCCACCGGTGAGGGGATCCGCGCCGCCACCCGGAACCCGCCGCCCGGACGCGGCCCAGCCGCGAACTCGCCGCGCAGCAATCCGACCCGTTCCCGCATGCCGACGATGCCGTACCCGGTGCCGACCACCCCGCCGTGCCCGTCGTCGTCGACCTCGATGGACAGCTCTTCGTCCCCGTAGCCGATGGTCACCCGGCACTCGTCCGTGCCCGCGTGACGCACCACGTTCGTGACCGCCTCTTGGACGATCCGGTACGCCGACAGGTCGACGTCCGGCGGCAGCGCTCTCCGCTCGCCCTCCCAGCGGACGTCCACCCGCACGCCCGCGTCCTTCGCCGCGTCCGCCAGGCGGTCGAGATCGTCCAGGCGGGGGGACGGGCCGAGCGGCGCGGCGCCCGGGTCGTCCTTGCGGAGCGCGGTGAGCATCCTTCGCAGCCCCGAAAGCACGTCGCGGCTGGTGGCCTCGATGGCGTCCAGCGCGTTGCGGGCTTCGGCGGGCTGCGTGTCGATCACTCGTCCGCCCACCCCGGCCTGGATCGCGATGATGCCGATGCTGTGCGCGACCATGTCGTGCAGCTCGCGCGCGATCCGCAGCCGCTCGGCGGCCACGGCCTGCGCCGTCGCCTGGACGCGCAGCGTCTCGGCGTTCGCCCGCCGCACCCGGATCGAGTCGCCCACCAGCCACGTGACGGTCACCGCCAGGGTGATCGTCGTGAGCAGGATCGAGTCCGCGCTCAGGAACGCGACGGCGGCCAGGGCCTGGACGGCGAACGTCCCGGCGGCGACCGGAATCGAGACCCTGCGCGAACGGGTGGCCGCGATGTAGCCGACGCCGAGATCGGTGATGATCATCAGCAGCGCGGCGACGCCTTCGACGGGGAGCTGCAGAAGGGCCCAGGTCCAGGCCAGCAGCAGTATTCCCTGGGCCGGCAGCGGATGGCGCAGCAGCAGGGCGGCCACCAGCACCGTGAACACGGCCGACACGAGGATTTCCACGGCGACGAAGCCGCTCTGCCCCTTCATCACTGTGGCGATCAGGACGAAGGGATACAGGACGGCCGCGGACCAGAGCAGGACCTTCCACGCGACCTGGCGCACTCGGCGCACGCGGCTCAGCGTCTGGGCGGACATGCGCCGATCGTAACCGCGCCCGCCTCCGCGCACATTGGCCCGCGGGCCTAATCCCACGGGCTAACACGCCTTTCGCAAATGTGTTCGGCGGCCCGATGCCCTTCTTGCATGGCCACGGCCACCGTTATCCGCATGAAGCGATGGCTGACGTTGGTCCTGGCAATAGAGGTCCTGGGAATCGTGGTCTTCTCGCTTACCTACGACTCGCTGGACTTCCGTATCTATTGGTTCGGCGGCCACGCCGTAACGGACGGCCCGACCCTCTACGAGGAGCGACTGGCCGAGCACTGGTACACCAACACACCGTTCATGGCCGCGCTGTTCACGCCTTTGGCGATGCTCCCGCTCACCTTCGCCAGGGTCCTGTGGCAGCTCGCCTCACTCGCGGCGTTTACCTGGGCCTGCGCGACGACCCTGAAACTGAGCGGCCACGAGGCGCCCCTGAAGCTGAGCGGCCACGAGGCGCCCCTGAAAGTCGCGGTCGCCGGCGGCCTTCTCCTGGCGCCCGTCCACCATTCCTTCTTCCAGGGCCAGGTCAACCTGTTCCTGCTGGCGCTCATCGTCGCCGACATGCACCGCGTCGCGCAGGGCCGTCCGGCCGGAATCGGCATCGGCATCGCGACCGCCGTCAAGCTGACCCCGGCCATCTTCATCGTCCTCCTCCTGGTGACGAGACGAACCAAGGACGCTTTCACGGCCGCCGGAACATTCGCCGTCTGCACCCTCCTCGCATACGCCATCGCACCGGACGCGTCCCGCCTCTACTGGCTGCACACCTTCTACGACACGTCGCGCGTCGGCGTCCCGTACATCAGCAACCAGTCCCCGTACGGCATGCTCCACCGCGTCCTGAGAGGAACCGCCGAAGTAGGCGACTGGTACAACGCAATTCCCCTCACCATCGGTATTCTCGGGCTCACTCTCGCGGCCCTATGGGCGCGACGCGGCGACTGGCTGACCGCCACGGCCGTGACAGGCGTGACCGGCCTCCTCGTCTCTCCCATTTCCTGGGCGCACCACTGGGTGTGGATCGTCCCCGCCCTGGCAGTGCTAATCCGCAACAACAACCGACTCATCGCCGCCTGCGGTTACGTCCTCTTCGTCCTTGCCCCCATGTGGTGGACGCCCCACAATGGCCACCCGCTCCAATACGGCTTCCACCCATTCCTCACACCGGTCGCCAACTGCTACCTGCTGGCGGCCCTGTTCTTCCTGACCTACACAGCCATCCGCCTCCGCCGAGACCCGTCCCGGCCCGGGCTGAGTACACACTCGAAGGCCTCGGAGTGTGTATTGTGAGGGGCATGGCGAGAATCAACATCACGCTCCCGGACGAGCTCGCCGCCACGTTGCAGGGGCTCGCCGAGGAGAAGAAGATCGCCTCGGTGTCCGGTTTCCTCGCGGACGGGGCGCGGCTCAAGCTGGCGTTCCTGCGGGACGCCTCCACGATCGACGACCTGTTCGGGCCGCCGAGCCCCGACGAGCAGGCCATGGTCGACCGGCTCGTCGAAGGCGGCACGCCGAACCGCCGGGACGTCGCGTGATCACCGGTCACGTCTTCGACGCGACCGCACTCCTGGACCTCGCCACCGGCAAGACGATCTACGTCCGCGCCCGGCTGCGCGCCTCGATCGCCCAGCACGCCACGATCGTCATCCCCGCCACCGCGCTCGCCCGCGCCTGGCAGCTCGTCCCCGACCACGGGCGCGCCGTGCTGGAGCGCCTGCCCGGCATGCAGGTCGTGCACGTGGACGACCTGGACGACGTGATCGCCCAGCAGACCGGCCTGCTCGTCACCGCGAACCCGTCCCTCGGCATGGACGCCGCGCAGGCCGCCTGGTCGGCGCGCTGGCGGCGCTGGCCGCTGATCACCGCGGAGCCGGGGGTCTACGAGGACGTCCCCGGCGTCCGCGTCGAGCAGATCCCCTGATCGAGTCTGGAGCGGATTCCCTGATCGAGTCTGGAGCGGATCCCCCGACCGGGTCCGGGTCTCAGGCGTCGTTGATCTCTTCGGCGCGCTGGCCTGTGACCAGGTAGACGACGTTCTCCGCCACGTGCACGGCGTGGTCGGCGAACCGTTCGAAGTAGCGGCCCGCGAGGGAGATGTCCACGGCCGGCTCCACGCCGTGCTTCCACTTGGGGGAGAGCATCATGTCGAAGAGGCGGCGGTGGAGGCGGTCCATCTGGTCGTCGTCGGCGTCCAGTTCGAGGCCCATCTCGACGTCCTTGGACGCGATGACGCTGCCCGTCTTGGCGATCATGCGCTCGGCGATCTGGCCCATCTCCAGGACCGTGGCCTGCAGCTCCGGCGGCACGGCGGTCTCGGGGTGGCGGCGGCGGGCCGTCTTCGCGATGTGCACGGCGAGGTCGCCCATGCGTTCGAGGTCGCCGCTCATCCGCAGCGCGGTGATGAGGATGCGCAGGTCGCCCGCGACGGGCTGCTGGCGGGCCATCAGATCGAACACGGTCTCCTCGATCTCCGTGTCGACCTTGTTGACCTGCTCGTCACCGCTGATGACCTCCTCGGACAGCCGCAGGTCGGCGTCCAGGAGCGCCGTCACGGCGCGGGACATCGCGGAGCGGACGAGGCGGGTCATCTCCACCAGCCTGTCGGAGAGGGAGTCGAGCTCCTCGTGGTAGGCGTCGCGCAATTCGGGGTTCCTTCTATGCCAGGGCACCGGGTGAGGGCGGCAACTGGGTGCCAGAGCGGTGCATTTTGGGGCGAAACGGGCGGTGTTCTGGGGGTTCGGGCGGACTCGCCCACGCCACAGCTTGCCGTCCAGGCATGAACGCGTCCGGGAAAAGAGGTGAACTTTCGAGGAACGGGATCGCCATGACCAGGGCCTCTGGGTGGACCGGCGCCGGACGCCGCTTACGATCCGTGGTGTGGAGGTCGAGATTGTCGCGAGCCTGACCGGGCTTGCCGGGCTCGCGATCGGACTCGCGACTGGATTGGCGGTGCGGGTGAGCGAGCGTGCCCAGCAGGCTGCGGTACCGGCGGCGCCGGTGGGCGGTCTGCCGCCCGGCGTCGCGTCAGTGCTCAGCGTCCTGCGGTCGTCGGCCGTCGTCGTGGACGCCGAGGACCGCGTGCTGCGCGCCAGTTCCGCCGCGCGCGCGTTCGGCATCGTCAGCGGCGACCGCCTCGTCGTGGACGAGGTGCTCGCGATGGCCCGGCTCGTCCGCAGAGACGGGGAGATCCGCGAGACCGAGATCCAGGTCGGGCCGCAGAGCGTGCGGAGCCGGGCCGACGGGCGCTGGTTCGCGGTCCGGGTGGCCCCGCTCGGCTCGCACGGGCTCGTCCTCGTCCTCGCCGAGGACCTCACCGACATGCACCGCACCGAGGCGATCCGCCGCGACTTCGTCGCGAACGTCAGCCACGAGCTGAAGACGCCCGTGGGCGCGCTGTCGCTGCTGGCCGAGACCGTCGAGGTCGCCGCGGACGACCCCGAGGCCGTCCGGCGGTTCGCGGGACGGATGCAGTACGAGTCGGTGCGGCTGACCAACCTCGTCCAGGACCTCATGACCCTGTCGCGCGTCCAGGGGGACGAGCCGCTGCCCGCGCTGCGTCCCGTCATGCTCGACGACGTCACCGCGGAGGCGCTGGAACGCTGCCAGACCAAGGCGTCCGGCAGGGACATCGAGCTGACGTCCGGCGGCGAGAGCGGCCTCCAGGTGCGCGGCGACCAGGAGCTGCTGGTCACCGCGCTCCGCAACCTGGTCGACAACGCCGTCGCCTACAGCCCGGAGAACACCCGGGTCGTCGTGGCGACCCGGCGGCGCGACGACGGGCACGTCGAGGTCAACGTGACCGACCAGGGCATCGGCATACCGGACGGTGAGGTCGAACGGATCTTCGAGCGCTTCTACCGGGTCGACCCGGCCCGGTCCCGCCAGACCGGGGGCACCGGTCTCGGACTCGCGATCGTCAAGCACGTCACCAGCAAGCACGGCGGCGACGTGACCGTGTGGAGCAAGGAGGGCCACGGGTCGACGTTCACCCTCCGGCTGCCGCTGCTCGACACACCGTCTCGTACCGCCGGCGCGCACCTGGCCAGACTGGCCACCGAGAACGCGGACGCCAAGGCCAACGCCAAGACGAATGCGAACGCGGACGCGGGCGCGAAGAGAGACGCCGGCGCAGAAGAGACAGGCGCGGACGCGGGAAAAGTCGCGGACGCGGGGAAGAACACTAAGAACACCGCCCGGGAGGCAACACCGTGACCCGCGTGCTCGTCGTCGAAGACGAAGAGTCGTTCAGCGACGCACTTTCGTACAACCTGCGCAAGGAGGGCTTCGAGGTGGCCGTCGCCGCCACCGGCCCCGACGCGCTGGACATTTTCGAGCGCAACGGTGCCGACCTCGTGCTCCTCGACCTGATGCTTCCCGGACTCCCCGGCACCGAGGTGTGCAGGGAGCTGCGGGCCAAGTCGAGCGTCCCCGTCATCATGCTGACGGCCAAGGACAGCGAGGTCGACAAGGTCGTCGGGCTGGAGCTCGGCGCCGACGACTACGTCACCAAGCCGTTCTCCACCCGCGAGCTGATCGCGCGGATGCGGGCCGTCCTGCGCCGCCAGGGTGAGGTCGAGGAGCTGGCCCCCGCGACGCTGGAGGCGGGACCGGTCCGGATGGACGTGGAACGGCATGTCGTCAGCGTCGGCGGCGATCCCGTCCAGCTTCCGCTCAAGGAGTTCGAGCTGCTGGAGGTGCTGCTGCGCAACGCGGGCCGCGTCCTGACCCGGATGCAGCTGATCGACCGCGTGTGGGGCGCCGACTACGTCGGGGACACCAAGACGCTGGACGTCCACATCAAGCGCCTCCGCGCCAAGATCGAAGAGGTGCCGTCCTCGCCGCGGTACATCGTCACCGTCCGCGGCCTCGGCTACAAGTTCGAGCCCTGATGACATGGGAAACGGCCCGTCCCAGCCGGGACGGGCCGTTTCTCGTGCGTGGGCAGGACCGGGCTCAGTGGCCGGAGCCTCCAGGGGATTGGCCTCCGCCAGGCGACTGGGGCGCACCCGACTGCTCCGCGCCGGGCTGGCCCGCGCCGGGCTGGGGTGAGCCGTGCCCAGGCGAGCCGGGCTGCGTCGTCGTGCCCGTCGCGCCCGGCTGGGGCGCGCCGCCCGGGTTCGGCGATCCGGTCGCCGGGCCGACCGGGCTGGCCAGCGGGTAGCTGCTGTACTCGCCCTGCTGCGGCACGAGCGGCACCTGGAACTCGACGGCGCCGGCCTTCTCGAACTTCATCCACACGGTCACCCGGGAGCCGGCGAGCAGCTCCTGCTTGAGGCCCGTCAGCACCACGAGCGCCTGCTCACCGGTCGGGGTGGTAGGAGCGCCCGTCGCCTGCGCCCCGCCCGTGTTCCCGGACGTCGGACCGGTGGACGTTCCCGGGGTCGTGCCCGCACCCGTGGGCTCGGGCGTCGCGCCCGCACCCGTGCCCGTGCCCGTGCCCGTGGGCTCGGGGACGGGGGTCGCGCCGGTGGGTTCCGGGGTCGCGCCCGCGCCGCCCGGCTCAGGCGTCGCGCCGCCCGGCTGCCCGCCCGGCTGCCCGGACGGACGCGTCCCCGGCTTCTTGGTCTTGGTGTCGGCGGGAGGCGCGGGGTTCGGCTTCGCGGACGCCTTCCCGAGCAGCTTGACCGGGGTGCCCGTCCCGTCCGGCGCGGCGCCGGGCAGCACCAGGCCGCGGCCGCCGTCGACCTCGCCGGGGCCGAAGACCGGGGAGCCGACCGAGATCAGCCGGTCCTGCCCGCCCTTGACCTGGTTGATCATCACGCCGTAGAGCGCCAGCGACGACCCCGGGGGGATCGGCTCGCCGGGCCGCGGGCCCAGCAGGAACACGTTGCGCAGCGCGATCTGCGCGTCCGCCGGCCTGTCCTTCGGGACCGAGACGTTGACGCCGTCGGTCAGCTGCGTGGGGGCGGCGGACTGAGGGTCCTCGCCGGCGCCGCAGCCGGAGATCACCGGCGCGATGGCGACGGCGCCCGCGACGGCGAGCGCGACCATTCGACGGCTGTTTCGGATCACGGCGTCGGTCTCCTCGCGAAATGGCATGGACGTTGTGAGAACGGCGTCGCAGACGCCAGTGGGAAGCGTAGCGATACCTGACCGGAACCCCCGCCCCGGGGTACCTGACACGGGATACCTGACAGCCGTTCGCCCATCCGGAGCCGCGGGCCCCGATTCGGAGCCCGCGAGCGCCGATTCGTCAGCCGTGGGCGCCGATTCGTCAGCCTGTCTTCAGCGCCTTGACCTTTCCGGTGAGCTCCGGCCCGGCCCTCGGCGCCCGGACGATCTCGTTGACGACGCCGTCCGGCTGCACGAACACGGCGGTGAGGCTGGTGGCGGTCGGCCCCGGCGTGCCGGGCGGCGGCGAATAGGACGCGGCGAGCACGCCCCCGCGGTCTTCGAGGAGCTGCGGCGTCCCGTTGTGGGCGGTGCCCGCGCACGCCTTCAGTTCCTTCAGCGACGTGCCCTTCTTGCCGCCGATCGGCCGGGGGTCGGCGACCAGGTAGAAATTCAGCACATTCTCCTGCGTCCTGCCCGCGAGTTCCGCCACCACGCTTTCGCATTCGTACGCGGGCGGGACGATGCCGATGACGCCCGGGCGCAGATCGCGGAGCCGAACGGACGCGCGCTCGCCGGTCACCAGGTCGACGTCGCCCGCGGGCAGCAGCCCGCCGATCTTGCCCGGGCTCGCGGACGGGCGGGGCGCGAGCTGGGCGCCCGTCGGGCGCGGTGCGGGCCGGGGCCCGAACGCGGTCATCAGGACGCCGCTGAGCAGCGCGACCAGCAGCGCGCCCGCGATGATCGGGATCGCGACGCCGAACCGGGTCAGCGGACGGCCGACGCGGCGGAACCGGTCCCTGCGCCGGCGGCGGCGCTCCTCGCGGCGGTAGGCGACGACGTCGCGCTCAAGCTCGCGGGCGTCGTCGGGCACGACGACGTCAACGCGGGGGAGCCCGTAGTCGTCGGGCTCCGAGCCGTCGCCGTCCGGCCTCACGCCGCACCTCCGTCCTGGCTCGCCGGGGCGCTCCACGGGTCCGTCCGGCGGGGCCGCGCGCGCCGCCCGGGCCGCCGCCCAATTCGGACCCTTCCGGGCGCTTCGTACCCGGACCGCCCGGCATGTTCACCTCCAGTATGGAACGCATCTCGGCGGCCGGCAGGCGCGATGCTTGTAACCGGGACCCCCTTACCGGTAATGGCGGCGAGGTGGGATCCAGGTGGTCTCTCCACTACGCTGAGTACGGGGAACTGGACGGCGATGCACCATTAAAGGCCTTTGTCAATACCCCAATATGCAGCTTGACCTGGGCATTTGTCTGGAAGGTCGGTTCAGCCACCCTCGTTTCCGTGGTACCCTGGTTCTAGCGGAAGGGGTACTTGTCACATGACTTTCCAGGTCGGCGACACCGTCGTCTACCCCCACCATGGGGCTGCTCGGATCGAGGCCATCGAGACTCGCACCATCAAAGGTGAGGAAAAGACCTATCTGGTCTTGAAGGTCGACAAGGGCGACCTGACAGTGCAGGTCCCGGTCGAGAACGTCGAGGACGTGGGTGTCCGCGACGTCGTCGGCCAGGAGGGTCTGGAGAAGGTGTTCGAGGTGCTGCGCGCGCCCTACACCGAAGAACCCACCAACTGGTCCCGCCGGTACAAGGCGAACCTCGAGAAGCTCGCCTCCGGCGATGTGAACAAGGTCGCCGAGGTCGTCCGCGACCTGTGGCGGCGCGACAAGGAGCGCGGCCTGTCGGCCGGCGAGAAGCGCATGCTCGCCAAGGCGCGGCAGATCCTGGTCAGTGAGCTCGCGCTCGCGGAGAAGACCAACGAGGACAAGGCAGAGGCCCTGCTGGACGAGGTCCTGGCCAGCTGACGGCCGGCCGAGTTGAGCGCACGGTTTCCACGGGTGGGCGTCGGTACCGACGTCCACCCGTTCTCGTCCGAACCGCGGCCGCTGTGGGTCGCCGGGCTCGAATGGCCCGGTGAGGGCCACGGCCTGGCCGGCCACTCCGACGGCGACGTCGCCGCGCACGCCGCCTGCGACGCCCTCCTGTCGGCCTGCGGCCTCGGCGATCTCGGCGCCGTCTTCGGCACCGTCGACCCCCGCTGGTCCGGCGCCTCCGGCACCGTCCTCCTGCGAGAGGTGGCGCGCCGCGTCGACGCGGCCGGCTTCACCGTCGGCAACGTCGCCATCCAGATCATCGGCAACCGTCCCAAGATCGGCAAACGCCGCGCCGAAGCGGAGAAGACCTTGACCGAGTCCCTCGGCGGCGCCCCGGTCACCATCTCCGCCACCACCACGGACGGCCTGGGCCTCACCGGCCGCGGCGAAGGACTCGCCGCCATCGCCACCGCCCTCGTCCTCCCACCCACCTGACCACCGGCCGCCACCCCCACCACGCCGTGCCGACCAGGCGGCGCACTTCCTTGCTGCGTGGCCGTGCACACCTCGCTGTTGTGCGGCCGTGCACACCTCGCTGCTGGGCAAGGGCGCGCGCCTTGCTGTTGTGCGGGCGGACGCAGCATGCCGTTGTACGGGCGCTGTGAGCGTAGTGGTGTGCTGATCAGTCGATTGTGTGTCGTGGGCAGGATGGGCCGATATTGAAGGCCATCGAGGATCTACCAATTGCCTACCACTCTACGTATTTGTATCACTACTCATCGTATAAGTTCGGGAAGTGTACGGACCTTGGCATTTCGGAAGGAGTCGACTGTCATGCGCTTTCCGCCACGTCCCATCGCCTCGTTCGGGGTTCTGGCCGTCGCCGCAGCGGTGGCCACGGGGTTGATGCTTGGTCCCACCGCCTACGCCGCCGCCCACGGCGTCCGCGCGTCCGTCTGACCCGCGTCCGTCTGACCGCGTCCGTTCGTTTCGCCGCGTCCCGGTGGTCTGCCTTGTGCGGAGTGCCGGGGCGTTGGTCGTCGGGCGGCTCCGTGGGCTAGGGGCGGGTCGGGAGGTCGTAGTAGCGGCGGGCGCTGGAGCCGATGCGGTTGAGGTCGGTGCCGTAGATGTGCAGGGACACGGCGACGCTGTCGCTGATGTTGCGGACGCGGTGGATGTCGCCGGGCGGGGCGAAGCCGCTGATCTCGCCGGCCGGGGCGCGGTTGCTGCCGGCCTCGACCAGGGTGGTGCCATCTTCGGAGAGCGTGTAGAGGTCTTCGTACTCCACGCCGGTCAGGACGCCGAACACGCACCAGGTCACGTGGTCGTGGACGCGGGTCTGCGCGCCGGGCTGCCAGACGATCGCCACCATCGAGAACGAGCCGTCCGGCTCCACGTGCAGGCGGTGGCTGGCGAAGGTGCCGTGTTCGCCGGTGAGCTGGTCCGGGGTGAGCAGTTCGGCCGGTGGGAGGTGCTCGCGCAGCGCGTCCGCCACGTGGGACGCGGTGCCGCGCCAGTCGGCGGGACGGGCGACGGCGGCGCGGACCGCGGTGACCAGTTCGTCCAGGTCCGTGGTGGGGGGCGCGGTTAGGGTGTTCATGGTGTCCTCCTCGTGTGTCCGGGGCGTGCCCTCGTGTTCCGGGGTGTGTCTCCAGCGTCCGGCCTGAGGGGCGCCGCGGTCATCCGTGGCGCCCGCAGAGCGTCACGGACGCCGGCACGGAGAGATGCCGGCGCGAAAGGGGACGAGGGGTGGCGGAGCGGATATCCGAGCGGGAGGCCGAGGTGCTCGCCGCGCTCGGCTCGCGGCTGTCCAACGCGCAGATCGCGAACCGGCTGCACGTGTCCGTCCGCACGGTGGAGAGCCACGTGTCGTCGCTGCTGCGCAAGTACGGCGTGTCCGACCGGTGGGCGCTGGCGGAGCTGGCCCGCTCCGACGCGCCGGAACCGGGCCGCGTGGCCGGGCTGCCCGCGTCCGGGACGACGTTCGTCGGCCGCGACGCCGAACGCGCCGAAGTGCTGGCGGCGATGGAGGACGCCCGGCTCGTGACGCTGCTGGGCCCGGGCGGCGTGGGCAAGACCCGGCTGGCCGCGGTGGTCGCGGCGGACGCGGGCGCGCTGTTCCCGTCCGGCGGGGCGTTCGTCGACCTGGTGCCGGTGCGCGACGGGTTCGTGGCGAGGGCGGCCGCGACCGCGCTCGGGGTGACCGAGGGGTCGCACCAGCCGCTGGCGGACGCCGTCGCGGCACGGCTGGGCGCCGGACGATCGCTGCTCCTGCTGGACAACTGCGAGCATGTTGTTAACGCCGCTGGTGAGATCGTTGATCATTGCTCTGACGTGCGGTTTACCCTTCACGGCACCCCATGACTTTGCATCGAAATCAGGGCGGGCCATGATGGAATCATGCACGGTCACGTGTCCTCGACGTTCGCGCCGCTGTCACAGCGCGTAGTTCGCGCCGCCGCTCGTCCGGCTGCGCTGCAACGTCCTGGCCGACGCGCTATCGACGACACTCGACGCGCCCTCGACGTCGACGCGCCGGCGCGTCAAGCGCGACCGGACAGCGACACGCGACGCGCCCTCGACGTGGACCAGGTCGCGTCCGTCGAGAGGTACCGGGACGCGTCCCAGACCATGCCCGGACGCGCCGTCGAGGTCGACCAGCGACCGGACGTCGACGGCGACCGGACAGTGTCTCTCGACGTCCCTGGACGCGTCGGCGACGTCGGCTCGCCCGTCCGTCGAGTCGACATGTTCTCGTCCGTCCGGCCGTCGAGAGCCGGACGGCAGGTCGACAGGCCGTAACAAACACAAAGAGCCCCCCTTTAGGGAGGCTCTTGTGCGTATTCAGTTATAGGGGGCGGTCACCCCGGACGTTATCGGGGGCTTACAGGTCGTGCCGCCCGCGCTTCACGTCCAACAGTACGGCCGCCCACGCGGTCCGGTCCACCGTCAGCTTAGGGCCGTCCGGGTCCATTGAGTCCCGCACAGCGATTGACCGTTCAAGGTCTGCGAGTTCGACACAGTTACCGCCATTGGCGGAGCTGTACGACGATTTACGCCACTTCTTTACGTCCATAGTTCGTGTGCCAGCCTTGTTATGAAGTCGATTGAGTCTTGTGCGCGTAGCGCATCCGATCGGAAGATGTTGAACATACGTCGAAGCCGTGCGACTTCTTGTCCGTCCTCGATGACGTCGCCGCTAATGGCGTTGTCGACGTACGCGACTTCGCCACCGTCGAAGTTTGCAATCACGAAAGGTCCGGTGAATCCGGCGCAGACTTCGGAATCGGCAGGAATAATCTGAACGATAATGTTTTCACGTCTCGCCATTTCCGCGAGGTGAAGAAGCTGCTCATGCATCACCTTCTTTCCGCCCATGTTGTTGCGTAGCGCGGCTTCCGCGATAAGGGCGACGAGGGTTGGCGGGTCCTCCTCCTCGTCGAGGATCTTTTGCCGCTCTAGGCGTGTGGCTGTTTCTTCTTCTGGGTCGGCGTTGTGGTGCGATGCGTGCAGAACCGCGGTTGCGTACTCCTCGGTCTGCAACAGGCCAGGGATTACGAAGCATTCGAACGACCATAGCTCCGTGGCTTGCTCCTCGACCTTTTGCCACTTCCCGAACCATTCGAGTGGTACCGCGTCGTTAATAAGGTCCTCTCGGATTCTGCACAGAATTCCCGGATCCTTCCCATCGCCGAACCCTAGGAGTCTTTCCACGGTCCGGAGGGTGTCCGGTTTCGGTAGGCGGGTTCCGTTTTCCCATGATTTGACGAGAGATTCGGACACCGGGACCTCTTTGGCCAAATCGTCCCGGGTCATCCCTTTAGCCTCTCGGGCCTGCTGTATCTCTCTACCAAGGAACTTGCGGGGGGACCGGTTGTTCCGCGTGATCATGGGGTCACAAGCTCCGCACAACTAGGGGGGTGGGTTTTGTGCCGGGGATGTGTCTGTGCTCCGGCTACCAATCGTATGCCGTTCGCGTCACGGTGAGTACCCCAGGACCCACAGGATCCCGCAGGTGAGGACGCCCAGACACAGGGCGGCCCCGCCCCGGTGACGTCAACACCGGATGCGGGACCTTGATCGGAAATGAGGTTCCGACCCGTGCGCAACCTACCCGACTCCCCGTCGAGTAACAGCGTTCAACTGCACAGAGTGCCCGAGGACACAACCGCCCTGCAGGTCCAGGCCCAGACGCGCGGCCGCTGGGTGTGCTGGTACGGGCACGCGACCGAGCACTACTGGGGCACGCCGCGCCCGCCGTACCCGCGGTTCGGAGGAGTCGTCGAGGCGGAGACGCCCGAGGAACTCTTCAAGCGCATGGGGGAGATCCACGTCAAGTACGCCCCGGGACGGCGGCCGTGAACCTCAAACCCCGAACGATCAGCCCCGGTACCGCGAACGTCCTGGGCGTCGAGACGTTCCAGCGCGACGTCTCGGAGGTCACCCGTGCCCGCCACTGGATCGCCGGCGAGGTCCTGCCCGGACTTGACCCGAAGGGCCAGGCCCGCGACGCGCTACAGATCTGCACGTCCGAATGCGCGACGAACGCTGTGCGGCATGGCGACGCCGGTTCTGAATTCGGAGTGATAGTCGTTCGCTGTCCCTCCAGTGCGGCGCGACCGTCCGCTATTCGCGTCGAGATCATCGACGGCGGCAACTCCCAAAAGGGCGCGCCCCGCATGCTCCCCGATAATCCGAACGGATTCGCCCAGAAGGGGCGTGGGCTGCGAATCGTCGCCGAATACGCGACAGCGTGGGGATACGGGAAAGACCCTGACGGATCCGGACACGTTGTGTGGTTCGAAATCCCCGACGAGCAACCGGACGCGCCGTGACACGTTCCGTCTCGCCCATCCTTACGGCTGCGTTGCCTGATCTCGCCGGCGAGATACACGGCGAGATCCTCGACGCTGCGCCGCCGGACGCCCGCGCACTGGTCGACCTGTTGCACGGTCGGTTCCGGGCGCCGCGCACTGACCGATGTCTAGCGGTCTGTCTCGGGCTGTCCCTCGACGCGCTTACGCCGCTCATGGACACCTACGGCGCGGCGCTGGAAATCGGGGACGTGATGAAGTTGCGCGCGATAAACCAGCTCGAACTGGTCGACGACCTCACCCCCCGCGACGTGCACGAGATCGAATTTCTTTTGGAGGCTCACGGGTTTCTGCCTCCGCAACGTCCCGCCCCTACTCGTTAGAAAGCCCCCCGCTCAATGGATGACGGCCGCCGAACGTTCCTAGCGCTCCGAGACACGCTCGAAATTATGGGCGTGAAAACCGCAGACAGTGAAGGCGATTACGAATACTTCACCGCCTATACGGAGACCAACAAATGGGGAAACCCCGGTAACGGTGTGTTCGTGCACGCTCGCGACGACAAGCCGGTTTTCCGCTGGGGTGCGTTTAATCGGCATCCCCTGGATGACGTTTCCGGCGCCGCGCAGCGTATCCGCGATTTCATCGAGGCGCAGTCCATCCTCAACCGGTTCGACGATCCGCCGGCGGAGGTATGACACATGGCCGACGACCTATCCCACCTTGAGAGCCTCACGACGGAACTAGACCGTCTCGACGTGTCGCACGAAGCGCTACGGGTGCCGTCATCGATCCCGGGCGAGGACGACCGCGACGCGTTGCGGGTCTTCGTGCGGCGATGCCCCATTGCCCGGACACCGCTTAGGGGCGTCATGGCGGTGGTGAAAGACGACTGCTTTTGGTGGGGCTACAGGGCATTCCATCCGGTCGACGACCCGCACGGTGCGGCACTGGCAATTCAGACCGACATCACCGTTCAGGAAAACCGGACCTTCCCAATTATGGGGCGATAGCAGTCGGCTACGCCCGAAGAAAAGAAGGGAGAACGATTGGACGGAATCCTGATGTGCACGTGTTCGCCGGGGGGTAATGGTTGCCCGGCGTGCACGTCCCCGCAACCGCCGTCCAAGCCCGAGAAAGAGAGTTAGTCGCCCATAAGGGCACGGTGCAAGGGAGAGTCATGAACCAGACCGCCCCTATTCGGGTGGTTTTCCCCGAAGAGTTCCACTCCGGGTGGAACCGAATTGACGGCGTCGCCGTCGAGGGGAACAACCTCACGATCCACCCCGACGCGTATTTCTTCCGGTACGAGAACCCGTCGTGGATCGTCTGCGACTGGGAGCACGTGAAGGCCGGTCTCCTCGACGTCCGGGAGACGCCCACGGAAGCTATCGAGCAAAAGGCCCTGGACTTTGTCCAGACCTACGGACGCACGACCGACGATGCGGCGACCGTGCTGGGCGTCGCGTGGCAGGTCAACGCGTGGATGTTCCGCGACGAGATCACCGCCGAGCCCGGAATGGCCGCTCTCGGCGTCAAGCCGGTGCACGCGCGCATGCTGCGCGAAACGTCGACGCTCATGGCCCTTAACCGGGTCGAACTGTCGGGGCGTATCAGCAACGTCGGGCCGGCCTGGATGTTCCCCGTCGCGTGCAAGGTCGTCTACGGTCTCGACGAGCCCGAGGCGCGGCTAGTGGATGAGCTGTACCACGGGACGTGGTTCGATGAGAGTCGACGCGTCGAGGCGGTCAAGGCTAACGCCGCCCTGGGTGGCAAGCTGGTGCACGGATGCCAATCGTCGGCGGACATGCGCGGCGGCGCTATCGTCCCGTTCGGCGTCGACATGACCGAATTCCGGCGGGAACTCCGGGACTTCGGCGACGACTGGATCAGCCGAGTGGAGTCCTGTGCCCGGTAAGTCCGGACTGGAGGGGGCGGGCGCGGTGTCCGCCCCCTTCCCCGTCCTGAACGAAATGCTCATTGCCCACGACTTCCCGCCGGCCATCAGGCGGGAACCGATTCACGTATGGGCCATGTCGTCGGTGGAACGCGTCCATCTGGAGGACGAGCAAACCGTCATCCTGAAATCCGCCGCATCGCCGTTCGCCCGTGAGGCGTCCACCCTGCGGCACGTCGCGGATCACGTGCCCGTGCCGCGCGTGCACGCGTCGCGCATCCTGTCAGACGGACGTCTCGCCATGCTGTTGCAGGACTTGGGCGAGCACCCCGAAGACGACCCGTCGCTAACGAGGGGCGCACGCGCAGCCGTCCGCATCCACGAGTGCATGCCTCCCCGGAACCTGCCCCGCCTGTCACGGCCACGACTCGCCAGTCTGCCAGTCGACGCCCTAGCGTCCTGGGCGGCGCTGCAACGCGCCGGCCGATGGACCGACACCGAAGATATCCGGCAGGCGCTTTTCACTCTGGGGGATATCGGTCATTACCGTTCGCGCGGCGCGACAACCCCGCCGTTCGGGCTGTGCCATTCCGAATTTCATCCGACGTCACTGCACGACGGTCCGGCGGGGCTGTACGTCCTGGATTGGGCGCGGGCATTCGTCGGTCCGGGCCTGCTCGACCTCGCATCGTGGGAGGACACACCGAAACCGCTCAACACCAACGCGATAGCGGACATGATCGTCCGCTATGTCGAGGAAGGGGGACATCCCGAAGCAATGGCGAAACGCGACGGTCTCCCGCCGCAGATATGGGCCGGTGGATGGCATCGCGTATGGATCAGTGAATGGTACATGCAACAGTGCCTTTTCTGGATACCGGATCCGGCGAATGACGCCACCGTGCAAAAGGCGGTTCGGCGACATCTCGGGGAGGCTCTCGAATGTCTCGGGTAGACAATCAGCACGAGTCCGAGCCGCTCGTCACACCGCAGAACGAACGGGTCCAGATAGACCTAGAGATGATCCCGCTCGTCCGGGCGCTCTGGGCACTCGGCCTCGACACGGCCGGCTGCTGTCAGAACCTCGGCGAGTCCGTTCTCTGGGGCGGCGAATCGGACGTCAAATACGGCGGGCGCGACCGACACGCCCTGTTCTACGCGGGGCAAGCGTGGCTCAAGATGCCGACCGTCGACGCGTGCGGGCTGCTTACCGTTCTGGCGAGGTATCCGGAGTTTCAGGACCGGCTTAACCGGTGGACGATGCCGGGCGCGTGGGAGTGCTACGTCTATCTCTTGGCGGACGAGGGCAAGGTTTCGCCGTCGCCGCTGGCGCAAGTGCACTTCCCGCAAGAGCAGATCACCGAGGTTACCGCGGTGCTCACTCATGAGCACGAAGCCCGACGCGGCTAACGCGACACAGACACGGCCCGCGCATCTCTTGGGGGGGATGCGCGGGCCGTTCGCTGCTTGGAGCTGTGCGCGTCGACGGGACGTCGACCGGTCGTCCTCGACGTCCGGTCGCTGCGCGACGTCGAGGACGTGTCGCGTCGACGTCGAGAGCGCGTGTCGCGAGTCGCTGTCCGGTCGTTGTCGACAATGACCACAGTTCGACCACGTCTTAAGCCGGACAGCCGTTCAGCGTGCATCACCGCCTAGGGTGTAGTTACACCCCAAAGGGAAGGACGCACAATGACCGACATGCACCCCGTGGACCGCATGCGCGCACAAGCCGCAGCGATCAAAGAGAGCGCAAGCAAGATCGACGTTTCCCGGACCGAATCCGTAACCGTCGCGGACTTGAACGACAACGACGTCATCACCGAGCTTGGAAACGTGACGTTCCCGTTCCCGTTCACGCTCTCGCAGGTCCGTCGATTCCCGTTCGGAACCGTCCTCCACGCTACGCACGGTTGGTTCACACCGCGTCCGCTCCCAAACGACGAGCACGTTAAGCGCGTCATCACCGACTGAACCTCGACACACAAAAAGAGAACCCGTCTTCCCGAAACCGGGAAGACGGGTTCTCTCTTTTTGCAGTGCTAAGCGGAACCGGTCACGACGCTGGACCGGACGTCCGGTCAGTGTGTCGCGCTAGGTATCCAGCAGTGAACGCGACGACTCCCGGAACCACCACATAGACGAGATCGATCACCGCTTGCGGAACGTCATCGCTGAACACGTGCTCACCCAGAAGCATGACGACCAGTCCGGACAGCACGGTTCCGAGCGTCGCCGCGGTTACCTTGCTCTCTACACGATTATTCATTGCCATCACTTCCCGGTGAGCAGGACGCGCCATGTCACCGGTCCCGCGATACCGTCGACCGATATCTGATATTGCGCCTGTTCCTCGCGAACCCGCCGCTCGGTCGACGGACCGAAATCACCGTCAATCGCGATATCCGGACCCATAGCGCACAGCACACCTTGCAGGACGCGCACAGCCCGACCGGTCGACCCGCGCCGGACAGTCGATAGAGACATGATGATTCGCTCCGTCCAGTCATCGCCGGGCGCCGGGCCGGGTCGGCTCGGCGGGTCGGGGGGCGTGGTTCCGCGACCTGGCCGCGGAGCGCCTTTCCGCACCCAGGCGTATAGCGCTGATCCGGGGCAACTGGTCGGCAGGAATTGGCGGTGCCCTTTGAGCGCCGAGCCCGCCCCGCGGGAACGCATGTAGTCGATTGCGTCGCGCACCCCGGACTTAATGGCGTCGGCGGCCGGGTCTCTGTCGCCGATGAGCGCGCAGACGGCGTAATAGTTCTGGTTTGACGCGGTGGTGCCGTTCGCCGCAGTGCGGTACCCGAGCCCGCGCCCCTCGAAAACATATCCGTGCTCGCATACAAGATAGCTGTAGGCGATTCCGGACCATCCGTTTGTCTGTACGTGGAAACGTTCGATGGCGCGGACACGGCCGGCGCATGTCGAATGTGAGTTCCCGGTCAGTTTCCCGCCGCCCTCATAGTGGACGGCGACGCCTCCGCGGGACGGGGTGATGTTCGTATTTCCGCGACCGTATCGCGCGCCCCATGATGCCCGCTTGACGAGTTTCACGGGCCAACGTCAATCGTTTCGAATTCCGGTTCCTCGTCCGGTCCGTCGGTGAGCGATTCACGTAGCGTGTCATCGCTGCAACCGGCGTCCTCGGGTTCGTCGAGGTCTTCGGGTTCGCGCATTGGCAATGTCACTCCCTTTTCACACATGCGGTTGTGTCTTGCGGACCGGTGGGGGTGAGCACCGTGATCTGTCGCGCCTCATAGCCGGCCGGACATGCGGGACCGGGCGGGCCGGTCGGCCCGGTGGGTCCTTGTGGTCCGGTCGGGCCGGCGGGTCCTGGTTCGCCGGGTTGTCCGGACGCGCCCGGCGCTCCGGACGCTCCGGGCGCGCCGCTGGGGCCTGTCGAGCCGCGCGGCCCCGGCTGGCCTGTGGGTCCGGACGCGCCGGGCTGTCCTGGGCGGCCTGGGGAGCCCGCGGGGCCTGGTGCGCCGGACGTGCCCGGTTCGCCCGGACGTCCGGACGCGCCCGGTTCGGGGGTCGGAACCTCGGGCACCCCGCCCAGCCGGCGGACCTGGTCGGCGAGTGTCTGAACCGACGTCTCTAGGCGCGTCCGGTCGCGCCGTAGCTCGGTGAGCGTTCCGGCGATCCACGCGCCGCCGAGGACGAGCAAGAACACCCCGACGATGACGAGTAGTTCGCGCAGTCGAGGGCGACGACTCATGACGTCCTCAGAACTGTCGTGACAACGGCGACAATGAGACTCGCGACGACCGATGCGGCGGCGGCGTACATGGCCCCCCGTATCGCGGCGCGCGACGATTCGGCCTGATTCTCTAGCCGGGCGATGCGTTCCAGCATCGCCGCGCGCTGTGCCTCATAGACGGCGGTCAACACGTACCGTTCAAGCTGCGCGGCGTACGTCGCGGAATCGCGGGCGACCTGTGTCTTTAGGTCAATAATGTCTTCACGCGTCTCCGCGTAATTCCGTTCAATGACGCTTTTAAGTTCCCAGTTGCTCGGCTCAATCGGAATCACACTCGCCGCTAGACGGCGTCGACCGCTGAAACAACCGGGCTCGTCGAGAGGTCGTCCACGGATCCGGAGACACCCGAGGTTCGGAAGTCGTTTCCGTACCGCACCACCTTGGAAACGGTCGACGTGAGCGACAGACCATAGGCGGCGTGGTTACCGGACGAGCGGCGGCGAACCTTGTTACCGGCGATGATGACCCATGAGACGGTGGAACTTCCGCGAATACCGTAGTGCGTATTGTTCGCCGCACGTCCTGACCCAATGATGGTGTTCCCGCGGATACCGACCTGGGTCACGTCATCGTTAAGCCAGATTCCCGAGCGCCCGGAATCAAAGATCTGGTTGTCATGGACGTCTACATACATGCTTCCCTGACAGACCGCGATTCCCTCACCCTCAGACCGCCACACCTGGTTACCGGCGATAAGCGCGCGTTCCCATTCCACCGCCTGAATACCGCAGTCGGTGACGGAATCGATGATGTTGCCGGCAACGCGAATGTTCGTCTGTCGGGGACCGGCCAGGTTATGCGACCCGACCGCACGCGGCCATGCCTGGGTGCCCGTGGTTCCCGACGCTCCGAATCGGCATCCGGTAATGGAAACGTCATCGCACGCGGTTCCGTCATAGGGTCCGCCCCACGGGTAAACGCCCGTGCTGGTCATGGCGTCGAGTTGGATTGCTTCGCTGTATGCGCGGTCGCCCGAGTGCCAGAAACCGGCGAACGCGCAGTCACGAATCTTGACGTTCTGGCATGCGTTGATTTCGATGGCATGCCATCCGGGAACATCCCACACGGTGACGTCACGAATCAGCACATCCGACGCGTGCGCTATCGCGATAGCTCCCGAGTAGGTCGGGCGCTCCATAGCGCGCACGTCCCATATGCCGCCCTCGACGACCAGCCCGCCGGGCGCGCCGCTGTATCCGCCCTCGACAGTCCCGCCCGCCGGAGTGTTGGTCACTATCACGTCATCGTGCGCGCGGACCAGGTGCGCGCCGGGCGCAAGCGTGAGACGAGTTCGCGCGCCGATGCGCAGCATGCTCTCTAGCCGATAGGTCCCGGCGGGCACGTACACCCATCCACCGGCGTCTAGCGCGCTCTGTATCGCGGGCGCGTCGTCGGCGATACCGTCACCAATGGCCCCGAAAGTCGTTACGTCATTCACGCTGGCAACTCCGCTTCATACGTTCCGAATGTTCTAATCGTGTCGCCAGATGCGAGAGTGATCGGGACTGTGTTGGTCACACCGTCCAAATCTGCGGCGCCCTGAACTTGTAGAGGGACCGTGGTCTGCAAAAGCGCGCCGGTCTGTCCGGCGTAAGCCTGGCCCGAGCTGGCGTCACCGACGCGCGTCATGAGGTATTGCGTCGGGTTGGCGGTGCGCGCATTGACGGGAAGAGAGAGACTGTAATTGCCGTTCCCGAAGGCGGTGGTTGAGCCCATGATTATCTCGGCGGCGAAGGTGACCGTTTGTCCGTGCCGGATATAGCGGCCGAATCTTGCGCCGTTCCCTAGGGACGGCTGGGTTCCGCTGCTCGTCCAGGCCGGTGTATACGTGCGCCATTCGCCCAACCCGATGAGGTCGCGCCATTCCGTACCGGTGTACGCGCGATAGATATCGACGTCCTGAACGTAAATGACCATGCCCTCTTGCGGCGACGTGATCGCGGCTTCCGCCGCCGCCGCGCTTGCAAACGACATCACCGTTTGCGTCATCAGGTAATTCATGACGTTTGCCGCGGTCAGAACTTCACCGACGGCAAACGAGTGATATCCGCTCCCCACGGGGCCCCCTTCTAATAAGCGAGCGCGTTACTGTCGAGTCGCCCTAGTTCCGCATGGTCCAGGGTGAAGAACGACCCGAATTTCTCGGCGCTCTGTAGAGTCCACTTGGTGCGCCAATATTTGGGCGAGAACTCGTGCGCGATACCGCGTATGAACTGGTCGCGGGTGATGGTGCCGCCGCCGGGCGGACGACGAATGACGGTGATGCGGTCGCCTAGTCCGCGTCCGAGGGAATGCGGGAACAGCGTTGCGGGGTCGCTGCGAGGGTTCACCGTCAGTTCCACGAATCTCAGTTCGGGATCACGCGACACATGCAGGATCCATTGCGCGTAATTGAGCGCGTCGGCGTCGGTGACGAGTATCAGGTCTTCACTCGGCTTGAACGTGCGCGGATAGTAGACGGCTTGTGACGCCGAATCCGTCACGGATTGCTCTGTGCCGCCCGCACGGGTGACGCGGACCGCGTTGAAGAACGTCGCGTCGTCGGTCGATATGAATAGGTCTTCATACGGCAATTCGCCGCCGCCGCCGTCGCCGAATACGGCTTGCGGGTCGGTCGACCGGTGGTCGGTGATCAGCGCGGTACGGTTCCGGAAGACGACGCGCCCGCCGGCGTCGATATACAGTTCGCCTATCTCTGAATCGGCCGTCTTCTGCATTTCGGCCAGCGCGGAACCCTCTAGCGTCGTCGCCTGTACGGTGCTGTCCCCGGCGGCAATGGTGCGGTCACTGGACGGCCATCCCGCGGAATCGAGGATCCGCGCGATACGGGCGCCGGTGGTTTCGCCCGCGCCTATCTCCGGGACGGCGGGCCGGTCGATTCCGGAAAGGACTTTGAAACCGTCCGTCGCGGTCACCGTGCATTCGCTGTAGGACGGGTTCGACCACTCGACGTCCCAGGCGTCGACGAAACCGCGGAACAGTTCATAGGTCGTGTCCGCCCACGTGGCCATGACGCGTATCGCGCGCATGGCGGTGACCTGGGTCGTGCCGTTGATCGGGTCGACGTATGGACCGTCGAGGTTGCTCGGATCAAAACGGCGGTCGGAGTTGTCCAGCGTGACCGCTAGTGTGCCCGCCTCATACTGAATGATCGGGGTCTCTACTCGTGAGGCACCGCGCTTGATAGATACAGCGCGCGTCCAGGACGTGACGTCGACCCACACCGGGCCGGGGGCTGCGCCTCCGAGCGTCCCCGTGTCGAGGCGACCGCGCCCAGGGTCGTCCAGGTGCAACAGGGGCGACGTCGACGCGCCGGCCGAGAACGCCACCTCGACGCGGACAGTTGGCATGTCCAGGGACGTCATGAACGCCAACCGCGCCCATTGCGGCGCTCATACTCACGGATGAGCGTCACGACCTGTTCCGCCGCCGCCGCAGTCGACCCACCGGGCGCGACTTGAACCGTGATGTTGTAGGTGTTGCCGCCGCCGGCTAGTAGATCCTGCTGGGCCCCGGAGAGAACCATTTCCGAGCGGCTCGACGCGTTCCGGATCAGCGAAAGCGAGTTGGGCGGCAGAGCCCCGCCGCCGTCCATGATCCACGGCGGAACTCCCCACCACGGCGTAGCGCGGTAAAGACGATGCTCGCTAATGCGGGTGCCGGTCTGCTGGGCCTCGACGATTCTTCCATTGCCCGAATACATGTAGGTGTGACCGGCGTGCGGTTGGCCTACGGCGCCCGGAACGGGGCGCGGCACCGAGCGGAGGAAGTTCCGTTGTGTGTACGTGGTGCGGGTGATGTCCTTACCGCCCGACGCCTTGCCCCATGCGAATTGCATTAGAGAGGAGCAGTCGAAGCCGCGGGTTCCGGATCCTCGCCCGATGCCGTAGGACGGTCCGCCGAGCCCGCCGCCGCCCCAGCTATACGGGATACCGATTTGTGAGCGTGCCGCGTTCACGGCGGCCTGTGATCCGCGTCCGCTCATGTTGGGCGCGACCGTCTTCTTAATGAACGACAGGAACGCGTCTATTAGGTTCTTGGGCAGGGTCGCTAGTGCCTTTTCCCACAGCGATTTTCCGCCGGGGATTTTCCGGAGGATCGGGTTAAGGACGGACTTTGCGAACCAGTCGACCCCCTTTGTCATGATAGGGTCGGCCGCTTTTTTGACCCAGTTGGCGGGTCTCTTGAGGATTCCGACAATGCCGCCGTCGGCGAAACCGGGGAATCCGGACGGGTCACCGACACCGGCGACCAGTCGCGTAACGGCGTCGGCACCGCCGCGTTTTGCGTTGTGGTTGACGCTATTGATCCAGTTCTCGCCCAGGGCTTTAACGGCTTCCGGGCGCAGAATGCCCTCACCGGGCGAGAGCATCGCCATTACGGAGTCTCGTCCGGGCGCATAGCCGGGAAGCACACCGCCGGCGGCGAATCTCACATACGGCAGATCAGGGAGCGCGGGAACCAGCTTGCGGACGCCGCCCCACACTTTCCGGATGCCGTTGTTGTAGACCGTGTTGACGAAAAAGGACACGGGTCGGCGCGTCGCGTCGCGTAGCCGGTCCCAAATAGTTCGGATGGCAGAGACGCCGGTAGAGAAGGCGGACTTGACCGCGCTGATTCCGGACTGGACGCGCGACCTCACGGAACTCATGAATTCCGTCGTCCGGGACTTTATGAAATTGTATCCGCGGGTGAAAACTGCGAGCGTTGCAGAAAGGGAGCTGGAAACAATATTCTTTGCGGCGGCGAGCCCGGCGGCGATCTTTTGTCGCACATATGCGAGCATTTCGAGCGTGCGGGACTTAATCTGGCCCCAATATTTCGTCACAAGTGCGATCACTAGGCCGAGCGGTCCGAGGAAAATGGAGATCAGTAGCCGCCAACGCGTGCGCACCTGATTGAGCACCCACGAAACGGCCGCGCTAAAGATCGCCTTAATTTGCGACCAATATTTAGTGACGAGCGCGATCACAATTCCAAGCGGGCCGATCAGGATCGGAAGAATCAGCCGCCAATGGTCGCGGACGAAATTGATCGCAAAAACGACGCCGGTTTTGAGTGCCCCGAAAATCGCCTGTACGCCTGCACGGAACCAATCGACCTTTTTATAGGCGAGAACAAAGATTGCGATGAGCGCCGCCACCGCAACAATGACGATACCAATCGGATTGGCGGTCATCGCCGCATTTAGAATCCATTGGACGGCCGCCCAAGCTTTTGTTGCGGCGGCGGATATCTTTTGCCAGACCACTAGCGCGGCGGTCTTGGCCGCCTGGGCGGTGGCGGCGGCTCCGGCTTTGAGGTGGGATGCCGCTAGGGCGAGATTCGAGCCGGCGGCGGTTACTGCGGCTCTCGCGCCCGTAGCCGTGGCGACGGCCGCACGACGTACGGCATTGCCTACGGCGGACGTCTTGACGGCCTGTGCCGTGGCTGCGGCTCCGGCCCGTGCATGGGACGCGGCTAGCGCAGCATTCGCCCTGGCGGCGGTCACGGCGGTTCGCGCGCCCGATGCCGTGGCGGCCCCTGCGCGCTTCACGGCTTCACCGGCGTACATGGCGCGTAGCCGCATCGAATCCATTGCCGACCCGAACTTTGATATTCCGGTGGCTTGGTCGGCGCGAAAGAACCCGACCGTTTTGGAGACCCCGCCGACTACGGTCTTGGTCGCGGTCGCCGCGACCGTGACGCCTTTGAGCGCGACCACCAGAGCGCCGAGCGCTAGGGCGCCCTTGACGATGTCGCCCGGCTCGACTCCGAGCGTTTTTAGTTTGTTGCTGAACGCGTCGAGAGCGGGGAGGACGTCGGCGACGATGGTGGAAACGACCGCCGTTTCTACGCCGCGCTTCCATTTCTGGAACTCGGCCGCGGACGTCTCGCCCATTGCCTTGCTTGCGCTGTCGGTCGCGCCCTGCAATTGGCCGAGGCTTTGCACCGCGGTTGACGGGTCAAGCGCATAAAGCGACTTTCCCAAGTCTTCGGCCTTGGTGCCGAATAGCGCGACCGCGGTCTCATTGCGCTTGACCGGGTCTTCCATCGCCTTGAGTCGTTCAATGACGACTCTGAAAGCCTTATCGGCGGCCGGTCCGCCCGCCGCAAACGTCGCGGTCATTTCCTTGACGTTCAGGCCAAGGGCTTTGAACCCGGCAATAGTGTTGGGATCAGTGGCGGTCTTGGACCGGATGGCGAATTCCTTGATCGCGTCCGCCGCCGTGTCCGCGTCACGCGCACCCGCCCGAATCGCCTGGGCGATAAGGCCCATTGCCTTCGGGCCGCTTAGACCGACCTCCCGGAACTGGGTCGAATATTCATTGATCGTGTCTAGGAGGTCTTCGGATTTGTTGATCCCCGCTTGGGTGGATCTTGTGATGAGGTCGAACGCCTCTTGCGAGTTTTTCGCGAGATGGGTCCGCATGAGTTGCGCAACAGCGCGTGTTACGCCGCCTACCTCTTCATCCATGATCGCTGCTAGCGTCATGGCCCGTTCGGACGTCTTTTGCAGATCGGCGGTTGACGCCGTTCGCATTCCGTCCATGTTCTGGATGACGGACTTAACGGCGGCGTTGACTTCCTCCATGCTTTCGCCGTAGGCGTCCGCGTACAGCTTTCCGGCGACGCCTCCAATGCGCTTGCTCTCCTGGGCGGTTAGCCCGAGCTGGGCGCGTAGCTTGCCCTGGGCGGCGGTGGCGTCGAGTCCTTTTGCCAGGGCGGCGGCGAACGCTGCGCCGCCGGCGAGCCCGGCGCCCGCCATGACGCCCTGTAGGCCCGCCAGCTTTTGCTTGAACGCGTCGACGTGCCCGGACGCATTTTGGAACCCGCGGGCTAGGAGACTGTCGTTCAGGTTCAGGTTGATAGAGATTGTGCGGGCCACCGGCTGTCACCCGCCTTACTCCTGGGCGCGTCAAAAGAGCGCGTCGAATTCCGCTTGCGTTAGTCGTTTCCCGCCGTTGGTTTTCGCGGTCCTGGGTGCCGTCGAGGTGGGCGGGTGGATGAGCGCCGATTCGGGGACGCGTTTTCCGGCGCGTTGCCCGTTCGCGTATTGCAACGTGTTGGCGATGCGGGCGAGTAGATATGTGTCCTGGGACCAGTCGGCTAGTTCGCCGTGGATCGCTCGGGACGTCGCGGATTCCTGGGGAAGTCTCGATACGAGAACCCAGAGCCGGCGCAGCGTCATCGCCCCGGCGTAGAACGCGCCGAGCTGGTCGGCGTCGCGCGGATAATGTCGCGCTAGGTCTGCCTCGACGTCCTCACTGTGGTTTAGCGCGATGTGGGCGAGGCTGACGAATTTCCCGCCGACGTTCCCCCGAGGGCCTCGGCGAGTGTCTCCAGGACGTCGGAGAATTCCTTTTCGTCGATGTCGATTTCGTCGAGCCGTTCGACCTGCTCGACGCCGAATACGCTTTCTAGCGCTCCGATGATGTCCCCGGAGTTGATCCGGCGGAGGAACTTGAAACGCTGCCAGCGGCGGGGCACCACAAGCGTTATCGCGTCCGGTCCGTCTCCGAACGTCACGCGGGTTTCGCGCCGCTCGGCTTCCTCCGCTAGGGACGTGACCGATGCCGCGCTAGGGGTCGCTTTGCTCATCCCTCGACCTCTCGTTTTATCCTCGCAATGATTTCGTCGGTCGCGCGCAACAGCCGTTTGTCGGCGGCGTTCACCGTGCGCGTGAAATACGGGTGAGGTCTTTGCGTCACCCATGTGTCAGTGCCGAATACGGGATGCCGGAAACGGGTATAGCCCGGCGTCGCCTCGAAATAGGCCGGAAGTGCCTTTGTTCCATCGGCCATGCGGCGCGGATTCATGAACAGTGATACGCCGGCGCGTCGCCCGCCGGTCCGGACTTGCACCGTGACCGCTCGGGCGAGCGCCGTTCGCATTCCTGGGCGTCGACGACCGGCGCGCGACCGTTGCGCGTTGCTGCTGTTGGGTATCGCGCGGATTGCGCCTCTCACCGCGGGAACCATCGGCGCGGCCGCCGTCTTGAGTTCCGCGCGCATGGCTCGGAGGCGCTCTTTCCCGTCCGCTTGGCGACGCAGCATGCGGGACAGTTCGCGGAGGTCGTCGGCCGAATCTCGGGCCATCTGGGAGCCGCCTAGGCGGTGGCTCGGGTGAGTACGCCCGAGCCGGGCCAACTGACGGAAGTCGTCGCCAGGTCGCCGACGCCGCCGTCTATGGGGCTGTATTCAGAGACGAGCGCGGTTCCGCTGTAGATCGGATTCGTGGGCCCGGTCGCGGCCGACGTCGCCTTAATGGTGATAGGCACATTGGTACCGAGTAGCGGATAGACGGTTTCGTCGACGGCGGACGCGCCAAAGTCTGCGTTGAAGTCGATATCTAGCGACCACTCTTTGAGCCCGCCCAACCTGGTCCGGAATCCGGATCCCATGGCCGTGCTCTCCTGGTCGTCGACCTCGACGGACAATGTCACGCTAGTGACCCACCCCGACAGATTGACCGCGTTCACCGTAAGCGTTGCATCGGTGAGTACAAAAGTGGCCATCATTCCCCCATGCGGAAAAGGGCCACCGGCGCGGCGGCCTGACTTTCAGAAAATGGGAAACGTCGCGTGTCCTACGCGACGCCGATTGCGGCCGCGACCGAGAACGTTCCGCTAACCGCGGTCGCGTTGATCCGGTAATGGGTGCTGCTGATCGGGCCCGCTAGTCGCGTCATCCAGACACCGCCGGTCGCGGTAAGCGGCCCGATACTCGCCAGCGCTACGGGCGCCGGAAACGCGCCCGAGGTGTCGCCCTCGACGGCGAGCGTGATGGACGCGCCAGCGTCCAGGACGTGAACGGCGACATACAGAAATCGCCCGGCGGGCACGTCACCGGTCGGCGTAAGCCCGGTGACGCCCGAGCCGACCGGACCGACCGCCGAAACGTTTCCGCGGGGCTGGGCGACCTTTCCGCGGACCAGGCCGGCGGCGCTGGTCGACATCATCGAAACCGTGAACGGCGCGACGTCGCCGATATCGCCGAAGATCTCATACGAGAACCGGCCCGCCTGGAAAAAGTAGGCCGGTGATCCGGCCTCGCCGGTCGGCGCGACGGTCACGACCTCGTCACGCGAACCGAGGTTGTTGAAAACCTGCGGGTCGACGGCGGCGGATTCCGCAGACTGCCAATAGCCGGAAATCTCGGCCTCGACGCTTCGGAGCCCGCCCACCCGTGACCGGAATCCGTTCGTTCCGAATGTCGTGTTCTCCTGGTCGTCGACGTCGACCGATAGCGATGCTTCGTTCGTGTCGGTGGTGAAGTCGTGACCGGCGACCATCGTCGTAACGTCGGTGAGAATCAGCGTCGCCATTTAGCCGCCGTCCTTCGCCGCCGTCTTCTTTAGCGGCGCGCGGGGCTCGTCGTGCTGTTCCTCCAGGTGAACCCCTAGAAGCGGCTCGACAATCGCGCCCGCCTTTTCCAGTGCGTCACTGGTGACGGTTCCGCCGGGTGCGACGCCCGCGACTTCGCACGGGCCGATCACTCGATATTTCTGCACAGCACAACCCCCAGATGTTGTCGACAAAGGGCCAAGAAAGGGGCGGGTCAGGATCCGGCGGTGATGACGGTGAGTTCCCAGGCGCCGCCGTAATAGCCGATCTGGCCGACCTCCTCGACGCCGAGGGGACGGAATGACCGGACGATGCAGTCCTCTGCGATGCCGCCTAGCGTGCGGTCGCCGTAAATGGCGGTGATGAGGGATTCCGGGCCGGTGGGGTCGGCGTAGCCGGCTAGCTTTTCCTGCCCGATGCGGTCAAGCGCGGCGCTGACGAGGACGTAAACGGTCGGCTCATAGGTCGCGCGTCCGCGTCGCATCGTCGCGTGATACGACTCGATAGGAGGAACCCCGATGATTGCCTGGGGCGGGGTGATCTGATCGGGCGCGATACTCGACACGCGTAGACCGGGAATGGTGCTTAGGCGGCCCTGTAGTCCCCGCATGACGTCGAGGACGGTCGGCGCGGCCATTTACCCGACCAGCACCCGGTAACGCTCATACGGCGAGATCATCGCCGCAGCGATGGGGTTTTGCCGGACGCGGATCATGCCCCACTCGCCGAATCCTGCGACGCCGAACGGCGCGTCTCTCAGCTTGTAGATCTCGGCGGCGACGATGAGGCAGGCTTCCGCTATGGGCGCGGGCACGGTCGACCATCCCCACCGTCCCGTCACGCGCAGAGCTGGACGCGCCGACGCGCGTTCACCGGCGCAGTAGGGGAACGTCCGGGCGCCTACGGCGTTGATCTGGATGAACGGCCAGCCGGGTACGCCCTCGACCACGCCGCCCGCGGGCGCTAGTTCGTAGTCGGCGCTCGTCCAGGTCTCGGCGTAGGTGCCGTTGCGCGTCCGGTCGACCTCGACGAGCAGGCCATCCGCCGTCGACAGGTCGTCGAGATCAGCGCGATACGGCGAGTCGACCGGGAACGTGCGCGCCGAGGCTGCGCCCGCATCGTGAAATTGCCGGGCCGTACAGTGCTCGATTCCCCTCGACGCCGCGTTCAGGGCCTGGGCTAGGCGGGTGTCGTCGCCGGTGTCGGTCTCAGCGATGCCGAGCCGCGCTTTCAGCGCTTCAACGGTCGCGTAGGGATCGCCAAGCGGCATACGTCACCGGCCATCGCCCGAGCGGTTCTTAGGCGGGCGTCCGCGACGGGGGGCGGTGACCTCGCGACGCTCACCCGGCGCGGCGGTGGCGTCCTCGACGTCCGCCGCCTTCTCGACGCGCGCCGCGACGTACTCCGACGCGTCCTCAAAGAAGTGTTCGCGTCCCCGGTAAATCGGGTCGTCATCGTCCACCAGGTCGCCGCCGGCGACGACGCGCGGCACACCTTCGGCCGTCCAGACGGTGAACGCGGACTTGCATCGTTTGACGCTCATTTGACATACCTCCTGCCGGACGGCAGAAAGGGAACCCGCGGGGATGTGCCGGGTTCCCTTTCTGTTCCGGAATGCCGAGCCGGGGGATTAGGTGACGTTCAGCATGCGCAGGCCGCCGTCATTGACGGTGTCCGCGCCGACTCGGTAATAGGCGTACCAACCGCGCTGTCCGGTCGGGCGTCTGTTGGTTCCGACCAGATGCGGAATGAATTCGATCTGCATTCCCACCCGATCGGCGATGACGTAGTTATTGAAGTCGCCGTATACGAGTAGGTAGTTCTCGGCGGTCGCCGTGACCGAACCCGCCATGTCTTCCGCCTCCAGCGCGGGACGGCCGAGGAGTTGCGGCGGCACGTCGGCGCCGATGCGTTCCCACATCTGCGCGCCGCCCTGGGTGTCGAATTGGCGGACGAGATTGTAGATACTGCGATTGCCGAGCCATGCCGACGACGCGCGATACCGGGCCGGTAGTGCGGCGTCGAGTTTGTAGATGTCGGCGGCGGCGAAAACGTCAGTGGTCGTCGAGGTGACGACGCTCGGCGTTCCGGTGAGCGCCGTAACAATGCCGGTCGGCTGTCCCGCACCGCTACCGGTCGTGAATGCTTCCGCCTCTAGGACGTCACGCCCGAAAGCCAGCAGTCGCGCAACCTCCGCGGTCACGTTGGCCTCATCCTCCAGCGCCTCAATGGAAATGGGGATGAATCCGGCCGCCTTGTGCACGGGAATGGACGGCTGCGCGAACGTGGGCGCGTCGTCGCTAACCTCGGTCGCTTCGGCGTCCCAGGACCACGAAACGGCCCCGCTGGAAACTCCGTTCCAGAGGTCGCCGGTCGCGATAACCTGGCGCGCTACCTGGCGAATCTGGTTGCGTGATCCATCCGCCGAAATGATCACGGTCGGGTCAAGCTGGAAAGGAACCAGATACCCGCCCTGTGCATCCGTCAGGGACATTGCGCGTTCTAGTGCGCGCTGTTCCTCGGTCGAGATCATGTGCCCGCGCCCGGATGCGCACTTGCTCCACGCGCGCAGATATTCCGGCGATGACGTAGCCAGGCAGAGACGAGCAATCCGGGAATCACCGTCGTCCCAAGATTCGATGATGCTCGTTCCCGCCTCACGGACGGAATCCGATGCGGCTCCCATCTTCTCAATCGCCGAGATAGCGCGGGCGCGGAACTCCGCCGCGACCTCCGGCTTTGAGCGGGAGAACGTCCGAACCTCGGAAAGGTCCCACGGATTGCGGAAACGGCAATCCTCGACGGAATCCGGATTGAGAATCGGGTCCAGGTCGTATCCGTCGTCGGGATTCACCGACGTTCCGCGCTCAACAGCACCGTGCGGCGAGTCGAGAGCGGCGCGGACACGCGCAATATCGGACGCCCGTTCGAGATTCTTGCGGTGCCCGTCGAGTTCCTCGAATTCGCGGACGAGTTCCACCCAGTGGGTTTCGTCCTCGCCGTTCAGGGATTCCTTACCGCCGATGCGCTCGATTTCGTCCTGAATATCGCGCATCCTATTCAGCGCTTGCTTGTGGCTGTACTCGGTCGACTTTCGACCGTCATTCGCGCTCATAGCGCGCACTCCCCTTGACAATGAGACTCAAGTATTCGGCGCGCATAGCGGCGTCACGCCGAATGCGTTCCGGATTGAGTCGACTTACAGACATTGCCGGCGGGTGCCCTTGCTCGGGCGGCGCGTCGGTATTGCTCGACGGGTGCCCTTGCTCGGGCGGCGCGTCGCGATTGTTCTCGTCGTCGGTGGTCGGCGGATCCTCCGGGGAGGAAACGTCATCGGCGGGAATGCGGTCACCAGCCGCATGCGCCGGCGGTTCCATGAGAACCGCGGTCGCGACCTCTCGCCGAAACGCGGGGTCGTCGAGGTCGCCAAGTGTTGCGTTCGTGTGGGCGAGACTTTCCCGGACCTTGCGGCGTAGCGCGTCGTCCTGCTGGATCGTCGCCGCCATATCGCGGGCTCTTACGCCTACAGTCGTCGAATCATAGGCGGGCCATACAACCGGGCCAAGTTCATGGACGCGCAATTCAATGAGGGTGCGCTCTAGCGGCCCGCGTTCACCCGGCGACCAGAGAAGCGCGTCTAGCTCGTCAGGCTTGACGAGTTTCCCGTTCGTGTCCCGCCATTCTTCCCGGATGACGGTAAATCTAAAAGACATTCCGTCAATCGCGCCGTCCGCGATTGCGTCTCTCACCGGCTGGATCAGCCAATTGTCGGAGAGTCGCGCGGCCGTCCACAGTCCGGCGTCGTCCTCGCGGAGCGTGTCAATTGTCCCGATGGGAATGGAGCCGATGAGAGGGTGCCGCCCGTGGTCGAACTGCATTCGCGGGGTGCGTTCGCGGATCGACTTTCTGAAAGCGCCCCGGCGGATACGTTCGTTGAACGTGCCTTCCCATGAGTCAATCAGGGTGGGCGAATCCCAGACGGCGGCGTAGCCCTCCAGTGTGAGCCCGTCGCCGGGCGCGTCGTCGGGATTGTCGACCGCACGGAACGCAATCGTCCGAACGACATTGTCTCTCGGCACCATGGCTAGTCCCCCGATTCGGTGGAGTCGTCGGCCGGCGCGTCGTCGCTGGACGGGTCCGCGTCATCAGTCGAGGTGTCGGGCGCGGCGACCGTTACCGGGGGCTGTAGCTGGACGCTGAACAGCCCGGAATGGGAGCCCAGCAGTAGCGACAGGTCTTCCGATTCCGTCGCGCGTATGGCGGCGTCAGCGTCGAAACCGGCGTCTATGTAGGTGCGCACCGTCTGCGCCTTGACGCTGGCGATATCAGCGGCGTCCCGCCGGTCTTCCCGCAGAAATGGGATATCGCGTGCGTCGTACCACAAGCGCGAACCGGTTGGCACCGGCATGAGCGTTGACAGACTTCCGGCGGCATTGCCCCAAAGGGGATGCGCCGTGCCGTCGGCGAAACGTCGACGAGCCTGCGCGTAGTTGGAATACGTGGCGGCCTGGAGACCTTCGGACAATCCGACGATTACCGGGGGCACACCGGCGGCCGCCGCAATCCGCGTTTCGCCGTGACCTTGCACCGACGAAAAACTCATTTGCTCGAAAGAGTTCCCGACGACCTCAACATCTGCGCCGCCCCCGAGATACAGGGTTTTGTACGCGTTGTTGACGCCCCTATGCGCGTCCTCGGTCGCCTCAATGAATTCTTTAAACTGTTGCTTGGTGACCGTCTCTTTGAAAGAGACGATCATGTTAGGGGTCGCGCCGTTCTCGAAAAACTTCCCCTTGTGGCGGGCCATTAGCCCGTCATTGATGACGTCGCGGATAATGGGCGTGAGCCAGCTCATCCCGCGGTACGTCGCGAGTGGATCAGCCAGCGGCGCGAAATGCGCGACGTCCTTTGCGCGAAAGAGAGTGGGTTCGGCGCCGGATCCCGGACCGCCCTCGGTATAGGTGTATCCGATGCGCCGGAATCCGACATGCCCGCCACCGATGCGACGCGGTTCTAGAACGATCCCGACCCAGTCCGGGCGCAGCCGGACTAGTTCATTGTCCGCAAGTGTCCAATACGAATTGCCGGTAAGGTCGGCGTCCTGGATCATGCGCGACAAAAGGTCCTGTGTCGTGCCGCCGGGCCAGGGCGCCTCCAGAATCCGGAGTGTCTCGGTGCCGAATAGCTCGGACGGGCGGCCGAGACTGAATCGCTGATACTGGAAACGCGCGGCGGCGAACACCAGCATGCGGACGCTCATGCACGCGAAAACCACGCTGTTGGCCCCGAACGCTTGGGACGCGTACCCGTTCAGGGTTTGCGTGACGCGCTCTGTCTCGCCGTTAAGCGTCTGCTGTGTCACGCCGAACGGATAGACGTTGCCGTTGAATGAGAACGCGTCGAGGGCGGCGGCGTAGTCGTCAATGGTCTGAATCGACCGTGCCGGGCCGCGTGACATTGCCCGCCGTAGGAGGTTCATCTATTCGCCCCCTACGTCTCCCAGCAATAGAAACGACACGGCGGCGACCGCGCCCCCGAGCATGAGCGCGGCGGCTGTTCCCCACTCGATAGCGACGCCGGCGACGATTGCGCAGCACCCGGCGGCGTATCCGGTCAGTGCACGCACCACCCTCGACGGCCGGCGCGGACGGGGCACTTAGGCGAACACCGCCCACGGTGCCGACGAGTGGGAATCGTCTAGACCCCGCTCGATTGCATGGGAGCCCGCAGCATGAGCCAGAACGGCCGCTACGGCGGCGTCAATCCACATGCCGTCACCCCGCTTCGCCAGCTTCAGGTAATGGGTCGCGAGGGTCTCGTCTTCCCCAGGTCGCGGTTTCCTGCGGCCGCCTTTGACGACCACGGCGTTACGGATGTGCCGCCCGAGTAGCTCGTCATCGTCGTGCGTGATGTCGCCGTTTGCGAGCGCCGTTGAAAAGCGTTCTATGGCGGCGTCCATGCGGATTTCTTGGTTGGTGGGGAACTCCAGTACCCGACCGGGAAACGTCGCCGCCCAAAGGTCTAGATAGTCCTGCCACCGGAACGGGTCGGCGAACATGCACGCGACGCGATAGGCCGCGAACACTTCCCGCACGACCGTGTCAACCTCGGCGGTCGGCACCCGCCAATCAGCGTCGGCGCCGTCCGGGCGTTCCCATGTCCGGATCATGAACAGTCGCCGGTCGGAGAGTCTCGACGCGACCAACGAAGTTGCGTCGCGTTTCTTGCTGCCGTCGAATCCGAGCGCTATCGCCGTATCCGGTTCCAGCGGCTCATCCGGGCGCGCGGCGATTGCCCACCGTTCCGGCGCTATAAAGGTACTTTGCCCGACGACGATTTCATTGAGAAAGAAGCGGCGCCGGTCGGACTCCAGATGGATCGTTGACCGGACCTCATGCATGATGCGGCCGGTGACGTTCACCCAGCCGCCTTTTTCCCTCGACGAGTCGCCGTATTGGCGCAAGAGTTCCCGGTAAACGGCCTCGGTGTCGTCGAGGGACTCGACACGGTGGGGCTCGATTGTGTCGACGAGCACCCGCGGGTTACCGGACTCGGCGGTGATCTGTGCTTCGGAGCCCTCGACGGGATCCCACGCATTCGTCAGTTCCAACCATCTGCCGTCCATTCCGGCGATGTTGCGTTTTACCGCGCCCGCGACTCTGCGGAACCCGCCTTGCAGCGTGAAAAGGTGGGATTCGGTAATCGTGGCCATCGTCATGGGCGCGCCGAGTCGCGCACGCGCCGAACACGAAACCGGTTCGATCTTCCCGCCGCCGGGCAGGATGCATCTCGTCTCGCCGATATCCAGGCCCGTGACGTTCCCGAGCGGCCCGTTACGCGCCATCGACAACAGCGGCCGCCACGTGTTGTCAGTCTGTTCCTCCGACGTCCCGAGACAGGCAATCAGCGGCGTCGGATACGGTGCCCCGACCGGTTCGCCCGACGCGTCCCACCCCGCAAAGCGCGTCGGCCCGAGAGCCTCAGCCCACAATATGGACGCGCCGAACGGGTCCTTTCCCCATTTCTGCGCGCGTCTCAACTGGCCGCCGTAGAACGCCATCGAATCCGCCGCAGGCCACGGGGCGGCATCGTCGAGGACGCGGTAATAGCGAAGTAGGAAACGCCACATTTCGTCAGTGAGACGGAACGGTTCACCGCGCCGGTAGCCGTCCGGAACGACGCAATGCGCTTCTATCCATTCACCGACCAGATAGCCGAGCGTGGGATATTCGCCGGGCTCGGATGGACCACGCCAGGGCATCGGGCAATCACACTCCCGAGCGTCGACGACGCGGAAGGATTCCTAGACCGCCTTGATTCGCTTACGGATATCGGTCACCGATTCGGCCGCCGTCTGCTCGGGCTCGGCCGGTGCGACTTCCCAGAGCAGTAGCCGCATGCTTTTCGGGTTGAGTCCTAGCCGGTCTTCCATAGCGACGACTTGCGCCAGCAGGGCCGGGGACGCGTCGACCGATTCAGCGCGCACCATGTGCCGGCAGTAGCGAGCAACACCGCGCGTCCATCCGAACCGCTCCCAGGCCACCGCCTGCGGGAGGGTCCACAGCGCACGCCATGCGACGACTTCCCGACGCGTCGGTTTGCCGTCCAGGGGCCATGCGGGCGCGCCGCCGGACCGTCCTTCCGCGGGAAGTCGCAGCGGTCCGCGGCCGGCCTGCTTACCGCGCGCAGGATCCCATTTCGGGGGTGTGGGCATCGTGCATCACCACTTGAACGGAGTAGCGCGGGACGCGACCTGGCCGACGTCGACACGTCCTCGACGGACGCGCGCCGGGCCAAGCCTGAGAGCAACCGAGGCGAGAGCGATACATGCCGGCTGTTGGCACCCCGCACACCGGTTGAGAGCGTCGACGTCATGGACAAGAGCACCGAAGCGACGACCATCGTTGTTACCGTCGACCCGACCGGAACGTCATCCGAGCGAATCACGGCCGAAGTGCGCGCGACGCTTGCCCGCCTGGGCGTCGAGGTCATTCCGTGCGCGTGGTCGCCCGATCCCGACACCATCGCCGAATGCAGCAACGTCGACCGCGTGACCGTGCTTGATCTGAACGACTAGGGAACGCTGCGCGCCCTCGACGGGGCGAGCCGCTGTCCGACGTCGAGACGTCTAGGAATATGTGCGAGCCACGATTATGTTTCGGTCGTTCGCTTCGCTTGGCGCGTCTTGTCTCGCCGCATAGAGTGTAGTTACACCACCAGGGAGAGACGCGACATGAACCACGACAACCCCGAAGAATTCGCCGTCGTCAACGGATGGCGATTCGACCCCCAGAATCAGGAATGGACGAAGCGCACCTCTACCGGATGGTTGGTCGTTAAAGGCGACCTCGAAAATCCGCCGACCTGGGCGTAATCCCCCCGGAAAGACGACCAAGCGAGTCCCCGTTTCCCAGCCTCAGGGAGACGGGGACTCTCTTTTGGTCCTCGACGCGCGTCTAGACGTCGCTGTGCACGTCGAGACGTCCGCACCTGTGGGGGGCGGACGGGTTTCGAGTGCAGTCACCCCCGGACGCTCGTCGAGTCGGCCCCCGCTCGTCCGACGTTCGCCCCGCCGCTCGTCGGACGGCTCGTCGACGAGCGGCGCCGGTCACCCCCCACAGGCCCCGGCCTGCGATGCGTCGACGTTGCGAGAAAGGTTGCGGCGGGGTCATCTGGCCCCGCCGATTCCTCGACTCGGCCCCGCCCCCCGGCTGCGCCCCTACCCCGTCCGCTCGTTGACGATCGTCAAGGCCATGCGCGTCAGTGCCGCGCGCTGTTGCAGCGTCGACACTCGGGCCGATAGTTGTCCGGGCTATTCGAGCCGCCCTTGTGGCGGGCGATGATATGTCCGGCCGTGATCGGGTTGTCTGCGGTTCCGGTGGCGCCACAGTGGACGCATTCGGATTCGGCTCGTTTGTATGCGCGTGACATTGCCGCGTGTTGGCCGGATAGTCCGCGTTGTTTGGTGGTGCCGCGCCGGTTGTAGCGGGGTCGGTCGTGTTGGCGTCGGCACGGGTCGCAGCGTGCGTTACCGGTGATTGGTCGTCCGCATGTGAGACAGGGACGCGGGGCCATGAGGGGTTACCTCCCATGCCCTTACCGGTCGGGGCTGTGAGAGCGCGTCTAAGCGTGGTGCGTTCGCTGCTGTTGTGGGTGTGCGCGTCGGGTGTCGTTCGCGGTTGTGTCGCGGTTGTGTGCGCTTATGGAGTGATGTTCCGGGCGGGGCCGGGCGGGTGCCCCCAACCCCTAGGGCCCCGGTCTTCCGGTGCCCCGCCCGGAACGTGCGCCGGCCCGCCGCTGGGTCCGAGTGTTCAGCGGCGGGCCGGATGTATTTGGGCATGAAGCGTCAGGCACATAATTACGGGTCAGAATCGTGTTCGCAAGTCGCAGCCTCGGGGTTGAGTCGGGTTCTTTCGTTGATGACGATTGCGTGGATGTCGAGTAGGTCTTTGGCGGCGTATGTGCGGGGTGGGCGTCCGGACGTGTATCCGGGCCGGAGTGTTCCGCGGGGTGGGATGTGAAAGAGCTGGATCATGCGGCGTATTTCGGTGGTGGTCATGGGTGGGTCCAGTAGCGCGGTGGCGTCGTCGAGGGTCCATAGGTTAATCATTGGTAGGTGACTTCTCGTCCGTCGGCGAATGCGAGGTATGCGTCTCCGGATAGGGGCCCGTGCGCCATGCGTGCGATAGGGCGGCGGCCGCGTGCGTCTGCGCATTCGGGGTTGATGCATCGGACTTCACCGGCGCGTCTGCTCATGCGTAGGGCGTAGGTGTCGCAGTAGGGGCACGGGGGCGGGTAGTGCCCTGGGGTGCGGGGTAGTGGGACCCATCGGTCGGTGTGGTCGATGTCGCGGATTTGGCGGGCTGCTGTTACCCATCGGCTGACCAGGTGGGCGGCGTTCTCGACGTCGGGGGCGGGTAGTGCGTAGGCGAGTTGGGTTATGTGGTTGAGGGCGTTGCGGGTGTTTTTGTCGGATCCTCCGCGGGGGCGGGTTGTTCCGGTGAGTCGGTAGCGCATTTCGTTTTCTAGTTCGCGGGCTCCGGCGTGGATTGTCATGAGTATTTGCCCGGCTTCTGGGTGCCAGGGGATGGGGGGTGCGAATGTGTTTTTGTGTTGGGTGTTTGTGTCGAGGGTGGAGGGTTGTGCGGTTAGTAGGGCGGTGAGTTGGTCGATTAGTCCGCCGGGGTTGGTGAGTTCCTCGACGTCCCATGTGAGGCGTTCGCGGGTGTGGGGGTCGGCGGTTGTGGTCATGCTCGGGTGACCTCCTGACGGGTGGGTGTTCTGGTTCTGGTTGTGTGGAGAACGGGGGGGCGCTCTGAGGGGGCGTTCTCCTATATAGGGGAGAACGCCCCCCTCTGCGAGTGTGCAGAACGGGGCAGAACGGCCAGAACGCCCCCCGTTCTGCCTGTTCTCAAGAACGGGCCAGAACGGGCCAGAACGGCAGAACGGCTAGTCGTTGGTGTCGGGGCGCGACGCGCCGCGGACGGTGATGAAGTGCTGTTGTGTGCTGGTCTTTTCGTCGCGCTTGATCTGGATGAACCCTTCCTCGATTAGCCGTTTCCGCGTTGTGCTGATCTTGGTGTTGTCGCCGGGTATCGCTTCGTGAATGTCGCGCGCCGAGCATCCTGGGTTAGCGGATATGAAGTCGCGTAGCTCGGTCTCGAATCGCCGTCGCCGTTCTGTTTTCCGGTCGCCGCCTGTGCATTTGAGTCGCCGGGTGTCGGCGTCGAGGAGGAGTCGCGTTTCGTCGAATTCGACGTCTCGGCCGGTGGCGCGGAGAAACCGGAGGTTCGTTTCGTCGCGGGTGAGGATCCATCGGACGTCGGCCCAGTCGTCGAGTCGGGTCGCGCCGCGTGCGCGTTCGCGTCCTTCCTCGACTTCGGCACGGCCGGTGTGGGTGGCGAGTATGAGGTTCGCGACGCCGGCTTGTTTTTTGATGTCGTCGAGGATGTCTAGCGCGGCGGCTACGTCGGAGTTGTTGTTTTCGTCTCCGCAGCCGGTGAAGGCGCGGGCGAACGGGTCAACGATCCACGTCTCGCATTTCATGTCGAGTAGCGTCGAGTAGATCCATTCTTGGGTGATGGGCGCTAGCAGGTTGAGCCGGATCCCGCGGAGGTGGACGAGTGTGATGCGGTCGGGGGCCGCGCATCCTATGTCGCGCCACCAGCGCCGGTATTGGTTGACGTCCATTTCGTAATTGAAGATGACGACGCGTCCGGGGTGGTCGGTTACGTCGAATCGGTCGAGGAATGGGGTTTGCTCGGCTAGGGCGCGTGCGCAGTCGTTGACGAGTGTCGTTTTCCCGGTTTTGTATTGCGCGGTGAGTAGGACGTTTGATCCGGCGGGCATGATTTCGTCGATGATGTACGGGGTTTCTATGTCGGGTTGAGCGAGATCATCGGCGAGTGTGGGGAGGTGCGCGGGCCAGGGGAAGTCTTTTGCGGCTTCCTCGGCGTCGAGGTGTCGTCGCGCTCTGCGGCGTATGCGGAGTTGCCTGATTTCGTGTGCGAGCGCGATTGCGTCGAGATCGACGTTTGGCGGTTCGGCGCCGGGGGTGGCGTTGTCCTGGGCGGGCGGCGCGTCGGGCGGCGCGTGCGCGTCGAGGGACGTCCAGGGCGTGCCCGCGTGCGCTGTCTGCTGGTTGTGTGCGGGCTCGTCCTGGGCGGCGTCCAGGGACGTCGAGGGCGCGTCGGGTGGTGCGTCCGCGGGCGCGTCGACGGGCGCGACCTGGTCGACGTCGACGGCCGGTCCTGGCGCGTCGAGGGACGCTGTCTGGTCGTGGTCGGCGCGGCGCGGCGCGGCGGAGCTGGTCGACGTCGAGGCGGCGGGGAGCGCTTGACGGGGTTTCTCAGCACCGCCGGCGAAACCGCTTTGGATGGTTCGCGCAGTCTCGCCGGCGGGGAGCCCGGCGGCGCGTGCGGCGTCGGTGAGCGCTCCGCGCGCGGTCGCCTCATCGATCAGTCCATGCGCGACGAGTTGCCCAATCGCGAACGCACTGTCGTTCAACTGGTCATTGCGTGCACCTTCGGGGGTGTGCCGGACGGCGTCACATTCGCCGGTGAGCGCGCGTAGCGCGTAGGACGACATTTCCCCTGGGCCTGCGGGGACGGGCGGCGCTGGCGGGTTGTGGGTGTCGCCGGTGGCGCGTCGAGCGGTAAGCCATGCGTGCGCGTCGTTCCAGGACACTCGTCCGCCGCTGGTATCGCCCCATCGGGTCACCCACTGGTAACGCGCGCCGGTGATGTGCTGGGACGGTACGGCGACCACGTATCCGCCGGTTCCGCGACAGTCGATGCCGGGCGGGATTCCTGCACGTCCGCCGGTGAAGTTCCGGGCGCCGGGTGGCTGTAGATAGTGCTGTCGGCCGCCGTCCGCGCGTCCGGTCTGGACGATGGCGAGAGCGTGAACGTCGCCGCCTAGCGCGTCGCAGAGTTGTTTGTAGGCGGCGAATCCTGCCGGTCCGTCGAGGTCGAGAGCATCGAACACGATCCCGGTTCGTAGTCCGATGTTTGCGTGAGGGTGCGCTGTCCACCATTGGTTGATCCGGTCCGGGTCGGTGGTGGCGTCGTCGAGTCCATGCGGGGTGAGGTTCCCGATCGGGTGTTTCGCCGGGGATGAGCATTCGCGGGTTCCGCATGAACATCGGTAGCCGGTCCCGACTGGTATTGGCCAGTGCAGGGGTAGCACGGGAACACCTTGGGTCGCGTACCATTGCGCGGCCGCGCCCATGTCGGGAAGGGTCGTCACTTCCTATCGCCCCCTTTTGCGGTTCACGTGCGGGGTGGTTGGGGTTCAGAAGAGAGCGGCGCCGAGTATGAACCCGATGACGAATGCCCATACGGCGATGCGCGCGAACGTGTTCCATACGATCGGGGCGCGAGTCCAGTGGTAGTCCCGTGAGTATTTGATGTTCCCTTTCATTGCGGGGTGTCGTTCTGCGGGATTGTGCCGCTGTCTATCGCGTCGCGGAGGTATTCGTCTATGGCGGCGTCGAGTCTCACCGGTTCGCGTGACTGCGCCGGCTCGGCCGCGGGGCGGTGCTGACAGTCGCACCAGGTGCCGCCTGGGCATGCGTCATGTTTCCGATTTCGGCAATCGCGGCAGATCATGCGGGGTTGTCCTTTCGCGGTTCTGTCGAGGGTGTGAACGCGACGGGGTTGACGGCTCGGAGCATGAGCCGTAGCGCGTGCGCGGCCTGCTGGGGAACGACCCCGTTTCCGATTGCGGTGAGTTGCGCGTTCCGCGACAGTCCGGGAACACTGGTGACGTGTCCGACGGGTAGACCCATCATCCATTCGGAGAAAGCCGGAGAGAGACGGGCTTTTCCGTCGCGTCCCGGTTCGGTGGGTGCGGGCGCGGGTCCGTGGATCTGTTCCCATCGTGCTATCGCGGGCGCGTAGCGTCCCCAGTTCACCGGCGTCACGGAGTTCGGACCGGTGAGCACGGTGTAAAGCTGTTTCTGCCGTCCGGCGTCGAGACGGGCTTGCGTAATGGTGTGGTGGTTCGCGTCATCGGCCATAGGGGTAGGGAGTAGTCCCGTGCCCGCGGGCGTGACGTCGTCGAGGTTCGCGAGTAGGGACGGAAGCATGAAAGCCCCGCCGCTACTGCGCTGGTTCGGGCTCCCGTGCGTGCCGTCTGTTGCGAGCGGTGTCGGTAGGAACTGCGCGTCTGTCGACGCGGAATCGGCTTCTAGGGCGATGTTGGGAAGTTGTTTGATCCCGTTCCGGCGTTTCGCCGGTCCTTTCCCGTCTCGCGACGTCGGGGTGGGCATGAGCGCGTCATCGTCCATCGGTTGTCTAATCCTTTCTCTCGACGTCGCTTGGCTCGGACGAGAACGCGTCGAGAATCGACGTTCTTAGATCATCACCGCCGTCCCCGTGCTTTCCCGCACCATGCGCGTCGGTGGTGCGGGGCGTGGGAAGCAAAGTCATCGGTAGGGCGGCCACGTCGAGGATTGCCGGTTCCGGTTCTATGCTGCGCGCCCAGTTCACCAAACTGACCTGCCGTCCGTGGGCTCGGCGTTCCGCGACGGTCGCTTTCCGGTCCGGGCCGTCACCGGCGATAGGAGTCGGCAACAGCGCCAGGCTTTGAATCCAATGTGTGAGGTTGATTTGTCGTCCGTCGCGGGCGCGTTCCTCGACTGTGTTCCTAGATCCGTGCGAGTCGTGAACCTGGGGTGTCGGTAGCGCGGGGCCAAGCGAGTATGAAAACGCGTTCGCGCCGGTGAGGTGTGCCGATATCGGCGGCGCGTACACAACTCCATTCCGCATCGAACCCGATACGGGCCAGGTCTGCGAGTACGGCACCGAGTGCCCGCACAGCAGACTTAGCGCCGGTGTCTCCCACACACCACGGGCAGGGTTCCATGTCGCAATCGGCGTCCGCACTGAGTAGCCCCCGAACGTTTTCTAGGATGACCAGACTTGGCCGTAGTGTTTCGATCGCATCGGCGACGTGCACCCATATTCCGGTGCGGGTGCCTTTCCGTAGGCCGGTGCGGCTCCCGGACATGGACACATCCTGACACGGGAACCCGGCGCAAATGATGTCGACGGGTTCCACGCGGGCCCAGTCAATGGTGGTGATGTCCCCGAGGTTCGGCACGTCTGGGTAATGATGTTTGAGTATCCGTTCACTCGCCGGGCTGTTGTCGGCGACCCACACCGTTTGCACGTCCAGGACCATCGACACGCCCATTTCTAGGCCGCCGTATCCCGAACAAAGGGAACCGAGCCGCATCATTCGCGGTTCCCGCGGTGGAGTAGCCGGAAGATGCGCGTCTCTGTGCGGGCGATGTGCGCCCAGGTCGCGACGAGCGCGGCACCGGTGAACACGTCGAGTACGCCGATCCACGGTTCACCCGTGACGACCTCGACGGCCCCGCCGACGGTGAGGACGCCGCAGACGCCCAGGACGACCCGCGGGACGTAGATATGCCGCAGCCGTAGCCGGCGCGTTCTCGACGTCACTGGGGGACCCTGGGGGCGCTGTGGATGGGACACAAGTCGAGTCCGGGTTCGCGTGTCCATCCGGCATCGTGAGCTTTCTTGCGGGCGAGGTATTGCGAGTCGTCGGTGATCTGCGCCGGACAGCCGGGACTGTCGCAGGTGATGACGTGGCGTCGTTCGGTGACCACGGCGGGGACCTTTCATTGACGGGGTTTCCCTTTTCGATGGGCGGGCGGCGGGACACGTGCTGGTGCGAGGTCCCGCCGCCCGAGGTGGGGTCGAGGATGAGCGGACGGTTTAGAACGGCGGGGTTTCGCGCGGCGCGGGCTGTGCAGGCTGCGCGGGCGGGCGGGTCGTCGAGTTGCCGGACGGCGGGTCGAGGCTCGTCGAGAGATAGCGGCGCGCTAGTTGCCGGTCGTTTTCGCTCGGGTCGCTTAGCTGCCACTGAAACGCGCCCTTGGTCGACGCGCCTTTGATCAGACGTCCGAGCGTGCGCCGTCCGGTGCCGACGCGCGACCGTAGTTGGCCCTGTAGCCCGCTCTGGAAGATCCATAGACCTTCGAATTCCTCGACGCCCCCGCCGTCGCCGAGACGGACAACGTCCGCCACAGTCACATCACACTTCCCGGAACCGTCTTTTGAAAAATCGGATGGAATGTCTTTCAGGATCTCGGTCGCGGTGATGAGCAGTAGCTCACCCTCAAAATCAGTGATCTTGGTGCGGGGTGGCGGCGGCGCGAAATCGTCAACGTCGGTCATGCCGGATGTCCTCCCTTATTCGTCGTCGCGGGTCGGGTTCTACAGACAGTCGGCGATTGCCATTTCATAAAGTCGGATGATGTCGAGTTTCGTTTGCGCGTGATAATCGTTGAACATCGGAATAGTGACCTCCGTGCCGGTGAGCGCGGTCGCGGCTCTCTCTAGCCGGTCGTGCGCGTCGAGTAGGCACCAGCCGGACACCGCCTGGCCGTGCCGGCGCGCGGTGACCTGCGCGGCGAATAGCGCACCGGTGGCGCACACCCCGCCGTCTGACTCTCGGCGGGTCGCGTGTTGGATCCAGGGCCGGTTACGAACCTCGGTGAGCGCGGCGTTCAGGAAATCGCGCGTCGCGTCGGCGTCGGTCGTCGTGATGACGTTCACGGGTTCCCCCTGACTATTTCCGCCTTCCGTGCCGCGCACTGGTTCAGTAGGTCGTCGTCCCAGCGCGACGCGGCCACGGCATCGGCCCAAATCACATGGAGTTCCTCGACGGTCCGGGCGCCGCTGATCCGACGCGCCCAGTAGGCGCCGGACTCGTGGGCGGGAAGTCGACGCGTGAACGGCCCTACCGTCTCGGTGAACGCGTGAATACGGAGCATGGCGGTAAACACGTCGAGGAGTCCGGATAGGTCGGCCTCATGGAGTTCATAGCTGTCCGGGCGTATCCGGAGGATCAGGGCGCGCGTCGAGTCGACTGCGGGCATGGCCGATTCGTGGATCTTCGGGCGCCGGTCGTCGCTTTTGGTGAGGACGCATTCACCGGCTGCGTAGGCGGCGAGTTGAACCGCCCATTCGGCGTAGGGACCGGTGCGACCGGTTTTGTAGTCGGCGACGAGCGGGAGCCCGGCATAGGCGGGTAGGCGCATGACGGCGTCCGCTGTTCCGCCGTAGCCCAGGGTCCGGTTAAGAACGGTCATCTCGGTGTGCGCGATTTCCGGGGACCAGTCGGCGAGAAACGTTTCATAGTGGGCGAGCATCGCTTTAACGTCGCTGTGCAGGTCGACCGGTAGGGCTTCGCCGCGTGCGTGCCGCTCGGCCAGGTCGTGAAGGTCGCTCCCTTTCACGGCGGCGGACCGTGCGGCGTCGCGCGGTGCGGCGGCGAGCCACTTAACGGCGGACTCGACGCCGTCCAGCCGTACCCGCCGGCCCAGCTCGGCCATCTGGTCGACCGCGCGTTCCGCGGTCTGTTTGGCGTACCAGGTGTTGAGCGCCGGTTTAGACAGAGCTGTATCAATCACGGTGGTGACGGACGGATAGCGGCCGCCGTTGACTGTGTCGATGTAATAGCGGCCACGTTTGGTGATGGTCGATGCGGCGGGCGCGGTCATCGGGCACCGCTCCGCGTCGAGGGCCGCCATTGCCCGGCGGCGATTTCGCGCATGACGGTCCGGCGGGTCGCGTTCACGTGATCGTATGAGAGCCCGAGCCGTTCGGCGCATTCGCGGACGGTCAGTCCGTCTCTGCTGATCATCATTTGCGTAACCTCGTAAAGCGTGTATCGCGATATGCGGCGCGTTCCGTGCCTTGGCGGGTCCTGGGTCGCGTCGGTGCCCGTGGCGCGTTCTGTGTCGTTTGTGCCGCCCCAGATACCGGTTTCGCCGTGGTGGGTGGCGTAATCGCGGCACTGTTTCCGGTATCGGCATCGGCCGCAGATCTGTTTGGCGCGGGCCTCGTCGACGCCGAGGGGATGCAACGCGGGTGGAAAGAAGATGTCGGGTTCGTTTACGCATTCGGGCGGGTCGTCGTCGAGGTCAAAGCGCGGGTAGTCAAACATCGCCGTTGTTGCCCGGTTTCCGTGCTGGTGCTGATAGATGGCTAGTCGATGCCGAGGGCGTTGCGGAGTAGGCGGGTGAAGGTGTCGCCGTCGAGGGTCACGAACCAATCGGCGGGATCACCTTTTCCGCGTCTCTTGTGCCAGACCGCGCCGTAGTCGGCTTTGCCGTTCACTGTTTCGCGTCGGGTTTCGTCGACCCATGCGGCCAGCTCGGTACGGGCGTGCGCCTTTACCTCAATGACGACCCCGACGATTCCGGCGATGTCTCCGCGGTCCAGACGTCCGGCACCGGCGCGGCGCTCGGCATGCGGGAAGCCGTGGCGCTGTAGATGGGTGACTATCGCGGTTTCTGCGGCTGTTCCTTTTGCGCGTTCACGGCTCATGCGGGGGACTTTCGTGACGGGGTGCGGTCGGATGATGTCGGGCCTTGCATGCAGACAAGTGGATGACCCGTCAATAAAGAGCCGAGGCCGATGCCCGCAAATGTCCAATTTGGTGAGATGATCAGCGGCTCTCGACGTCGGCCGGCGGGTATTCGTGCAGGACGTTCGCCGGGCCCGCTACCGCTGTCCGCGGGGGGATTCGACGTCCCGGCGACCGGTTTCCGGTCGGTTGCGCTCGGTGACGGTGCACAGCGTGACGCATCGGTCGGGCATAAGGGGATGTTTCGGACAATCTACGCTCATGCGGCCCAGACTGACCGGACACGTTGCATGGATGCAAGCGCGCAACACCCGTGATCTTCCACGGGTTTCGGTGGGGGTCCTGACAGTGGTTGTGGACGGACCTGCGGGCGGCCTCAAGCCCTTGACGTGCGGAGACTCTCGACATGTCCGTTACGTCACGTGTTCACATAGTGACAAAAACTCGCGCCGGTCAGGGGGTTGACCCCCTCGGCGGTGATCGCTAGCGTCCGTGTCCGCAAGCAAGTCGGGCGACTGGCCACCAACGCACAGTTACCGGGTGCTGAGAGGAGATACCGCCCCATGTATGACCCCGCTCGCTGGATGTCGTTTCTCTCCGAAGCGATGAGGGACGCCGATATCACCGGACCGGCCGATCTGTGCCGGCGTCTCGGCGTCAATCACAGCGTCTATTCCCGGTGGGAATCCGAGAACCGCCAGCCGAGTAACTCAATGTTGCGGAAACTGGCTCCCGTCCTGGGCGTGTCGGTGCGCACGCTGCTCGTCGAGTCCGGGCATTTCGAGCCTTACGAACTGGTCGGCGGCGACGACGCTTTGAACGAGATTCTTGCGTCAGACAAGCTGAACGACCGCGCAAAGTTGGAACTGATCGGCGAATGGCGTAGGGAGGAAAGAGCAAGGGAACATCGGTTCATCAGGTTCATTGAAACCCTGTTGGCGCGCGTGGACCGCGATCCCGAGGAATCGAGCCCTTTGCCGTGACCAGCCGCAAAGACATTGATCAGCTCATCGGGCGAATCAATGCGACGCCGGGTTTCGTCGTCCCGGAGGAACGCACGTCAAAATGCCACCGGCGTGCGTTCCGGGCCGACGCGAACGGCAGACCGGTAGGACGGGGTGTCACGTTGCCCGGCACCCCCGGCGACTACAACCAATTGCATACGACCAGACGGAAGCTAAGACGCAACCTCGGTTGGCACGATCCACTAGCGAAAACCAATCAGCAACGCAGGAAGAAAAAGAAGCGGCGCGGTAAGGATGTGACGGAACCCATGCCACAGGTAAGCGACGTTGCGCGGCTCGTCAGGTTCGATGACGGCGCGGCCGTCCGTGAGGCACGGGCCGGCGAGACTCCAGCGCAGCCGCCCGCGGGCTCGGCTGGGACGTCCACCCCCGCGACGGTCGCGCAGTCGTCCGCCTCCGTGCCGACGTCCCCGAGCGCCGCCCCCTCGACCGACGACCGCCCAGAACGTCCCCAGGTCACCACTGGGAGCGTTCGGGACGTCGCCCGATACATGCACTGGCACCTACAGCAGAAAGCCGCGCAGAATCCGGACAACCGCACCACCAACAAGGGTGCGACCGGATGGCAATGGGTCGGGCGGCTCGGCGACGAGATGACCGACGTCTACCCCGAGTTGCAGGGGCTCGACAAGCGACAGTTCACGTACCTACTGAACCGCGTGCGAAGCATCCTCACCGCGGACGGACGTCTCGTAAGCGTCAAGGCCGGTAATCCGGTCGTGCCCTCCGTCTACTTCGTGAAGGAACAGGCCATCCAGCGCGCGGACGCCGCACCCGCTGTCATATCCGCTCCCGCCGCCCCTCCAGCGGCGCCGCCGGTCGACTCGGCATCGACCGGTGCCAGCGTTACCCCGCAGGACATCACCCCGCGCGGTCACAAGGGGGTGAACCCGACCGCCGCAGACCTCACGCGCAACGACGCGCAGAATCCCAAACGGATTTCAGTTGAGGACGTCTTGGGGTTTCTCGGCGAGCACGAAACGATGCTCAAAGAGCGTGACGAGCTGGAGCCGCTCGCCGTCGAGGTCGCGGAACTCTCCGACCAGCTCAACAGGGCCGCAACCGCCCTAATAGCAAAGCTGAGGGGCCGCCGTGACGGTTCGCCGTAGTCGAATTCTGTCTCTGCTCATCGGTGTATGCGTAGCCGGGGCGCTAATGCTTTTCCTCATGGAGTGGATGGGTTACGCCCTCCCCTCCTGGGTGGAGGAGTTGCGCTGGGTTCTGCTAGTCGCCGGCTCACCCACCGCCGGAAGTCTCGCCGTGATCCGCCGCATGGACACGAATCGAGAATCGTTCCGGCTCGGTGTCGTGGTAGGTCAACAGCAACAGATCAGCGACCTACCCACAACGGATGCGGGAACCCGCCCGCATCGTAGAAGGGGCTGCTAGTCCCGGAAAGGAACAACCCCAATGACCAGCGTCGCAACCGAGCGCATCGGCGAACACGACCCGCCCGCGGAGCGCATCATGCACGACCTCACCGACCCGAGCGCCGACGTCCGATGGACGCCCGGCGACGCTGAAAAGGTCGACCAGGCGCGTAAGGCGTTCGCCGCGCACATGTCCTCGGGCGCAATCGCGTACCGCGCCGACGACCCGCAGAGCGGCGGGGAACAGATACGCGAATTCGACCCCGAGGCGGCCGTCATCGTCATCACGCGGCCGCTCCAGGGTGGCTAGAGGGCATGCCATGCGCGCCCGGCTGCGCCGAGTGTGCGCGTATGCAGCGGGACCGCGCGTCAATCGAGGAACGCGCGGAGAAACGCAAGATGCTCGCCGAGAAAGCGCGCCGGATCCTCCTGGACCTGCTCGACGACGAAAACCGGCAGCGACTTAAACAACATAACCGCGTTGAGATCACGGGGTCTAACGGCGGCCGGTTCCTGGTCGCCGTCGGCTACTCCGGAAACGTGTATCGACTCGACGCCCGAGGGGGGATCCTCCAAAGCTATTGCGCGCATCCCTACATGATGCTCCGCGACGCGACGGAACTTCCCTACGAAGTCGCGATGATCAGTCAGATTCTCGCGATTCGCGCCGACGAAACCGGTTTTCTCAGAGTCGCGAACTAGAAAGGCAGGCGCATGACGAAACGAGAACGGGCACCGTGACGGATCATCGATAGACAGCGCTCGAATGATCCGGGCGGGTGCCGATACGGAACCAGCGAAACCGACGCTAGTTCCATCCCTTGCAACCGTCGCGCCCGCCCGGAACATTCCCGAAAGGTCACGATCACAACAGAACACCCCGCATGCTTTCCAGACGGGCCGCGCCCCGTCCACGGATGCAAGGAACCCGTAATAGGGGGGAGGATCCTTGCACCGCCGGCGCGGCTCCGGGAACAGTGCACCGGCGCGCGTCCTGGTGGCGCTGGCCGTCCGGTGCGAACGCTGCAACGATCCCTTGCCCTCGACGTGATGTCCGGGTGCGACTTAACCAGGGGCGGACGCTCCCGGACGTCGCGTTAGCTGAGGATCGAATGCGCCCGCCGGGCGGCTAGGCATCTCGGCCGCCGCCGGGACATCCCACACCCGCGCCGGTGCACTGTTCTCACCATTGACGGCCGGTCCCCGCCGGGTCACACATCCCCGCGGGCTCTTACCCCGTTGCTCTCCCGCAGGGAGCCCGCGGAATCGCGGGGACCGGTCATCCCTTTCACACTCTTTCCGAACCTCACAAAGGGACATCCCGACATGGGCTGGTTTGGACTAGACGGAACCCCGATCGAGTCGGAGGAAGCCTCCGAACTCATGGGAGACACCGAAAGCCGCACGCTCGCGACCGACATCATTGAGGTACGGCCCGGACTGGTCGTCGAAGTGAGAACCATGTTCACCGTTCACGCCGAAACCGACGACCACGGAACCCCGATAACTCCGCTCTGGGAAACAACGTCGGTCGTCATGGAACAGACCGTAGAAGGCCACATGACGCACGGAGCGGCGAAACAGGGCCACGCGTTCACCGTCCAGCGTTTCAAGGCCGCAGCGTCGCACACGGGCGCGCACGAGGCCACCCCCGCCGGCGGCATGCCGTGAGCAACAGCGGCGAACCATCGGGCGACGCCTACAACTGGGCGCAACGTGCCGAGGAACTACGCGGTTTCAGCGACTTCATAGACCGAGAGATCGAGACCCGTCAAAACGAAATCGTGCGGCTCCGCACCGAACGGGCCCGCGCAGTATCGGAGTTCCACCGGCAAAGCGGATACACGTGCGGAATGCTCGCCCGACTGCTGGGACATAGCGGGTCGTGGGTGTCGCTACAGAACAAAATCAGCCGAGGCGAAAAACGATGACGACGATAACGGCCGCGCCGACCACCGCGCGGCACCTGGTACGCCACTGGCAAAACTGGTGGGCCGAAACCGAAACCGCGCCCGACCGTATGCCGAACTCGCTTCACGCTCGAACCGCGCTGTTCCTCTGCACGCCGGAATACGCCGATCCCGTCGAACTGCTACGGGAATGGTTCGTGTGGTGGGCGACGAGCAACACCGCCCCGCCGGAAATGCCCGGCGCCCTGAACGCGCGCACGTCCAGTTTCCTCGCGAAACTGGCTATCGTCGAACTCCAGGAAACCGGAATGCTCGGCGACCGCATCGGAGTATGCCCGCTGTGCTTCACGGTATCGACCTGTCTCGACGACAACCGGGGCGAATTCTGCCGCCGGTGCGTCAACGCGCACACCGGCACGGTAATCGCCCTCGACGAAACCCCGTAGAAAGAGCACCACGTCATGCAATGGCGCCCCACCGGAAACGGAATGCACGCCCGAACGTCCACCCCCCGAAGTGAGGAAAAGGCCCGTGCGATCAGCGAAGCCGCGCGATATGTCCGCGTCGCACGCTACACAGAGGGATACGACACCGAAGACACCCGCGTGGAAGACGTGCGCGACATCCTCACCCAACCGCACCACGTGCAAATCACGCGGTTCTCCGCCGCGTTCCCCGTCGAAACGCGTACCGCGCTCGGCCGGCTCCACATCCTCACGCTATGGCGCATAGCGCGAATGGCCCGGCGCGGCGACAACCTATGACCGGAGACGATGACCCGTACGGCGAGTGGCTCATGGCGTACATCGAAAGTACGGAACCAGAGCAGGACGACACCGATTCGGCGACCTGGCACATATGGGCGCGGCTCATCCTCGGCCTATTCGTCATCTCAACCGGCGTCGGCGCGTCCGTATGCATCTTCCCCGGCCCGTTTGGGCTGCTCACCGGATGGGCCGTCGCGACAGGCGCCGGAATCGACCTGTCCCTACAAACGCTTGATCAGACGGAAAGGTGATCGGCGAATGTTTCCCGTCGTCCTGCTCGGGCGGCCCGTCATCAACGACGCGTACCGTGATCGGCTCGTTTCGCTCGGACTCGACCCGGCGACAAAGGACCTGAACCCCCCGCCCGCGCCGGATTCCGTCATCGCCGAATGCCGTATCTGTCACGCGCCGATATGGCTCGGTCCGAATCAGCAGGCCGCGCTAACCGAGGTGCTCACCACCGACGATGAGGAAATCAGCGTGCGGGTTGAGTGTCTGCTGTGCGGCTACCTCTACACAATGCCCGAGGCCGACCGAGTCGAATTCGTGTCGCTGTCCGACGACTAGTCACACAAGCCACCGGCGGGCGGTGGGGTCTCTATTGGCCTGGGCTGGCGATAGACCGCCCGCCGGTGCACAACCCGGCGCGTCCCCGACCTCCGCGCCACGGAATGGAACGGCAATGAGAATAGACGGAACTCTCATCATCTGCGACGACCTGGCGCAAGGGAATCTGCCGGGCACGGAAACACAATGCGTCTACTGTCCCCGGACGGTGCACATGCCCGATGCCGCGCTGGAACTAACCGGCCGAACCGCGGTCATCCCCATCTGTCCACCATGCGCGGTCGCGCATCACCCAACCGAAACGGTGAACGTCCGGGGACTGTGCCCGCACGGTCTCCACGAACCGCATACGGCAAAACTACCGGTACCGGCCCTGGCCGAATATCTCGGGAGTCTCCGCGCGCCGGACGTCGCGGAATATCTGGCTCGGCTCCGCGACGGTTACAGTTTCTAAGAGCGGCGGCCGTCCCTGACTCCCAGAACCCCGGGGGCGGCCGCTGTAGGGGGCGGTAACTGTTTCGCGTGCGGACGCCCGGTGATTGTCCCACCTCCGCCGGATGACGTCCCGCGGACAGTCTGTCCCCGCCCGGATGGCGTTTCCCTTCCCCGTTGGGGAAACGCCGTCCGGGTCCAGTCGAGTGGGCGGGGCACCCATCGGTCATGTGCCCCGCCCACTCCCTTCGGAGCCGGCCACGGCACCGGATCCGACACGGTCTCTACTGAATCGCGGGCGCGTCGACGGACAGACGTCCTCGACGCGCTCTCGACGTGTTGTCGACGTCGGGCAGCGACCGGACAGCGTCCCTCGACGGTCCTCGACGTCGCCCAGGTCGACCAGCGCCCGGACGTCGAGGACGACCAGCGGACGTCCCCTCGACGCGCCGTCGACGTGCTCTCGCCGTCCAGGGGGTAACGGTGGGGCCTCATCACCCCGCGGCGTGGAGGCGCGACGCGCCCCGCCGCCTAGCGTGTAGTTACACCTAGATGAGAGGGGACAGCGGCATGACGGCGCGCGAACTAACGAACTATGAAGCGCTCCACGGGTGGGGCGTGGTCGCGAGGTACATGGACGGGCCCGGACGCTACCGGACGGGCGGCACCCTCGACGTCAACAGCTTGACCCCCGGACAGCGCGACGGAACCGAATGCGTCATCTGCTGGGCGGACCTCGCCAACGGGGACCCGCCCCTTCCCGTGATCACGGTCGACGGCGGGCAACTGTTCGCGTGCGCGACCCACGAAAAGCACGTTCCGCTGATCAGCGCCGAGCGCAAGCTCTACGACGCGTACGAGACCCGGACGAGTGAGGTCACGACCGTTGACCTGTCCGACGACGAATGCGCAGCCGTCTGCGAGATCCTCGACGAATCCATAAACGGTGTCGGTCGCGAAACGAACGCTACTCCGCATCTTCGGACCCTCCTCGACAAACTGTCGGAGACGCCGCACCCCCTTGTTATCGAGGACTATCGGTCACAGGCCGCGACCGTTCAGGGGCTCGACTACATGGCGACTCTCCTCGACACGGAAGAAATTGCGCATGCCGTCGAGGACACGGGCGGCGCGACGATGCTCATTCGCGTTCCGCTTCCGGACGCGTCGCATATCGAGATACAGCGCGGCGACGACTGGGACGGCGAATACAGCTCACCCGACGCATGGACGCTTATCCGATTCGAGACCGACGAATTGGGAGCGCCCTTCACCGACCTAGGGTTCAATGTGACCGCGACCGAGGCAATCAACCTCATCCGGACCGAGCACGGGAAGGCGGGACGGAACTAGCCATGTCCAGGGGCACCGACCCGCGACACATTCGCGGAATCAGCGACGAGAAATGGGACGCCTACCGCGACGCGTGCATCATCGTGCACGGAACGGACAACCGCTCAGAGATCATCCGAAAGCACATAGACGAGACCATTGCTGAGGCGCAGCGTAAAACGGGCACGGGAAAGGACGAATGACATGCCTCACCTAGAAACCATCTGGTTCGAAGTTCAACAGCGCGGCGTCGAGGACTGGTTCGTCGTGGACCACAAGTTCGGAGAAACCGACGCTATGAATGAAGCGGGCGCGCGTATCGACCGGGATGAGATGCCGCACCGTATCCGCGAATGCAAATGCCCGGGGTACAGCATGCGGGACGCGATCCCGCGCTAGACCTCGCGAATCGGCACAAGGGGATCACCCGATAGACGGGTGATCCCCTTTGCGCTGTCTGCGCTCTTGACGTCCCTGGACGCGTCCTCGACGTCGCGCGGCGGCCGGAAGTCGAGAACGACCAGACAGCCCCTCTCGGCCTCTCACGGACGTTCCCACCCGTTCCCACGGATTCCCACGGGGACAGTCTGAGACGCGCTCTCGACGTCGACCAGCGCGCGTCCGTGGCAGGATGACGACCTATGGAACGTCTAGGGGTGGACCGTGCCCGCCAACTACTGCCCGCGCTCGTCGACAGCGCGGCGGGCGGCACGTCAACGGTCCTCACCGATCGGGGACGTCCGGTCGCCGCCATCACCGGCGCAAGAGCGGTGACAGATTCAGCGGACGCCGAATCGCTCGGAATCCGAGCCGCGCGACCCAGGTTCTTTGAACTGGTCGACCTAGCGCATACCACGAACAAAGTCACCGTGATCACGCGGCGCGGAACGCCACTCGCCGCTATCGTCCCGGTCGCGCTCATCGACGACGAGTAACGCGCCGGGATCACTCGCCTACGGAAACGAAAGGCGAGGTTTGCGCGCTTGCCTCCGCCAATACGCGCCATAGCCTGTCAGTGTGAGTCAGAACAGACAGCGTCCCGTTCCCGAATCGGGATGCGCGCAACTGCTTACCATCCCCGAAACCGCCGCCCGTCTGCGATGCTCCGAAAACACTGTCTACCGCCTCATTGCGTCCGGTGATCTACCCGCCCGCGACATAGGACGCGGACGCGTCCGCACGCGCGTCGTCGAGGCTGATCTAGCCGCGTTCATCGTCGGCCGTCCAAGCGTGCCCTGACTGTCCCGCCGCTGATCGGTGGCCGTGCCGCCGCCGGCGGGCGGTCCTCCTGTGTCCCACCCTGCCGCCCAGGATCGTCTACCTGCGCTTGTGTACGGACGTGCCCTGACATACCATCCGTACACAATCGCAGGTCAACCCCCAGGGAGCCTCATCATGGCGAGTGTCCGCAGACTAAAGTCAGGCCGCTATCAGTGCCTCGTCACCGGCCCGGACGGGCGCCAGCGCAGTCTCGGCACCTTCCGACTCAAGTCAGCCGCCACCAAGGCCGGAAACGACTATGACGCCAAGCGCGGCACAATGTCCAAGCGCGACCCCCGAGCCGGAAAGATCACCGTCACCGAGTGGCACGACAAATGGAGCAAGGGACGCACCGTCGCAAAGACGACCAAAGACAAGGACCGCAACACGTGGAACACCCACGTTAAGCCCAAGTGGTCCGGATGGACCCTCGACGAGATCAACCCCGAAGACGTTCGCGAGTGGGTCGCGGAAATGATCGACGGCGGTAAGTCCCCGTTCGTCATCACCTCATGCCGTGACCTGTTCTCCAAAATGCTCGGCGACGCCATCCCGACGCGACTCGACTACAACCCCGTTCGCGGTGTCCAAATTCCCGCGCTTCCCAGAAAGCCGATATTCTTCTGGACGCAAGCGGAAGCCGAGAAAATCATCTCGGAACTTCGGGGAACCGACGCGCTTCTGTTTGAATTCGTCGTGCGGACGGGGCTCCGATACGGCGAATTCGCCGGGCTCCCGGTCAAGAACGTGGATCTCGTCCAAGGGCTGATCTACGTCACGCAAGTTCAGACACGCAATCACGGAATCAAAGAGGTCCCCAAAAGCGAGGCGGCGAACCGGTCGATTTCTATTCCGCCGTGGCTGTATGGCCCGCTCGGTGACCTGATCTCCGGACGCGACGGTGACGAATTGGTGTTCGTTCCCGCTGGACGCGTCAAGCTGCACGGGGAAACCATGCAAAACCGCATCGATGCCGCATGCAAGCGCGCGGCGGTCAAGCGCGGCACGCTCCACGACATGCGCCGTACTGCGGCGTCCTGGCTGGTCCAGGCGGGGGTGCCCCTGTATGAGGTTCAGCGCGTCCTAGGACATGAGGACCCCAAGACGACCCAGCGCTACGCGCATCTTGCGCCCGATGCGCATACCGCCATTCGTATGGCGTGGTCGAGGGAGCGCGAACACGTCCAGGCGGGAACGTGCTTCACCTGCGGTCAGTCGTTGCCCGATCATCATCACGCAGCTAAGGCGGCGTAGTCCGCTCCCGGACACTCGGACCAAGGGTCCCGGACTCTCCTCGACACGGGGAAGGTTCGGGACCTTTCTCGTTTCCGTCGCTGCGCAGCGTCGAGAGCGCGCCCAGTGACGTCGAGGGACGCTGTCCGGTCGCCGTCGACGTCCGGTCGCTGGTCGACGTCGAGAGCGCGTCGAGGGACGTCGAGGACGACACAGCGTGACCGCGGCGGGAGTGGCGACGAGACGTCGCGCGCATGACCGCGTTAGGGATCATGACGGAATCATGCACGGGGCTCCAGTGAGAGACGTTGCCCAGATCGCTGCGCCGCACGTCAACAGTCTGATTCGGCCGGAACGATCATGATGGTTCGACGACTGCGAGCACGTGATCGACGAGGCGGCCGCGTTCGCCGAGCGGATCCTGGCCGCCTGCCCCGGCACGCGCGTGCTGGTGACGAGCCGGGAGCGGCTGGGCGTGCCGGGCGAGCGCAGCGTCCCGATCGCCCCGCTGCCCGGGTCGGACGCCGAGGCGCTGTTCCACGATCGGGCCCTCGCCGCCGATCCGCGGTTCGTCGCGGATCCGGCGGTGGTCGCGGGCCTGTGCGCGCGGCTGGACGGCATGCCGCTCGCGATCGAGCTGGCGGCGGCGCGGGGCGCGTCGCTGGGCGCCACGGGGCTGCTCGCCGCGCTCGACGACGCGCTGCGCCTGCTGTCGGGCGGGCGCGGCGGCGACGAGCGGCACCGGTCGCTGCGCGCGGTGCTGTCCTGGAGCCATGACCTGCTCGACGAGGAGGAGAAGACGCTGTTCCGGCGGCTCGGGGTGTTCGCCGGGGCGTTCGACATGGACGCGGCGGCCGCGGTCGGCGGGGACCGGGCGGGCGTCGCCGACCTGCTCGGACGGCTCGTCGACAAGAGCCTCGTGGTGCACGTGCGCGGCCGGGTCAGCCGGTGGCGGCTGCTGGAGACGGTCCGGGCGTTCGCGCGGGCCCAGCTGTCCGCCGCCGGTGAGGAGGACGAGATCGGGGAACGCCACCTGGGCTGGGCGGCGTCGGCGGCGTCCACCCTGGAGGGGCGGCTCGGCGACCCGGCGTGGCGGGAGGACTTCGACGCGATGGCCGCGGACCTGCGGTTCGCGCTGGCGGGGGCGGGCGGTCCGGGCGAGGTGCCGCACCGGCTGGCGAGCGCGCTGGCGCACCTGACGTTCGCCCGCCGGCACCTGCTGGAGTCGTTCGCGCACTACCGGACCGCCGCCGCGATCGCGCCGGACGCCGCCTCGGCGGCCGCGGACCTGCGGGCGGGAGCCGGGTGCGCGCACGTGAGCACCACGTCCAACCAGCATGTGTTCGAGCTGCTGCTGGAGGCGGCCGAGCAGGCGCGGCGGGCCGGGGACCCGCGCGGCCGGGCCATCGACCTGGCGCGCGCGGTGGAGACGGCGTGCCGGTTCCCTGAGGCGTTCGAGACCGACGTCTCGCGCGAGCGCCTGAGCGGCCTCCTCACCGACGCCTTCGAGGCGGCCGGAGCGGCCGGGGCTGCGGAGGCGGAGCGGGTGGACGATCCGGAGGTGGCGGCGTGCCTGGCCGTGGCGCGAGCCTGGCTGGACGGGCCGGACAGGGGCGCACCGGACCCGGCGTCGGCCCCGTCCGCCCTCGCCGCGGCCCGGACCACCGCGGACCCGGTGCTGATCAGCTCGGGGCTGTGCGTGGCGGCGACCGCGGCGCTCCGGGCCGGACGGCTCCGCGACGCCGACCGCATCACCCGGGAACGCCTGGACCTGCTGCCGTCCATGGACCGCGACGACCCGTACTGCGCGCCGGAGATCTGCAACACCTACGGCCGGGCCTGCGTCTACGCGATCATGGCCGGGGAACTGCGCGGCGGGATGGCGGCGGCGCGCGCGGGCATGGACGACGACCTGCTGAGCGACACCCACATCACGGCGAGCCGCCTCGTCCAGCCGCTCGCGCTGACCGGACGGTTCCGCGACGCGATCGGGCACGCCGAGCGGATGTGGGACCAGTGGGAGCGGGCGGGGCGGCCCGCGCCGGGCTGGATGCTTCCGGCGGTGTGCACGACCGTGCTGGCGTCCGGGATGCTCGGGGAGCCGGGATCGGTCGCGCTGTGGCGGTCCCGGACCGGGGAGGTGGCGGGCGGCGCCCCGCTTCGGACGGCGGCGGTCACGGTGTTCGTCGACGCGCGGCTGGCCGTCCATGACGGACGGTTCGACGGCGCCGAGGCCCTCGTGCGGGAGGCCTTCGCCGTCGACACGCCGCTGGATCCGTACCTGGCGTACGCGCGGGCGGCGGGGGCGGAGCTGGCCGTGGCGGCGGGGCTTCCGGACGCGGCGGAGCTGGTGGCGTCCGCCGCTCCGCTCGCCGAGGAGAACGGGTGGGCGGCGGCCTGCCTCGCCCGGGCCCGCTGGCGCCTGCACGGTGATCGTGACGAGCTCGCTCGGGCGCTCGCGGGCTGGGAGCGCCTCGACGCGCGGGCCGAACAAGACCTCACGCGAGCGTTGCCGACCCAGGCGGACTAGAAGCGGGCGGGCCTGGAGCAGGTGGAGTGCGCCGGTCTGGAGCGGAGGCCGGAGGCCGGAGGGCGGGCTAAGGGTGGGCTAGGCGCGCGTGGGGTGGACGGTGCCGGTGACCTCGCCGAAGGTGATGCGGGAACCGGACGCGCCCGGGGCCTGGGCCCGGATCGTGACCGTGTCGCCGTCCTCCAGGAACGTGCGTTCGGTGCCGTCGCCCAGCGGCAGGGGTTCCTGGCCGTTCCAGCTGAGCTCCAGCATGCAGCCGCGCTGGTCGCGTTCGGGGCCCGAGACGGTCCCGGACGCGAACAGGTCGCCGGTGCGCAGCGGGGCGCCGTTGACCGTGGCGTGGGCGAGCTGCTGCGGCGACGTCCAGTACATCGACGCGAAGCGGGGACGGCTGGCGACCTGGCCGTTGATCAGGACCTCCAGGTGCAGGTCCAGGCCCCACGGTTCGTCGCAGCGCAGGTAGGGGAGCGGGGACGGGTCCTGTCCCGGCGGTGCGACGCGCGCGGGCTCCAGCGCGGCGACCGGCACGACCCAGGACGAGATCGACGTCGCGAACGACTTGCCGAGGAACGGGCCGAGCGGCCGCGACTCCCAGGCCTGCAGGTCGCGGGCGCTCCAGTCGTTCAGCAGGACGAACCCGAACACGTGGTCGCGGAACGCGCCGGTCGGGACGCCGCGCCCGGCGACGGACGGCACCCCGGCGACGAACGCGACCTCCGCCTCGAAGTCCAGCCGGAGCGAGGGGCCGAACGACGGCTCAGGCTCGCCGGGCGTCCTGCGCTGCCCGGACGGACGGATGATCGGCGTCCCGGACGGGTACACGGTGCCCGCGCGCCCGTGGTAGCCGATCGGCAGCCGCTTCCAGTTGGACGGCAGCGGCTCGTCGCGCGGGTTGAAGATCCGTCCGGTGTTCCTGGCGTGGTGCTCGGAGGAGTAGAAGTCGACGTAGTCCGCGACCTCGAAGGGGCGCCGCAGCTCCACGTCCGCGACGGGGATGAGGTGCGGTTCGACCTGGTCGCGGTACGACTCGTCGGTGAGCACCTCGACGAGCCGCGCGCGGTTCGTCTCCCAGGCGGCGCGTCCCGCCACCATGAAGGCGTTCAGCGAACCCGAGGCGAAGTAGCGGCGGTCCTCGACCAGGCCCGCCTCGGACATCGCCGCCAGGTCGAGGACCCGATCGCCGATGGCCGCGCCGGCGCGGGGAAGCTCGCCCGGGCGCGAGAAGATCCCGTACGGCAGGTTCTCCACGCCGAAGCCGCCGTCCGCGTCGATCTCGACCCACGAATCGGTCGTCATGGAGCCATATCTTCCCCGGCGCGTCCCTTTCATCCGGTGGCGCGGGCCGGGTCAGGCGGCGGGCGCTCTGATCAGGGCGAGCGCGGACAGGGCGGCGCGGGCGCCGGGCGTGCTGAACGAAAGCAGCAGGCGCCGCGTGGCCCGCGCTTCGGCGCCGGTCAGCGCCAGCAGGTCGGCGGCGAGGCCCGTGGGGTCGGTGCGTTCGAGCACCTGCCGGACGTCGTCGGCGTGTCCGTGCTCCGCGTGGGCGGCTGCCGCGCGGGCGGTGGCGAGCAGGACGTTCAGGACGCTGTGGTGGTCCCGCTGCCGGACGGCGCGATGCGGACAGACCGCGCAGGTGAAGGGCAGGCCGCGTTCGGCGCACGCCGAGATGAACGCCGCCGTGTCCGCGGCCGGGCCGTCCAGGCGGTGGACGGCGCCCAGTGGGACGCCGTGGTCCCGCGCGGCGGACATGCGGTCGAGCGCGTCCCGCCATCCGGGCGAGCGCCGCACCTCGATGTGCGCGGGGACGCCGGACGGGAGCCGGGCGATCGTGACGGCGGCGGTCCGGGCCTGGTCGGCGTCCTCGGGAAGCGCGATCAGCACCGCCGAAGGCCGGACGCGCGGCTCGGCGCGGACGGCGTCCAGCGTCTCCGGCAGGTCGTCGAGCCCGGTGTCCGCGATCACGCCGAGGTCGAGGAGGTCCTCGGGGACGAGATGCTCCCGCAGCTCGGCGAACCGCGACGCCGGGCACAGGAACCGTCCGGCGGCCGGGTCGCGGGCGGTCTCACGGTGCGCCGCCAGTGCCTCGTCCATCGGGACGCGTCCAGACGGGGCCTCGTGCGGGACGTCCGGCGCGGCGTCCGGCGGGACGAGCGCGGCGTCGTCGATCAGCCGAGCGAGTAGGGCGCCCATGGCGTGGGGGTACCCCGCTGCCGGGCCCCGTCACGCCGTTCAGTCGGCGGGCGGGGTGGGGCCGCTGCGGAAGTTGCTCGACGGCGGCGGATTCACGTCCCTGGCCGGGGAGCCGTCCTCCGCGTCGCCGGCGTCGGGGTCCTCGGCGCGGTCGGCGGGCTGGGCATGGTCCTCGTCGGCGTCACCGGCGTAGGGCCCGGGCATCACCAGGTCGGGACGGGTCGTCGACGCGACCGGACGTTCCTCCGCGCCGCCGTGATCGCGGGTCCTGACCAGCTCGACGTCGGTGGGCAGCAGTGCGGGCGGGGAGGCCGGGGGGTCGAGGCTCGGGCGCGGCTCGGGGAGGGTGTCCAGCGGCGGCGGGTCCGGCTCGGACGACAGACTCTGATCAGGCGACAGGCTCCGCTCGGGCGAAGGGCTCCGCTCGGGCGTCTCGGCGGCGTCGTCCTCGACATCGAGGTCTGGGGCGGGCCCGGAGGTCTGCGGTTCTTCGGAGGTGAAGGGGATGAGCGGCTCGGGATCGTCGTCCAGGAAGGGGAGCGGCGGCTCCGGCCCGGTGTCGGCCTCCGGCCCATCGGCCTCGCCCGCCCCGAACCCCGCCAGGTCAGGGGACGTCAGGTCGGGGGACGTCAGGTGGGGCTCCGGCTGTTCAGGGTGCGATGGGGCCTCCAGGGCCAACGGCTCGGGCGCGGCCGGTTCGAGGACCTTCACGTGGCCGCGCTGCGGTTCGACGGGCGCGGCGTCGTCGGCGGCCGGACGGGCCACGCGGATCTGCTTGAACATCGTCAGCCACAGCCAGACGGCCAACACCAGCATGATGTGCGGCGCCACGGCCACGCCCGCGCGGACGGCGTCGCGGGGCAGCTCGGACATGCCCCAGACCGAGTCCTGGACGGCCACGGCCGCGCCCCCCGCGACGAGGAGGAGCAGGAGCGTCCAGCGGAGCAGCCGCGTCCACCAGCGCGCGTTCCGGGTGATCGCCAGGGACAGGATCGTCATCGCGGTGAGGGTGTCCGCGATCGCCGGGTACAGCGGCGCCCAGCGGTCGCTGACGCCGCCGAGCAGGGCGAGTTCGCGGAGCACGTCGTAGGTCAGCGCGTACGCGGCGCCCGCCAGCGCGGCGACGAGGAGGCCGGCGAGGGCCGTGAGCAGGCGCCGCTGCGCCGGGGTGAAGGAGGGCCGGGTGGGATCTGCTGGCATGTCTCTCGTTCCGGGAAGGGGCGCCTGAGGGGTCTTAGGCGAGATTAGCCAGCGCGGGCGCCGCGGGCTCGTCCATTCCGGATGATCACGTCACGCTGCGAGCGATATGAGCGGCGACGTACGGTATGCACGACGACATCCGAGAGGAGGCCGCGATTCCGGGGGATCGCCTCGGCGAGCCGGTCCGGACGTTCGACGGCCGGGCCGCCAGCCGCCGCACGTTGGCCTGGCTCGCGCTGCTGGGCCTGGCCTCGCTGGCCCTCGTGCCGGCGGCCGTCGTCTATCTGCATGACCGCGTGTGGTGGGTGGGCGTCCCCGCGCTCCTGGTCTCCATGGGCTACGCGGGCACGGTCGGCTGGATCGTCGGACGCGCCCGGCTGCGCGTCCGCGCCCGGGTCGTCGCCCTCCACACCGGCGGCCTGAAGATCACCGGGCCCGGCGGCGAGGCCGACTACGCGTGGGACGAGCTGACGTCGGTCACCGTGTCCGGGGTGCGGGACGAGCCGGACGAACGCACCCGCTGGTCGTTCACGATCGTCGCGGAGGACGGGAGCGTGCTGCGGTTCGGCGACGACATCCCGGACGTGGAGGCCCTCGGGGTGGCCGTCGCCGAGGAGGTCACCGCCCGGATCGTGCCGCGCCACCTGGCGGCGGTGAAGGCGCGGGAGACCGTCCGGTTGGTCCCGTTCAGCGTCGACCTGGACGGCGTCGAGAAGGACGGTGAGCGGGTCCCGTGGCCGGCCGTCCGGGCCGTCGAGATCGACAACGGTCTGGTGACCGTGCACGCCGCCGGAGGCTGGACGGACCTGCTGACCGTGGCCGCGCAGATGCCGGACGCGCTGGCGTTCACGGCACTGTGTCACCAGGTCAGAGACCTGACCGAACCTTCCTGAAGATTTTTTCGCGGATTTCTCGCGGGGATGTCGAGAACGCGTTCGCCGCTCCGATCGAATGGTGACGGCCGGCCCGTCCGGGGTCCGCCGCCGCTCATCGACGACACGAGGAGACACGACCGTGAAATACATGCTGCTGATCTACAACCGTCCCGGTTTCGCGGAGGAGCTGACGGAGCGGGAGCGCGACGCCATGTTCGCCGAGGTCGACGCGATTATGCGGGAGCTGGCCGAGTCCGGCGAGTGGGTCGCGGGGGAGGCGCTGGCCGATCCGTCCACGACGAAGACCGTCCTGGAGAAGGGCGGGCAGCCGGCCGTGACGGACGGCCCGTTCCTGGAGGCCAAGGAGCACTTCGCCGGCTACCTCACCGTCGACTGCGAGACGGAGGAGCGGGCCGTGGAGATCGCCAAGCGCTGGCCGGACGTCCGGTTCGGCGGGCGCCTGGAGGTCCGGGCGATCATGAACGATGCCGGGACGGAGATGTGACGGTCCCCGCCGCCGTCGAGGACCTGCTGCGCACGCTCGCGCCGCAGGTCCTCGGCACGCTCGTCCGGCGGCACGGGGCGTTCGACGCCTGCGAGGACGCCGTCCAGGAGGCGCTGCTCGCCGCCGCCGTCCAGTGGCCGCAGGACGGCGTCCCGGAGAACCCGCGCGGCTGGCTGCTGACCGTCGCGACGCGGCGGCTCACCGACCAGTGGCGCAGCGAGCGCGCCCGCCGCGACCGCGAGGCCGCCGTGTTCACGCGGGAGCGCCGCGACGAGACGGCCCAGACCCCCGCCCCGGACGACGACGCCCGCCCCGCCGACCGCGACGACACGCTGACCCTGCTGTTCCTGTGCTGCCATCCGGCGCTGTCGCCGTCGTCGCAGGTCGCGCTGACGCTGCGCGCCGTCGGCGGCCTCACGACGGTGCAGATCGCCCGCGCGTTCCTCGTGCCGGAGGCCACGATGGCGCAGCGGGTCAGCCGCGCCAAGCAGAAGATCAAGGCGAGCGGGGCCCGGTTCGCGCCCCCGCCGCCGGACGAGCGCGACGAGCGGCTGCGGGCCGTCCTGCACGTCCTGTACCTGGTCTTCAACGAGGGCTACACCGCGTCCAGCGGACCCGACCTGCAACGCGCCGACCTCACCGCGGAGGCGATCAGGCTGGCCCGCGCGCTGCACCGGCTCCTGCCCGACGACGGCGAGGTCTCCGGCCTGCTGGCCCTCATGCTCCTGACCGACGCCCGCCGCGCGGCCCGCAGCGGCGACGACGGCCTGCTGATCCCCCTCACCGAACAGGACCGGACGCTCTGGAACCGCGACGAGATCGACGAGGGCACCGCGCTGATCACCGACGCGCTCACCTGGTCGCCGCCCGGCCCGTACCAGCTCCAGGCCGCGATCGCCGCCGTCCACGCGGAGGCGGCGCGGCCCGAGGACACCGACTGGCGGCAGATCCTCGCCCTCTACCGGCTGCTGTCGCGCCTGGCGCCGAACCCGATGGTCACGCTGAACGAGGCCGTCGCGGTCGCGATGGTGGACGGACCGTCCGCCGGGCTCGACCTGCTGCGGCCCCTCGCCGCCGACGACCGCATGTCCGGACATCACCGGCTCGCCGCCGTCCGGGCGCATCTGCTCGAACTGGCGGGGGACGCGGGCGCGGCGCGGGAGGCGTACCGGCGGGCCGCCCGCACCACGACCAGCCTCCCGGAACGGCGCTACCTCGAATCCCGCGCCGCCCGGCTGACCCGATAAGGACATTCCGATGGACACAAGGCACTGTGCGGGCCCTTGGACACGAGGCGCTGTGGCGGGCCCTATGACCGATTGGCATAGCGCCTTGCGGCGCTCTGCGCTACGAGGTACACGCGATTCCAATAACCTGTGTTCGTGAGTCTGCGCTTCTACGACACCGGCACCCGCAGCGTCCGCACGTTCGAGCCCCTCGAAGAGGGCCGCGTGGGGATGTACGTGTGCGGTGCCACCCCGCAGGCGTCCCCCCATATCGGGCATCTTCGGTCGGGCGTGATCTACGACGTGCTGCTGCGGTGGCTGCGCGCGTCCGGCTACGAGGTGACGTTCGCGCGCAACGTCACCGACATCGACGACAAGATCATCGCGGTCGCGGCGGAGCGGGGCGTGCCGTGGTTCGCGGTCGCCGAGGGCAACCAGCGGGTGTTCACGCAGGGCTACGACCTGCTCGGCTGCCTGCCCCCGACGATCGAGCCGCGCGCCACCGGGCACGTCCCCGAGATGATCGCGCTGATGCGCCGGCTGATCGACAAGGGGCACGCCTACCCGGTCGGCGGCGACGTGTACTTCGACGTCAAGTCGTGGTCCGACCACTACGGCGAGCTGTCGAACCAGCAGCTGGAGAACATGCGGTCGACCGGCGACACGCCCAACGAGGACCTCAAGCGCGACCCGCGCGACTTCGCGCTCTGGAAGGGCGCCAAGCCGGGCGAGCCGACCTGGGAGACGCCGTGGGGCGAGGGGCGTCCCGGCTGGCACCTGGAATGCTCGGCGATGGCGACCAAGTACCTCGGGCCCGTGTTCGACATCCACGGCGGCGGCGTCGATCTGATCTTCCCGCACCACGAGAACGAGATCGCCCAGTCCCGGGCGGCCGGGGACGGCTTCGCCCGCTACTGGCTGCACAACGGGCTGCTCACCGTGGACGGCGAGAAGATGAGCAAGTCCGTCGGCAATGTGGTGCTGCTGCCCGATCTGCTGGGCAAGGCCCGTCCGGCCGAGGTGCGGTACTACCTGGTCTCGGCGCACTACCGGTCGCTGATGGACTACACCGACGCGTCCCTGGCCGAGGCCGTCTCCGCCTACCAGCGCATCGAGGGCTTCGCCACGCGGGCCTCGGAGATCGTCGGCGCGGTCGCGCCCTCGCCGGCCGTGCCCGCCGCCTTCGCCGCCGCGCTGGACGACGACCTGGGCGTCCCGCACGGCCTGGCCGTGCTGCACGAAACCGTCCGGGAGGGGAACAGCGCGCTCGCGTCCGGCGATCACGACGTGGTCCGGCGCCGCCTCGCGGACGTCCGGGCGATGGCGGACGTCCTCGGCGTCGACCCGCTCTCCCCGCACTGGGGACGCGGCGGTGAGGACGACCTCCGTCCCGTCGTGGACGCGCTCGTCACGGTGGCGCTGGAGCAGCGGCAGGCGGCGCGCGCGCGCAAGGACTACGCGTCCGCCGACGCGATCCGCGACAGCCTGTCCGAGGCGGGCATCCTCGTCGAGGACACCCCGCAGGGCGCCCGCTGGGAACTCAAGCGCGACTGACCCCGGCGTGCGCGGTGTGCAAGGCGCGGTGCGCATTTGTGGTGTGCACGGCGGATAAAATCAGACGTGCGCGGGGGTTCGCCGCCGTCCCGCTGAAATCCGAGCCGCCCCGGCGAGTCACGAGGGCGGGCGAACCGCAAACCGTCGCGAGGGGCGTACCGATCATGGCCAAGCGCAAGGGCAAGGGACCGACTCCCAAGGCCGAGGACCGGCACTGGCACGGCAAGCGCCAGAAGGCCCGCGCCGTCAAGAGCGCCAAGCGCACCGGCACCTCGACGCTCGGCCCCGGCGGCCGCGCGCAGGCCGCCGCCGAGACCCGCGACCGGGACCGCGCCGCCGGGCGTGCCGGCCGTCCGGCCGGGGCGCGGCGCGCGAACGGCGAGGTCCCGGAGCTGGTCACCGGACGCAACCCGGTCGTCGAGGCGCTGCGCGCCGGGGTCCCGGGGACGACGCTCTACACGATGTCCAGCACCGACGAGCGCGTCCGCGAGGCGATCCAGATCGCCGCCGACCGGCGGATCCCGCTCCTGGAGACGGGCAAGAACGAGCTCGACCGGATGACGGACGGCGCCGTCCACCAGGGCATCGCGCTGCAGGTCAAGCCGTACCGGTACGCGCACCCCGACGACCTGCTCACCGGGACGGCGCCGCTGATCGTCGCGGTGGACGGGATCACCGATCCGCGCAACCTCGGCGCGATCGTCCGGTCCGCGGCCGCGTTCGGCGCCGCCGGGGTCGTCGTGCCTGAGCGGCGGGCGGCCGGGGTCACCGCCGGGACGTGGAAGTCGTCCGCGGGCACGCTCGCCACGGTCCCCGTCGCGCAGGCCACGAACCTGACCCGGCAGCTGAAGGCGTACCAGAAGGCGGGCTGCTTCGTCGCCGGGCTGGACGCGGGCGGCGCCGTCGCCGTCGCCGACCTGGAGGTCGCGTCCGGCGCGTTCGTGCTGGTCGTGGGCTCGGAGGGCAAGGGGCTCGGACGCCTGGTCGCCGACACGTGCGACCTGCTGGTCACGATCCCGATGCCGGGCCGGGCCGAGTCGCTCAACGCGGGCGTCGCCGCCGGGATCGCCCTCTACGAGGTCAGCCGCCTCCGCGCCCGCTGATTTTCTTCAACGGGAATAGTCTTAACGTTCAGAGGCTTGACGTTGGCACAACCGCCGTCCGTCCGGCCCCCGAACGTCGAGGTGATCCCGTTGACCGCCGCCCTGGCCCTGCCGCGCCCCCGGACCAGCTACACGACCGACCTCGCCCTCGCCGCCTTCGCGCCCGCGAGCTGGGGCACCACCTACGTCGTCACCACCACGCTGCTTCCCGCCGACCGCCCCCTGCTGGCCGCCACGCTCCGCGCGCTGCCCGCCGGACTGATCCTGCTCGCCGTCACCCGGCGCCTCCCGCGCGGCGAGTGGTGGTGGAAGTCGATCGTCCTCGGCATGCTGAACTTCGGCGCCTTCTTCCCGCTGATCTTCTTCGCCGCTTACCGGCTGCCCGGCGGGGTCGCCGCCACCATCGGCTCCGTCCAGCCGCTGGTCGTGGCGCTGCTGTCCCTCGGCGTCCTGCGGGTCCGTCCCGCCCGCGCCGTGCTGTACTCGGCGCTCGCCGGCACCGGCGGCGTGGCGCTGCTGACCCTGAGCTCCGACGCCCGCCTCGACCCGCTCGGCATCGGCGCCATGCTCACCGCGACGTCCCTGATGGCCACCGCGATCGTCCTGGCCAAGAAGTGGGGACGCCCCGAATCGCCGCTCGTGATGACCGGCTGGCAGCTCACCGTCGGCGGCCTCGTCCTCGCCCCGTTCACCCTGGCCTTCGAAGGCGTCCCGCCGACCATCACCGGCGGGAACGTCCTCGGTTTCGCCTACCTCGGACTCGTCGGCACCGCGATCGCGTACGCGCTGTGGTTCCGCGGCATCGACCGGCTCCCCGCGACGTCGGTGTCCCTGCTCGGCCTCACCAACCCGATGATCGCCACCATGGCCGGACTGCTGATCCTCGGACAGACGCTCGCGCCCTGGCAGATCGTCGGATTCACCATCGCCCTCGGCGCCCTCGTCGCCGGCCAGACCTTCAACCGCACCCGCTGAGCCGGTCGGCCCGGCCTTCAATCGGTCACGCTGAGCCGGCGGCCTCTCAGGAAATCCAGCTCGGCCTGGTTCTCCGTCCGTTCGATGGCCTCGTCATAGGCCGCCACGGCCTCCGCGCCCCGCCCGAGCCTCCGCAGCAGATCGGCGCGGATCGCATGGAACAGGTAGTACTGGCCGAGGTCGAGCCCGTCCACGACCGCCAGGGCCTCCTCGACGCCCTCGACCTCCGCCACCGCGACGGCCCTGTTCAGCGCCGCCACCGGACTCGGTGCCACCGCCATCAGCTGGTCGTACAACTGGAGGATCTGGCCCCAGTCCGTGTCCTCGGCCCGCGCCGCGTCGCTGTGCACCGCGTTGATCGCCGCCTGGAGCTGGTACGGCCCCGGCCGGTTCCTCCGCAGGCACCGCCGCACCAGCGCCTGGCCCTCGTCCACGAGCGCTCGATCCCACGACCCGCGATCCTGGTCGGCCAGCAGGACGAGCTCGCCGTCCCGTATCCGGGCGCCCTTACGCGACTCGATCAGCAGCATCAACGCCAGCAGCCCCAGCACCTCGGGCTCGTCCGGCATCAGCTCCGCCAGCACCCGGCCCAGCCTGATCGCCTCCGCCGCCAGCTCGTCCCGCCCGCCGTACCCCTGGTTGAACACGAGGTAGACGACCGCGAGCACCCCCGGCAGCCGTCCCGGGAGATCCGCCTCCTCCGGCACCCGGTACGGAATCCCCGCGTCCCGGATCTTCCCCTTGGCCCGCACCAGCCGCTGCGCCATCGTCTTCTCCGGCACCAGGAACGCCCGCGCGATCTCCGCCGTCGTCAACCCGCCCAGCAGCCGCAGCGTCAACGCCACCCGCGCCTGCAGCGCCAGCGCCGGATGGCAGCACGTGAACATGAGCCGCAACCGCTCGTCCCGCACGACGCCCTCCTCGACCGGTTCCGCCACGCTTACCAGCGCGGCCTGCGCCTGCTTGCCGTCCCGCGCCGCCTCCCGCCGCAGCCGGTCGATCGCCTTGTTCCGCGCCGTCGTGATGATCCATCCGGCCGGGCTCGGCGGCGTCCCGCCCTCCGGCCACCGCTTCACCGCCTCGGCGAACGCGTCCTGCACCGCCTCCTCGGCCACGTCGACATCGCCGAAGACCCGGACCAGGACGGCCACCGCACGCCCATGCTCCTCGCGGAAGACTCGCTCGATCAGGCCTCGCCCTGAAACGGCCGCACCTCCATCGGCAGTCCCGTCACCTGCGCGTACCGCGCCGCGACCTTGAGCGCGGCGTCCAGGTCCTCCACCTCGATGATGATGATCCCGCCGATGAACTCCTTGCCCTCCGTCCACGGCCCGTCCGTCGCGATCACCTCGTCGTCCCTGAGCCGCACCACGGTGCTCGCCTCGGGGCCGTGCAACCCCCTCCCGAACACCCACGCCTCCCGGGCCTCCAGATCCCGCCGGACCCCCGCGAGCTCCGCCATCACCTTGTCCAGCGCCTCCGGCGGCGGCTTCTCGCCCACGGGCTGGATCATGTTGAGCGCATACAGCTTCATGCTTCCTCCCTGCCCCGATACGTCGCGATCACGACCCCGGTGGTCGTCACCACCGAATCCACGAGCCGCAACTCCACCTCGACGCCGTCGAACAGCCTTCGTCCCGTCCCCAGCACGAGCGGATGGACCATCAACAGCCATTCGTCAACGAGCCCTCGCCGCATCAGCTCCCCTGCGAGTTCCCCGCTCCCCAGCACCGTGAGGTCCTCGCCCTCCTTGATCTTGGCGACGTCCCCGACGTCCGGCACCAGCACCGAGTTCTCCCACGTAAGTTCCCGCCGCGTCCGCGACACCACGTACTTCCGCGCCCGGTTCAGCGCATCCGTGTACGGATTGTCGGTCTGATGGGGCCAGAACCCGAAGAACTGCTCGTACGTCCACCGTCCGAACAGCATCGCCCCATGCCGCCCCAGGCCCTTCCCCAGCACGGAGCCCATGACCTCGTCGTTCCCCGCAACGCCCCACCCACCGCGGACGAACCCACCGCGCGTGTCCTCATCAGGCGCCGCGGGGCCCTGCATGACCCCGTCCAACGTCAGATGCTCGACCAGCACCAGCTTCCCCACGACTCCTCCTCACAACGACGACCTCTCACCCCCTACACGAACGCCCCCACCCAAATCGACACCCCACCCGGAAAAACTTCCCCACCCCCCACACACCCCCGCACAAGCCCCCCACCAAGTCGACTACGATGCGGACGAGCCCGCCGGCGTAGCTCAATTGGCAGAGCATCTGTCTTGTAAACAGAAGGTTAGGGGTTCAAGTCCCCTCGCCGGCTCCACGCCAGAGACACCTGCGCGAGACCTGGCCGGACGACTTCGGTGTGAGTCGCGGGGAGTGCGGCAAGGACTTCTGTGGCTTGCGGGCGGGATTCGGGGCTGTGCGGAATGGGTGGTTGCGGGAGGGTCGGCGGAGAGTCCGTGGCGGGACTTTCGTGGTGTGGGGCGTTCACCTGGGGCGGGAGGGGATGTGGACAAGGTCTAGTTGAGGGGTTTGTGGAAGATGACCTTGTTTGGGTCTACTTGGTGGGCGATGTCGGCGATGAGAATGATCTGCACGCCTTCCCTCTCCGACGGGACGTATCCCCCATGAACCTGCGCGACGAGATCGAGACCCTGCTCCGGGCCTGGGACGCCTACGAGGTCGGCCACGGTGGATCGCCGATCGTCGATTTCGACTGTGCCCCGGGCCGTAACGTCGCCGAGCCGGCCACCGACCGGTTGAGCGTCCACCGCCGGTTCACCGAGCTGCGCTCCGAGGCGACGGGGCAGCTCGCGGCGCGGATCGACGCTGATCTGGCCTATCTCGGAGCGCTGATCGGGGAGCGGCGTCCCCTCGACGACTACGTCCGGGCGACCCAGGGGTGCGGCACGGCCGGGTGGCCCGACGAGTACCTGGTGGAGCTCGCCGAGCAGGCCCGGGACGCGTGCGCCGATCTCGGCATCGGCTGGGGTGCTCGGACCAACGCCGAGCTGCGGGAGGCCGAGGGGCTTCTCGACGTGAGCGAGGCGCCCGACGCGATCCGGCAGGCCACCGAGGAGCTGGAGCCCGTCGTCCGCGAGGCGACCGGCAGCACCGCGCCCTACCGCCTGACGATCGAGACCGCCGAGGTGGAGGCCTACTGGGCGTACTGGCTGGACGGTGCGGGACAGGACGTCCGGCTGCGCCTGAACCTTCCGAACGTCGAGTTCACCCAGACGGGCGCCCGGCAGTTCGCCCTGCACGAGGTGCTCGGGCACGGGCTGCAGAGCGCCGGCTACACCGCGCACGCGGAGGCCGAGGACGTCCCCTGGGTGCGGCTGTTCAGCATTCACTCGCCGTTCCAGGTGATGTTCGAGGGCATCGCCCAAGCATGGCCGCTGTTCCTGCTGCCCGAGGACAAAGTGCTCATCGCCCGCCTCCGGCTTTCCCATTACAGCCAGCTCATCCTCGCGGAGGTGCACCGGGCCATCAATGACGGTGCGCCCGTCGGTGAATGCGCCGACTATGTGCGGACGGCCGTTCCATGGTGGACGGACAAGAGCATCGCCCGCTACCTCGCCGACCGCGGAGCCGACCTCCAGCACCGTAGCTACATGTGGTCATATCCGGCCGGATTCGATTGGTTCGCGGCTCTATCCGAGGCCGATGCCGACGTTTCCCGCAAGGTGCTCCAGGCCGCCTACCGGGCTCCGCTCACCCCGACCGACCTTGCCAATCTATGGCCAGAAGGACCGGTCGTGGGCGGGCCGGGAAGCCCTATTCGGTTGGGGAAGCCTCCGGTTTTCTGAAGCCGAAGGATTTGCGCGGGCATTCCCGAGCCGACCTGTCAGGTCTGCGTGCTGGCGAGGGTGGTCGATGCGAATCCTGGACGTGCCAGGGGACTGCCTCGGCCGCCCGGCTTTGCCAGTGCAGGGCCTTGGTGGCGATCGTCCGCGTGTGGATGGGGGCGTTGGCGGCCTGTGCCAGGCGGCACTGGGGATTTACGGTTGTGGGCATGAGGTTGCTGACGTATCAGCGAAGTGTGGCCGGGCCCAGGGCCGGAGTGGACGCCGCTCGGTGGTGGGGGCGGATGGCCCGGAATCCGCTCGGGACGTACGGCGCGCTGGCCCGGCGGTACGGCGACGCGGTTCAGGTCCCGTTCGGCATGCGGCGGTCGTTCTTTCTGCTGTCGCGGCCTGAGCATGCGGAGCATGTTCTGGTGGCCCGGCAGGACAACTATGTGAAGGCGTTCACGTATCGTCCGCTGCGGGCCTTCCTCGGGGATGGGCTGCTGACGAGCGAGGGGGAGACGTGGCGGCGGCATCGGCGGCTCGTGCAGCCGGTGTTCGCGCAGCGGCACGTTGTCGCGTTCGCGCCGCGGATGGTGGAGATCACGCGCGGGGCCGTTCGGCGGTGGCCCGACGGGGTGCTGCTCGACGCGGCGGAGCAGCTGCGGCGGCTCACGTTGGACGTGGTAGGACGCGCCCTGTTCGGCAGCGAACTGGCCGGAGAGGCGACCAGGACGGGACGTTCGCTTGAGGCGCTTCAGCGGGCCGCCGTCCTCGGAACGTTCCTGCCGGGTGCGGCGGCGCGGCGCGGAGTTTACACGCGTGTGCCGTGGTTGAAAGACGGGATTACGCATCTCGACGGAATGGTCGAGAGGGTCGTCAAAGTGTCCGGCGGGGAACTGCTCGATCTGCTGAAAGACGGCGGCGGGCTTTCCGAGGACGAACTGCGCGACGAGGTGCTGACGCTCCTCCTGGCCGGACACGAGACGACGGCCGCCTCGCTCGCATGGACCTTCGTGCTGCTTTCCCGATATCCGGCCGCGCGGGAGCGGCTGGAAAACGAGGTCGACGAGGTGCTCGGCGGAAGGGACCCGCAGGCGGAGGACGTCGATCGGCTCCCCTGGACGCGCGCCGTCCTTTCGGAGGCCATGCGGCTCTATCCCCCGGCGTGGACCATCGAGCGCGACGCGGTCGAGGACGACGTCGTCGCGGGAGTGACGATTCCGGCCGGGTCGACGGTGGCGGTCCCGCCTTATCTGCTGCATCGGAATGTGGAGTTCTGGCCCAATCCCGAGGGGTTCCGGCCGGAGCGGTTCATGGGGGAATCGGATCGTCCCAGATATGCGTATCTGCCATTCGGGGGCGGTCGGCGCATCTGCGTCGGGGCCGGTTTCGCGATGCTGGAGGCGACGTTGCTGCTCGCGACGATCAGCCGTACGCACCGGCTCGATCTGGCGCCGGGCCTGACCGTGCCCGGACGCGCGGAGATCACCTACCGTCCGGCCGGAGCCGTCCCGATGCGGGTCTCGCACCGTTAGCCCCGGCCGGGCGGTGGGGTGGTGATGATCACTTGCGGGGGAGCAGTAGCGCGGGGATGACCGCGATCGCGCCGATGATCAGGGCGATCCAGAAGGCGTGGCCGAAGGCGGTGGCCAGGAGCGGCGCCACCTGGACGCGGGCCTCGTCCGGCAGCGGGGCCAGCGCCGCCCCGGCGAGCCCCGGCGACTGGGCGGTGATCTCGTGTTGCAGGATCACCGCCAGCGCGGTGGTGCCCACGGACGCGCCCATCCGCTGAAGCGTGTTGATCGCGCTGGTCGCGCGCGGGATCAGCGGTCCCGGCAGGGCCTGGTAGGCGGCCGCCATCGACGGCATGATCGTCGCGCCCAGGCCGAGCCCGATGACGAACAGGGCGGCGGCCAGCAGGACGGGCGAGGTGTCCGCGTGGACCTGGGTGTAGGCGGCCGTTCCGAGCAGGCCGAGGACGATCCCGGTGGGGACGACGACACCGGCGCCGAGCCGGTCGGTGAGCCGTCCGGCCAGGGGCATGGCCACCGCCGCGCCCAGCGCCTGCGGGGCGAGCAGGAGACCGGTGGCGAGGGGGCCGTGGCCCCGGACGATCTGCCAATACAGCGGCAGCAGGACGAGGACGCCGAACAGCGCGACGGCGACGACGACGTTGGTGACCGCGGCGGCCGTGAAGGCGCGGTTGCGGAAGAGCGCGATGTCGATCAGCGCCTGCCGGGTGCGGGCGTGCAGGATGTAGAGCCCGATCAGCACGGCCGCCGCGCCGAGGATGGCCCAGGTGCGGGGGTCGTCCAGGGCGCCGGGCCGTCCCGCCTCGGTGGTGCCGTAGACGAACACGGTCACGCCGGTGCAGAGCAGGAGCAGGCCTCGGACGTCCAGTCGCGTCGGACGCGACGGCGAGCGCGGCAGCAGCCGGAGCGCGGCGACGACGGCGATCACGCCGAGCGGGAGGTTGGCGAAGAAGATCCAGCGCCAGCCCGCCGTCGAGATGATCAGCCCGCCGACGACCGGGCCCGCGACGGAGCCGAGCAGCATCGGCATGCCGATGAAGCCCATCACGCGGCCCATCCGCTCGGGCCCGGCGGCCTGCGCCAGGATCGTCTGCGCCACCGGGATGATCATCCCGCCGCCGATGCCCTGCACGACGCGGAACGCGATCAGGCTGGGCATCGACCAGGCGGCGCCCGCGAGGACGGAACCCGCGAGGAACAGCAGCAGCGCGGTGATCCAGACGCGCCGCGCGCCGAACCGCTCGGTGGCCCAGCCGGTGATCGGGATGACGCCCGCCAGGCCCAGCATGTAACCGGTCAGGACCCATTGGACGGTCGTGATCGAAGAGCCGAACTCCTCGGCGAGCGTACGGGTGGCGACGTTGACGGCGGTCGCGTCGACGATCGACATGATCGCGCCCAGCACCACCACGACGCCGATGGCGACGAGTTTGCGGTCGAGTCCCTTCGCGGGCGCCGGGGGAGTAGCGGTGGCGGTCATTTCGGTTACCTCGCATTCCAACGATTCCCAGTGGAAGTCAGGCGGGCTTGATGTTGTGGTTGCGGTGGAAGACGTTCTGCGGGTCGTAAGTCCGCTTGACCTCGCGGAGGCGGCGGAAGTTCTCCGGCGTGTAGGCGGTGGCCGTCCTGGACGTGTCGTGCAGGAAGTTCAGGAACGACCCGCCGGTCGCGTAGGCGGCGAGCGGCGCGGCGTCCGCGGCGGAGCCGTCGATGGTGAGGGAGAAGGGGACGTCGCGGTGGCCGACGGGCCCGGCGTCCGCGGCGGGACGGGCCATCGCGCCGCCCCAGTGCCTGATCTCGATGCCGGCCGCGCCGCTGCCGGCGATGGCGGCGATCAGCGGGTCGGGCAGGCCGGCGAACAGGTGGAAGTGGTGGGGCGGGGTGCCGCCGAGGGAGTCGGTGCCGGCGTACGGCATCGTCCGGAAGTCCTGGTGGAGCGGCCGGCCGCCGGCCCGGCACAGTGACCGCAGGGCCCGCTCGCCGTCGGCGGCGCCGTTGGCGGCGCCGCCCGCGTAGACGCCGCGGACGATGACGACGCGGCCGTGCTCGGGGTGGTCCGTGACGGCGATGGAGACGCTCAGCTCGTCGGGGCGGGCTTCGGCCTCGTCCCGGAAGCGGGTGAGCACGTCGCCGGCCCGGTCGGCGGGGAACACGGCGGTCCCCGCGTAGACCGTGGACACCGGGTGGAGCCGGAACTCCAGGGACGTGACGACGCCGAAGTTGCCGCTGCCGCCGCGCAGCGCCCAGAACAGGTCGGCGTTGCGGTCGGCGTCGGCGGTCAGAGCGCGGCCGTCGGCGGTGACGACGCCGGCGCGCAGCAGGTGGTCGGCGGCGAAGCCGTAGCGGCGCGACAGCCAGCCGACGCCGCCGCCGAGCGTGTAGCCGGCGACGCCGACGGACGCGTGCGAGCCGGACAGCGGCGCGAGCCCGAGCGGCGCGGCGGCGGCGATGACGTCGCTCCAGCGGGCGCCGGGGCCGACGCGGGCGACGCGGCGGGACGGGTCGACCAGCACGCGCGCCATGCGGGACGTCTTCAGCAGCAGGCCCTCGTCGGGCGGGACGTGGGTGCCGTGCCCGGTGGCCTGGACGGTGAGCGGCAGCCCCCGGTCGCGGGCGGTGAGGATCGCGGCGCGGACGTCCGCCGTGCCGGTGGCCTGGACGACGAGCAGGTCGTCGGTGCGGGTCGCGGGCGAGGTACTCATGATCTAAATCCTTCCGGAGGTTTTCTCTCCACTTATTTGCACCGTAGCACCGAGCCGGAGGATCTGTCTCCACTTATTCCTAAGATCTTTTCAAGGGGCGTCCGGTGAGGCGGTGTGTGCTCTGCGGAGAACGCTATAGTCACCTATCTTGATGGTCAAGATTCGTGACTAAATCCAATTGGAGGATAAACCTCCGTATGCTTGCTACGCTGACGCCCATGGGCCAGCAGCCGAAGACCGCCGAACGTCCGCTACGGGCGGACGCGCGCGACAACCGCAACCGGATCCTCGCCGCCGCCGCCGAGGTGTTCGTCGAGCAGGGCCCTGGCGCGCCGCTGGAGGACATCTCCCGGCGCGCGGGCACCGGCATCGCGACGCTGTACCGGCGGTTCCCCGACCGCAAGGCGCTGGCCAGGGCCGTCGCGCTCGACGCCCTGCAACGCACCGCCGACGAGGCCCGCCGCGCACGCGACGAGGAGCCGACCGCGTTCGCCGCGCTGGTCCGCTACATGCACCGCGTCCTGAACATCCGGATCGGCGCGGTGTTCCCCGTCCTGCTCGACGAGATCCCGTTCGACGACGCGGAGGTCGCGTCCGTCCGGGACGGCGGCGTCTCCGTCATGCAGGGGCTCATCGCCGCCGCCCAGGAGGACGGCGACCTGCGCGGCGACGTCACGCACGGCGACATCGGGATCCTGCTCGTGCGGCTGTCCCGTCCCCTCCCCGGCCCGATGCCCCGCGACGTCGCCGACGAGCTGGCGCACCGGCACCTCGACCTGCTCATCGACGGCCTGCGCGCCTCTCCCGGACGGCCGGAGGCGCTCCGCGGCCCGGCCCTGACGTTCAGCGACCTGCGGTCCATGGACGACGACCGAGACCCGGCCGCCGAATAGCCGCCGTCCGCCCGCCGACCTGCGCCGATGTGACGGCGCAGCCTTAGTGGGCACAGGGACGGCATGAACATCTCAGGCATCATCAGCGCGATCGTCATCGGCGCGATCATCGGCGCGCTCGGACGGCTGCTCCTGCCGGGCCGCCAGCCCATCGGCGTCATCCTGACCGTGGTCGTCGGCATCGTGGCCGCGATCGCCGGGACCGCGATCGCGCAGTCGGTCGGCGTGGACACGACCGACGGGATCGACTGGATCGAGCTGGTCTTCCAGGTCGGCCTCGCCGTCCTCGGCGTCGCGCTGGTCGCGGGCTTCAAGGCCCGCCGAAAACAACAACGCCGCTCCCCCCGCTGACACCGACCACCGGCCTGCGCCCGCGCCGGCGCGTGGGGTCCGGCACTTCTGCGGGTCAGGAGGGCGGGATCTCCAGGTCGAGGTCGGCGAGGGTTTCGGGGTCGGCGAGGAGGTCGATCGCGACGATCCGGCCGTCCACGATGGTGAAGTCGAACACGACGCGGGGGCGGCCGCCGACCGTCCAGACCAGTCCGGCCATGCCGTCGATGACGGCGGGACGCGCGGCGCGGGCACGTCCGGAGAACGTCTCCGCCACCGCGGAAGCGCCGCGGACCAGGGCCGGGGCGCCGGACGCCACGCCCGCGGCGTCGGAGCGCAGCAGCACGCCGGGGTCGAGCAGCGTGAGGAGCTCCTCGAACTCGCCGGCCCGCGACGCGGCGAGGAAGGCGTCGACGACGCGGCGGATCCGGGGCAGGTCGTGGACGGTGGCGGCGGGCGCGTCCTGGACGCGGCGGCGCGCCCGGCTGGCCAGCTTGCGGGCGGCGGCCGGCGTCCGCTCCACGATCGGGGCGATCTCGTCGAACGGCACCGCGAACATGTCGTGCAGAACGAACGCGAGCCGTTCGGCGGGCGCGAGCGTGTCGAGGACGACGAGCATCGCCTGTCCGACCGAGTCGGCGAGCAGCGCCTCGTCCTCCGGGGTGGCCGCGGTGTCCCCGGTCGGGCCGGTCGGCGCTACCGGGGCGGCGGACGCGGCGGGGCCGTGTTCGTCCAGCGGGTCCTCGCGGCGGGTGGCGCGGGAGCGGAGCATGTTCAGGCACACGCGGCCGACGATCGTCGTCAGCCATCCGCCGATGTTCTCGACGCCGTCGGCACCGGACCGGCTGGCACGGAGCCACGCCTCCTGGACGGCGTCGTCCGCCTCGCCCGACGAGCCGAGCATCCGGTAGGCGACGGACCGCAGCTGGGGTCTGTGCCGCTCGAACGCGTCCGCCAGAAACTCGTCCCCGTCCATCGGTCACAGACCCCCGTCGGTGCGTGTCAAAGCAGTGACCAGCGAGAGCAACGAAGGAGCGATCATGAACAAGGGCATTCAGACGATCATCTACCCCGTCCAGGACCTGGCGAAGTCCAAGACCCTGTTCGGCCGCCTGCTGGGTGTCGAGCCCACCGCCGACACACCGTACTACGTGGGCTTCAGCGTCGGCGGCCAGGACATCGGGCTGGACCCGAACGGCCACCGCCACGGGCAGAACGGCCCCACCGCCTACCACCACGTCGACGACATCGAGGGGACGGTGCAGGCGCTCCTGGAGGCCGGAGCGGAGATGGTCCAGGACATCGAGGGCGTGGGCGATGGCAAGCGCATCGCCGTGCTGAAGGACATGGACGGCAACATCATCGGCCTCACCCAGACCCCATGAGCCCCCACCTGACCGGGCAGCGCCGCCTACGAGCCCGACCAGGCAGCGCTGCCTTCGAGCCCGACCGGGGGGCGAGGTATGCATCTCGGCAAATGGGGGTTGGGACGGGTGAAGGTTTGATCTCATAGAGCGATCGCAGAAGTGCGGAGAGTCACGTCCGGTCCAGGGGAGGCCAGATGGTGGGGGACTCGAAGGTCGCGGGACGCGAAGGGCGTGAGCGGGGGGCTCCTCCGGGGCAGTTCGCGCCGATCGCGAGCCATGAGGCTTTTCGGTTGCTCAGAAGGAGATACCGGCGGGTCGCGACGACCGTCGGGACGGTCTTTCTCGGGTGGTATTTCGCGTATGTCGGGCTGTCCGCGTTCGCCAGGGAGTTCATGGCGCGGCCGGTGGCGGGGCACGTCAACGTCGCGCTGCTGCTCGGCGTGCTGCAGTTCGTCTCGACGTTCGTCCTGGCGGGCGCGTACGCGGTCTACGCGCGGCGGCGGCTCGATCCGCTGGCCGGTGAGCTGCGGTGACGGGATCCGGACTGACGTTCGGGCTGTTCCTCGCCTTCATCCTGACCACCCTGGGGATCACGGTCTGGGCGCGGGCGAACACGCGCGGCGCCGACGACTTCTACGCCGGCGGACGGACGTTCTCCGGCCCGCAGAACGGGATCGCGCTCGCCGGCGACTACATGTCGGCGGCGTCGTTCCTCGGCATCGCCGGGATCATCGCGCTGTCCGGATACGACGGGTTCCTGTACTCGATCGGCTTCCTGGTGGCGTGGCTCCTCGCGCTGCTGCTCGCCGAGCTGATGCGCAACGCGGGCCGGTTCACGATGGGGGACGTCCTGTCGCGGCGGGTGCGGCGGCAGGCGCCGGTGCGGCGGGCGGCGGCCGTGTCCACCGTCACCGTGTCGGTGTTCTACCTGCTGGCGCAGATGGTCGGGGCCGGGGCGCTGGTGTCGCTGCTGCTCGGCGTCCATCCGGGCGAGCGGTTCCTCGGCATGTCCGCGGACGCCGCCGAGACGGTCACGATCGTCGTCGTGGGCGCGCTGATGATCTTCTATGTGGCGTACGGCGGGATGAAGGGCACCACCTGGGTGCAGATCATCAAGTCGGCACTGCTGGCCGCCGGCGCCGCCGTGCTGACCGCGCTGGTGCTCGGCAGGTTCGGGTTCGACGTCAGCGACGTGCTCGGCTCCGCGGCGGACGCCAGCGGCAAGGACGAGGCGTTCCTGCGCCCCGGCCTCCGCTACGGCCAGGACGTCCCCGGCGACGCCTACCGGACGATCGTCAACAAGCTCGACTTCCTCAGCCTCGCGCTCGCGCTGGTGCTCGGCGCGGCGGGCCTGCCGCACATCGTCACGCGGTTCTTCACCGTCCCGGACGGGCCGGCCGCCCGCAGGTCGGTGACCTGGTCGATCGGCCTCGTCGGCGTCTTCTACCTGATGACGCCGCTGCTCGGCTTCGGCGCGGCGGCCCTCGTCGGACGGGACGAGATCGTCGCGCAGGACCCGTCGGGCAACACCGCCGTCCCGCAGCTCGCGCACGCCGTCGGGGAGCACCTCGGCGGGCACGTCGGCGGCGACGTGCTGCTCGCGTTCGTCGGCGCGGTGGCGTTCGCGACGATCCTCGCCGTCGTGTCGGGGCTCGTGCTGGCGTCGTCGACGTCGCTGGCGCACGACTACTTCGGGCAGGTGCTGATGCTCGGCCGCCCGCGCGAGTCGCAGGAGGTGGCGGTCGCGCGGTTCGCGGCGTTCCTCGTCGGCGCGCTGGCGATCGTCCTCGCGGTCGTCGCGCGGAACCTGAACGTCGCGTTCCTGGTGGCGCTGGCGTTCGCGATGGCGGCCGCGGCGAACCTCCCGGCCATCGTGCTGTCGCTGTTCTGGCGGCGGTTCAACTCCGCCGGGGTCGTCGCCGGAATCTACGGCGGGCTGATCAGCTCGCTGGTGCTCGTGTTCTTCTCGCCCGTCGTGTCGGGGAAGACCGACCCGGCGACGGGGGAGAGCCTGTCGCTGTTCCCGGCGGGCGTCGACTTCCACCTCTTCCCGCTGGAGAACCCGGGCATCGTCTCCATTCCGATCGGGTTCGCGTGCGCGGTCGCCGGGACTCTTTTCGGACGGGAGAAGGCCGACCGGGAACGCTACGACGATCTTTCCGTGCGGGCGCTCACGGGGGCGGGCGCGGCCTGACGTCGTGTTGTTACGGAGAGCGAGATCCACGCTGTCCGGGAGCGTGCCCTAATGTGCCGAGTGCCCCGGCCGGGACGGGTTTCGCGTGGCACAATGTCAACCCGTCGTGGAGCGTGGCAATCTGCCGGGGAGGGAGGTGCGGCGGCGTGTCCGAAGCCGGTCGACGCCGTCCGGCACGTGCCCGTCCGGCCGTGCCACCGCACCGGCGCCGGGCCGCGTCACCGCACCGGTTCACCGCCCGGACGACCGCGGCTCTCTCCGCACTGGCGCTCAGCACTGCGATGTCCGCGCCCCTGACGGCGCCCCCCGACCGCCCCGCGACGCACCAGACGACCCGCGGCACCTCGCCCCAAGCACACATGAACGCCTCGCCCGAAGCGCCCGCGAACGTCTCGGCCGGAGTGTTCGCGGGTGCGGCGGCCGGGGTGTTCGCGGGTGCGGCGGCCGACCAGATCCGCGCCCGCGAATGGCATCTGGACGTGCTGCGCGCCGAAAAGGCGTGGAAGTACTCCAGGGGACGCGGCGTCACCGTCGCCGTCCTCGACACCGGTGTCGACAAGCAGCATCCCGACCTCACCGGACACGTCGTCAACGGACCCGACCTCACCGGCGGCGTCCGGCGTCCCGGCACCCGCTACTGGGGCCTGCACGGGACGTCGATGGCGAGCATCATCTCCGGGCACGGCCATGGTCCCGGGCTGTCGCAGGGGATGATGGGCGTCGCGCCGCTGAGCCGCGTCCTGTCCGTCCGCGTCACGCTGGAGAACGACGACCCGCTGCGCCGCGACGACGGGCAGCAGTCGGGCGGCGCCGACCGCGACGCCGTCGCCCAGGGCATCCGCTACGCCGTCGACCACGGCGCCCACATCATCAACATGTCCCTCGGCGGCGGCCGGCAGTTCTACAACGGCACCGCGTCGCAGGAGAGCGCGATCAAGTACGCGCTGGACAAGGGCGTCATCCTGATCGCGTCGGCGGGCAACGACGGCTCCACCGCCAACCGCAAGAACTTCCCCGCGGCGTACCCGGGCGTGATCGCGGTCGGCGCGCTCGACCGCAGGCTGCGCCTCTGGAAGGACAGCAACCGGCGGTCCCACGCCGCCGTCTGCGCGCCCGGCGTCGACATCGTCAGCGCCGACGCCAGCAGCGGCTACGTCGTCGGGACGGGCACCAGCGCCTCGTCGGCGATGGTCGCCGGCGTCGCCGCGCTCGTCCGGTCCCGGTACCCGAAACTGACCCCCGCCCAGGTGCGGCAGTCCCTGATCCAGGGGTCGCCGGCGCGCTCCGGCCACCCGACCGGGTCGCCCACCTGCCGCGGGACGGTCGACGCCGTCCGCACGCTCATCGCCGCAAGCAAGATCAACAAGACGTCCGGCGGGCCGCTGGAGACACCGCCGCCGACCTCGGCCACGGCCCCGGCGGCCGAGTCGTCCGGGGAGGGCTCGGGGCTGCTGCTCCCGCTCGTCCTCGGCGGCGGCGGGCTGCTGATCATCCTCGGGCTGGCGCTCGGCTGGCGGCAGCGGCGGCGCCCGGACGACGAAGGCCCCGACACCGACGCCGTCCCCGACTACGGACTGCCGTCCGCGCCGCCCATCCCGCGCGACCCCGCGGACGCCGCCCTGTTCGGCGCGCCACCGCCCGCGGACTCGTCCGGCTCATCCAATGTTTCTTCCGATGCTTCCGGTCTTTCCGGGACGGCCGGGGAGATGGAGGGCACGGAGATCGCGCGGCCCGAGATCGCGCCGGTCAGCGTCCCGCTCTGGCAGAGCACCGAGGTGCGTACGAGGCCGTCCATACCGGAGATCCCACCGGCGGACCCATCGCCCCTTGAAGCGCCGCCGCCCGACCCTCTGCCCGTGGACCCTCCGCCGTCCGACCCCGTGGACGGTTCCTGGGACGCCCTGTCCTGGGACACGCCGTCCTGGGAGACGGAGACATCGTCCTGGGACCCTGAAACATCGTGGGACACGGATGGATCGTCCGGCCTCGACCCGGCTCCGGAGTCGTCGCTGAAGCAACCGCCGATCATGTCGAACGAGTTGCGTCCGTTCGACCCCGGCGAGTACTTCGCGAACGGCCGGAACCGGAACTCCGCCAACGGGCATGTCTTCGGCAACGGCCACAACGGCGAGCACCTGAACGGAACCAACGGCAACGACCTCAACGGCTTCGGCCTGAACGGTTCGACCAGGAACGGCGACTCCGCCTCAGACGACGAAGACTGGGCGGCGTTCCGGCGGAGTCCCCTCGACGGCCCCGAACCGGCCGACGGGAACCTCACCGCCCCCATTCCCGCCGTTCCGCAGGACGATTTCCCGCCGCCCCCTGCCGTACGTCCCGGGGACGAGGAGCAGACGGGCGCTTTCCCCACCGTCCCGGCCGACGAGGAGCCGCCGCTCGGGCCCGTCCAGCCCCTGGGCCCGGCCGACCCCGCCGATCCCGCCGTCTGGCCGGGCGACGACGAGCCGCGAGGACGGCACTCGCGGCGCTCACCCTCCTCCGACGACGAGGACTTCCGCCCGCCCTGGTGGTGAACCGGCGAACACCCGCGGGTGAGCGAACACCCCTCGCGGTACTACGCCGGGCGTATCGCGGGTGCCTCCGGCCAGACGATGCACGCCCCCATACCCGTCGCCGAGCATCGACTCATCCGAACAACACAGGAAGGGTCGATGAACCATGTTGACGACGTTGGCGACGCAGGCGACCGCGATGCACCCGGGCCCCTGGGACGAGGGAGGGGACGCGCCCGCCTTCTGGCCGGTGTTCCCGATCACGTTCGGGCTGTTCTGGCTGGCCGTGCTGGGGACGGCGTTCTACCTGATCCGCCGCCGGATGAACAGCAACACCACGGCGGCCGCGGCGGCGGCCGACCCGCTGGCCAAGGCGCAGTCGGTGCTGGCCGAGCGCTTCGCCCGCGGCGAGATCGACGAGGACGAGTACCTGATGCGCACCTCGACACTCCGCAACGGAGGCTGACCCAGGTGCACCAAGCCCACTACCGGGGACGAGCGGAGGTCGGTGTCGCGACCGGTGCCGACGAACTAGTCGGCGGCGCCGGCCTCCTTGAAGATCTCGTCGATGCCGTCCGAGTACCTCGGTGCTCGGACGGCCGCGTCCGCGAAACGGGTGAGCAGCCGCGCGAACTCGGCCCGCTCGTCCGCCGACCAGCCGGTCATGAGCTCGTCGAGGTAGGCGCGGCGGAACCGGTCGGCCACCTGCTTGACGCGCCGTCCCGCCTCGGTCAGCCCGAGGTTGGCGCGGCGCGCGTCGACGGGCGAGGGGCGCCGGGACAGCAGCCCGGCGTCGATGGCGTGCCCGACCAGCCGGCTCGCCGTGGACGGGTCGATCTCCAGCCGCTCCGCGACGGCGCCGACGGTGACCTCGCAGGCCGACCCGTCCGCGGAGTCTGAGGAGCGCGCGGACCCCGAGGAGCGCGCGGAGTCCGCGGAGTGTGCGCTTTTCGTGCCACCGGATGACTCGGCGGCCTCCGTGAGGGCGGCGACGGCGTTCACCACCATCAGGTTGGAGATCTGCAGCGGCCGTCCGCCGGTCCCGCCGGGCGTCTGGGCGCGGATTCGCTTCATGAGGTCGGGCCTGGCCCAGATCCGGCGCAGATGGAAAAGCGCGGCCCCGATGTCCGTGAGGACCGGGTCGGTGACCTGCTCGCTGTGCGGCTCGGCGGCCCCCGGCTCCGGCTCGGCGGCCCTCGGCTCTTCGACTGCGGGCTCGCGGACGGCGTCGTCGTCCCGGTCGGTGGGCGGACCCGTGGCGGAGGTGTCCGTCGGCATGCGGGGTCTCCGTTTCGTACCGTTCGTGGCGGACGCCGAACGCTGCGAACCCCAACCCTAACGCATGTAGTGTGCACATGTTCGGAGACTGCTGGGACGCGCGTTCGCCGTGTGACACACGGCATTGAAGATCCCCAGGTGAACGGGGATGTGATGCACTGAACCACCGGCCGTCGTTCACCGGGAAACCGCCGGAACTTGTCGGCGCGGGCGCGTAACATGACACCCGCCCGAACCCGGACGACCCGGGATCAGTAACCACAGAGGGGACCTGATGCGAGCGGCGAACGCCCCCGGTGACCCCCGCGGTGACGTCCCCCCACAGGACGGAAGCATGGACGATGCCCCTGCCGCACCACCCGTGACCGAAGAAGAAGGCGCCGCCGACGACGCCGCCTTCCCCCCTGATCTGCTCTCCGAGCGCGACCGCCGCATCCTCGCCTTCGAACGGCAGTGGTGGAAGTACGCCGGAGCCAAGGAGCAGGCGATCCGCGAGACGTTCGACATGTCGGCGACGCGGTACTACCAGCTCCTGAACATCCTGATCGACCGACCCGAGGCGCTGGAGTGCGACCCGATGCTCGTCAAGCGCCTCCGCCGGATGCGAACGCAGCGGCAACGCAGCCGGGCGGCGCGCCGGCTCGGCATCCGCCCCTGACCCGACCGCCTGACCGGCACCGGATCGCTGACCGGCACCGGACCGCCTGACCGGCACCGGACCGCATGCCCCCTGACCGGCACCGAAGCGCCTCGGCGCGAACCTTTCTCACCCGAGCAGAGTCCTGTCGTCCCGGCCGACGCGCCACGCAGCGCGGCCCTGGCGACAAGCCGGGCGAAGAAGGTTCACTGGTCCTGTGAAGACTCCCCGCTCTGTGACGGCCGCCGGAACGGACGGCCTCGACGCGATCCGCAAGGCCCCGGCCGAGGCCGTGCTCGGCTTCGACTTCGACGGCACGCTCGCGCCGATCGTCGACGACCCGGCCTCGGCCCGGGCCCATCCGGGCGCGGCCCCGGCGCTGGCGCGGCTCGCCCCGCTGGTCGGCGCCGTGGTGATCGTGACCGGACGTCCCGCCGCCGTGGCCGTCGACTACGGCGGACTGGACGGCATCGACGGGCTCGTCGTCCTCGGGCAGTACGGGCTCGAACGCTGGGAGTCCGGCAGGCTGACCGTGCCGGACCCGTCGCCCGGCGTCGCCGAGGCCCGCGCCAAGCTGCCCGGCGTCCTCGCGGCCGCGGGCGCCCCGCCCGAGACCTTCGTCGAGGACAAGGGGCAGGCGCTCGCCGTCCACACCCGCCGGTGCGCCGAGCCGCTGGTCGCGCTCGAACGGCTGCGGAGCATCCTCGCCGCGCTCGCCGAACGCACCGGTCTCACCCTGGAGCCGGGACGCCTCGTCCTCGAACTGCGCCCGCCCGGCATGAACAAGGGGATGGCGCTGCGCGCGTTCGTCGCCGACCGCGGAGTTCGTCCGTCCGCCGTCCTGTTCGCCGGGGACGACCTCGGCGACCTCGCCGCGTTCGACGCCGTCGACTCGCTGCGCGCCGAGGGCGTGCCAGGCGTCCTGGTCTGCAGCGGATCCACCGAGGTCACAGCACTGGCCGAACGGGCCGACCTGGTGGTGGACGGACCGACCGGCGTCGTCGACCTCATGGAATCGCTCGCCGACTCCCTCTGACGGAAATCCCTGACTGTTCCTGTTGTTGGACGAGTGACAAGAGTCGCCCGCGGTTTTGTCGGATCTCACGTGACCTCGGGGGCGCGCGTGGATCGTACGTCCAACTGGGTCAAAATAGCGGTATGTGTGGTTCACGGCGGACCACACGCGACCATGGGGAGGCTTGACGGTGGGCACGGAACCGGGAGCCCCGCGCCGTCCAGGCGACATCAGGAATACGCCTCCCCACGGCATCCCCGCCAAGGCCACGCCCACGCAGGGCACACCGATCCACCCCGAACGCTCCCCGCACCCTGCCCCGCAGCCCCCGCCGATCGCCCCGATCCCGCCCGGCGCCCCGACCCACCCCATCCGACACGCCCCCACCACCCCACCGGCCTCGCACCCACAGACCCCACCCAGCACAAACCCACACACAACGCCGGGCCCACACACAACGCCGGGCCCACACACAACGCCGGGCCCACAGGCAGCGCCAAACCCGCAGATAGCGCCGGGTCCGCAGGTAGCGCCGGGTCCGCAGGTAGCGCCGGGTCCGCAGGTAGCGCCGGGCTCGCAGGTAGCGCCGGGCCCGCAGGCGGCCGGCTTGCAAGTGCCGGGGCCGCATGTGGCTGGCTCGCAAGTGCCGGGTTCTCAGGGGACCGGCTCGCATGCGCTAGGCGTGGCGGGGGCGGGCGCGCAGGCGATGCCGGGCCCGCAAGTGGCCGGGCCGCGGTCGGTGTTCGGCTCGTCGGAGACTGGTCCCGCGGTGCTGGGGCCGAATGCGCAAGGCTCGCAGGCCAATGGGGTGCGGGGTGTCTATGACGAGTGGGACGAGTCGTCGTCCGCGATCGGGGCGATGGGTGTCCGGGAGACGAGCGGCGTCCAGGTGCGGCTCGGATCGCGTGAGCGTGAGCGCGAGCGGCCGCGAGAGCGGGGTCCGGAGCAGGAGCGGCCACCGGTACAAGGGCGGGCCGCGAAGCGTGGACGCTCACGGGCACGCGATCGGGGCGCGGAGCGGGAGCGGCCGCAGGGACGAGGGCGGGCGGCGGAGCGGTCGCGGGAGGGTGGGGCGCGTCGGCGGGCCGGACGGCGCAGCGGCCTCGTCGCGGCGGGTGTTCTCGTGCTGGCCGGGCTGGTCACGATCGGGCTCGTCCTGACACGCGGTTCCGGGGACGGCGGCACCGGCACCGGAACCGAAAACGGGTCGGCGACCGCCCAGCGGGGGCCGAGCGGACCGCTGCCCCGCGCCGGGAAGGCCATCGAGGTCGGTACGGCCGACGGGTCCAAGTACAGGATCGCGACGGTGACCAGCGGCGTTAACGACGGCGTGACCACGTTCCAGTCACCGCCGTCCGGGACGTCGTTCGCCTACGTCGAGTACCTCCTGACGAATCCGACGAATCAGAAGGTGCTGCTCGACTTCCCCGGCGACGTGTTCGTCAAGCGCATCCTCGTCGCATCGAACGCGCAGGGACGCTGCATGCCGCAGGCGGGCGTCCCCGAGGACATGTGCACGCCGCCGACCAAGAGCCGGGTCGTGCGGCGGCTGAGCGGCGGCGAGCTGATCTCCGGCGAGGGCGGCGACAAGTACATGCCGCCGGGCTCGACGTACCTGGTGCGCGCCACGGTGGACGTCCCCGTCCAGCGTGAGATCACCCGCGACGACATGGGGCTGTACGTGTGGAAGCAGCTCTACATGGCCGACCAGCTCGCGAAACAGGCTCCGTTCCCGAGTTGACGCGGAACCGCCGCGGCCGTTCGGGCCGCGGCGGCTCCAGTCGGTGCGAGCTTGCTCCGCTTCGTGTCGCTCCGCTTCGCTTCGTGCTTGTACTGCTTCTCGTGTACGCCCTGTTCGCGGGCTCCGTTCGCCTTGCCGCTTGGGGTCGCCTCGCTGTTCGAGTTCGCCTCGCGTTTCGGGGTCGCCCTGCCGCTTGGGTTCATTCGGCTTCGGGGTCGTCGGCGAGGATGCCGTAGAGGCGGCGGCGGGCGTCGTTGACGACGTCCAGCGCACGCGCCTTCTGCTCCTCGCTGCCGACCGCCATGACCTGCTGGAGGGCGACCATCAGCTGGCCGATCGCCTCACGTCCGCGCAGGACGTTCTCTCCGGCGGCCTCGGTGACCTCGTCCCAGGGGACGGTGGTCTGCGCGGACGCCTCCTCGCGGCCCGTGTCGGTGAGGGAGAACAGCCGCTTGCCGCCGTCCTCCTGGCTGCTGACCAGGCCTTCGTCCTCCAGCATCTGGAGGGTCGGGTAGACCGAGCCGGGGCTCGGCCGCCAGACGCCGCCGGTGCGCTCGTCCAGCTCCTGGATCATCTCGTAGCCGTGCATGGCGCGTTCGGCGAGCAGGGCCAGCAGTGCCGCCCGGACGTTCCCGCGCCGGGTCCGCCGTCCGCGTCCACCGCGTCCGCGATGGCCGGGACCGAATCCCGGGCCGCCCGGACCGCCGGGCCCCCATGCTCCGAACGGGTCTCCGCGGCGCCCGCGCTCCTGGGGTCCCCGGAAGCCGCCGCGCCGTCTCGTCTTGTGCTCGTGCATCGCAGTCTCCTTCATTAGTAATCGGTTGCGATGCATTAACGATATATCGGAAACCGGTCGCGATGCAACACCGATTCTCAGGACGGCAACATGAAGAGAGCGGACGGCGATGTCGCCGCCCGCTTCTCGGGGCAGGTCAGTGGGGGGTGAGGGGCGGCGGCGGGCCTCAGGGGCCCGTGACCTTCAGGCTGTCGAGGATGTCCTTCGTCGCCTGGCGGTCGTCGGTCTCCTTGACGCGAATCCACAGCCCGAACTTGCCCGACTTGTCCCGCAGGCCGACCTCGGTGACGGACAGCGTCCCGACCTTGCAGGCGGTGAAGCGCGTGATCGTCCCGCTGAGAGCCTTGTCCGGAGTGGTGTAGTTCTCCGGCTCGGCCTTCGTGCACTGCGAGTGGACGGACACGCCCGGCGGCGGCAACCGGCCGTCCCGCACGTCCGTGGTCACGCCGATGAAGACGCCCGGGCCCTTGCCGTCGCCCAGGAACGCGGCCTTGTTCGGCGTCGCGCGAAGCACCGGACGGGCCTGCGCGTCGTTGAGGTTGACGGTGGACGGCGTCCACGTCGACTCCTGCGTGCCCTTCGGCCAGGCCTTCGGCACCGCGGCCTTGATCTTGCCCGCGTTGTGGGAGATCGCGGCGAAGTCCTTCGGTATCTCGGAGGCCTTCTTCTTGTCCTTGTCGCCGCCCTTGTCGTCGCCGGAGAACAGCAGGCCGAGGGTCAGCCCGCCGATCAGCGCGACCACCAGGACGACCACGGTGATGATCAGCGGCGTGACGAACTTCTTCGGGGCGCCACCGCCGCCAGACCGTCCGGCCCCGGCACCGGCACCGGCGCCAGCTCCACCGCCGCCTCGGAGTCTGCCCAGCAGACCGGACTTGCCCCCCGGCCCCTGACCCTGGCCTTGGACCGGTGCCGGAGGAGCCTGGAAACCGGTGGGAGGCGGCGGGGCCTGCTGCCCTCCGTACGGCTGCGGACCGCCCGGGCCCGGACCCATCGGCTGCTGCATGCCCTGCGGCGCGCCGTTCTGCGGGGGCTGCGTCGGGAACACGGCCGTCTTGCCGTCGGTGTTGCCGCCGGGACCCTGCCCGTGGCCATGCGGCTGCGCCGGACCTGGATACGGCGGCTGCATCGGTCCCGCACGGCCGTTGTCGGGGGTGGTCGACGGCTCCGCCTGCCCGAACGGCGTGGCCCGTGCGCTCGGGTCGTCCACGACCGTCTGCTCACCTTCCGGCGCCCCCGGCGGGAGGCGCATTTCGGACGTTCGGGCGTCGTCCTCGGCGGGCTGGTCGAACCGCGTCTGCATGTCCCGCGGCCCGCCACCACCCGGGCCCCCAGGGACACCCCGGCCCTGACCGGGCGCCTGCCCCTGACCTTGGCCCTGAGCAGGCGCCTGCCCCTGAGCGGCCGCCTGCCCCTGGACGGGTGCCTGAGCGGGGGATGCCGCCTGTGCGGGGGATGCGGCCTGCGCCGAGGCGGGCGGGCGGACGCGTTGGCCGTCGCGGTAGAAGTCCTGGACGGTCGCGTCCGCGTCGATGTGCGGCACCGGCGGCGCGTACGACGGCGCGGGCACGCCGGGCGCCGTCGTCGGACGCAGCGTGGACAGCGCCTCGGCGAACGCCTCCGCGGTCGGCCACCGCTTCTCCCGTTCGACCTCAAGGGCCCGCAGGACCACCTGGTCGAACGCGGCCGAAACGCCCTCGCGCAGCTCGCTCGGCGGCGACTTGACGGGCGCCGGTCCCGGCGCCCGTCCCGTGATCATGTGGTAGGTCAGCGCGCCGAGCCCGTACACGTCGGCGCGGACGTCCAGCCCGCCGCCGAACCTCGCCTGCTCGGGCGACATGTACCCGGGCGTGCCGACCGGCAGCGTGAACGCCCCGGACGCGTGCGCGAGCGCCTTCGCCAGCCCGAGGTCGGCGATCAGCAGCTTCTCGCCGCCGTCCGCCGTCGACTGGAACAGCACGTTGGACGGCTTCAGATCCCGGTGGATCACGCCCAGCGTGTTGATCACCTCGACGCCGTACGCGATCTCCTCGGCGAGCGCGATCGCCTCGCTGACCGGAAGTGGCCGCTCACGCATGCGGTCGCCGAGCGTCCCGCGGTCCGCGTACGACATCACGAAGTAGGGCCGTCCGTCCGGCAGCTCCCCGATGTCGTGCACGCGGACGAGCCGCTCCGAGTCGGCGCGGCGCAGGATCCGGGCCTCCTCAAGGAAACGGTTGCGTACATCGAGATCGTCGATCAGGCTTCCGGACAGGACCTTTATGGCCACCTGGGAGTCCAGGGCGTCGTCGTGCCCCAGCCATACAGAGGCGAACGCCCCCGAACCCAGGACGCGTTCGATCCGGTAACGGCCTACTGATGGTGGGAAAGACACTCCCGTATCATCCCAACAACGGGGTGAGTGTGCGAACAAGCATTGAGGCGGCATGGCATTCGACGAGAGGACCGAGGAGCTTGCGGTCAAGGCCGCGGCGGGCGACCAGGGCGCCCTCAACGAGCTTCTCCGCAAGATCGAGCCGGACGTCCTGCGGCACAGCTCCCGCTTCCTGCCCTGCCGGCAGGACGCGGAGGAGGCCTGCCAGGACGCGTTGCTCCAGGTCGCGCGGAACATCCACCGGTTCGAGGGCCGGTCGAGGTTCAGCACGTGGCTGCACGTCGTCGTCGCCAACTCCGCCCGCTCCACCTACCGGTCGCTGAAGCGCCGCTCGGTGGAGCAGGCGGGCGAGCTGCCGCAGCAGCGGCCCGACCCGCGCCGGACCAGCGTCATCGCCGGTTCCCGCGTCGACATCCTCGACGCCATGGAGGACCTGGAGGCCCGCAAGCCCGACCTCATCCAGGCCCTCGTCCTGCGGGACGTGTCCCAGCTGGAGTACGCGGAGATCGCCGAGCAGCTCGGGCTGCCGCTCGGCACGGTCAAGTCCCGCATCCACGAGGCGCGCAAGCAGGTCAGGCAGACGCTCGGCGACTCCTACAACTGAGCGCGGCCGATTCCGGACGGCTGAGCGCGGCGGCTCCTGCAACTGAGCTCGGCGACTCCTGACGGCTGACGGGCGTCAAACGTCGGTAATCGGTCGGCAACAGTGCGTCCATGACCCCGGCCGCTCCGCGGGCGTCTGGGCCACGATGCCGTGCATGTCATCTGGCCCGGACCCCCGCCCCGACCGTCCGATCTTCATCCTCGGGTGTCCCCGTTCGGGGACGACGCTGCTTCAGCTGATGCTGCACTCGCACCCCCGGATCGCGATCCCCGTGGAGACGAAGATCCTCCTCCCCGCCTATGCGGCGAGGTGCGAGTTCGGTGACCTCGGGGTCAGGGAGAACAGACGCGCGCTGGCCGACTGGATCACGGGTGACCGGTCGACGAAGTTCGACATGCTCGGCCTGGACGCCGCCGACGTCGCCGCAGAGATCGTCGCCGGGCCGCCCACGCTGGGTTCGGCGATCGGCGTCGTGTTCCGCGCCTACGCGCGCCGGTTCGGCAAGCCGCGCTGGGGCGACAAGCGTCCGAGCTACTACCGGCATGTCGGGACGCTGCTGCGGATGTTCCCGGACGCGCAGTTCGTCCACCTCGTCCGGGACGGCCGGGACTGCGTCGCCTCCCTGCTGGAGGTGCCCTGGTACGACGGGGACGTCCACCACGCCGTCTGCGTGTGGCGGGAGGCCATCGACCACGGCCGCCGCCTGGCCGCGCGCCTCGGCCCCGACGCGTACTACGAGATGCAGTACGAACGTCTCGTCGCCGACCCCGCCGACGAGCTGACCAGGCTCTGTGGATTCCTCGGCGAGGACTTCGACCCGGCGATGACCGACCCCGGCTGCCTCGCGCAGGAGACCGTCTCGCCGCGCAAGGAATGGCACGGACGGACGAAGAGCGCCGTCACCACCACCCGCGTCGGCTCGTGGGCGCAGCGCCTCGACTCCTGGCAGATCAGCCTGGCGGAGGCCGCGTTCGGCGAACGGCTCGCCGAATACGGCTACGAGCCGAGCGGACTGCCCAAGCCGCCCGCGTCCCAGCTCACCCGCTTCGCCAAGATCAGCACCCATCGCCGCATGGCGCAGAGCAAGGCCGGCCTGCGCGAACGTTGGAAGCAGCGCCACGAGCCGAACCCGGTGGAATGCCTCCTGACCCCGGAGACCACCGCCGCCTCCGCCCACTGACCGCCTTCGTCCTCGTCAGCCGAGGGCTGCGAGCGGGTCGGTCGAGGGCGGCGGGGCTGGTCAGTCGAGGGCTGCGAGTTGGTCGGCGAACCAGCGTTGCGGCGGGAGGGCGGTCGCGGCGGCGGCCAGGCGTCCGCACCGTTCGGACCGCTCGGCGCGCGGCATCAGCAAGGCGTGATGCAGGGTCTCGGCGGTCTGGGACACGTCGAAGGGGTTGACCGTCAGCGCGTCCTCGGACAGCTCCGCCGCCGCCCCCGCCTCCCTGGACAGGACGAGCGCGCAACCGCGCTCCGACAGCACCGGCCCCTCCTTCGCGACCAGGTTCATCCCGTCCCGGATCGGGTTGACGAGCAGCACGTCGGCGAGCCCGTAGGCGGCGAGGGAACGCGGGTAGTCGTCGTTCACCTGGAGGATCAGCGGGTCCCAGTCCGCCGTGCCGAACTCGTCGCCGATCTGCTTCGCCGTCCGCTCGACGGCCGCCGTGTACTCCCGGTACTCGGGCAGGTCGTAGCGCGACGGGTAGGCGAACGCCAGGTGCACCACCCGCCCGCGCCACTCGGGATGGTTGACGAGCAACTCGCGGTAGGCGGCGAGCCCGCGCACGATGTTCTTGGATAGCTCCGTCCGGTCGACCCGCACGATGAGCTGACGGCCGCCCACCTGTTCGCGCAGCGCGCGCGCCCGTTCCGCGACGTCCGGTTCAGCGGCGCGTAGGCGCAACGCCGTCCCGTCGACGCCGAGCCCATGGACGCCTACGCGCGTGACATGCCCTGAACAGGTGACGGTACGGGCGGCACGGTCGACGCGCGCACCCGGCAGCATTTCGCAGCAGTCGAGGAACGCGGACGCCCACCGCTCGGTGAGGAACCCCGCATGGTCGGCGCCGAGTATGCCCAGCAGGATCTGCGAGCCGATGTCGTCCGGGAGAAGCCGGTAGTACTCAGGCGGCGCCCACGGCGTGTGCGAGAAATGCACGATTCTCAGGTCGGGACGCCGGTCGCGGAGCATCCGCGGTGCCAGCGACAGGTGGTAGTCCTGAATCGCTGCCTTCGCGCCAGGCGCGGCGTCACGCGCCAGAGCGTCCGCGAACGCCGCGTTGTACGCCTCGTATGACTGCCAGTCGCGGCGGGTGCGAGCGTCGAAATGCGGGCTGCGCGGAGTGTCGTACAGCAGGTGGTGGACGAACCACAGCGTCGAGTTGGCGACGGCGTTGTACGCGCGGTGAAACGTCCCCGCGGGGATGTCCAGCATCCGCACCGCCGCGCCACCCGTCTCGTAGCCCGCGAGGTCGATGCGGCCGTCTGGTGAACGGCGAGCGGCCGTCCGATCGGCCTCCCCCATGCTCGCGCACACCCACAACACACCCGGAACCTCCGCGGACGGCACCACCCCCACCCCCGCACCGCGTCCCAGACCGGAACCCCGGGCCGTGCCCGGATCGCGTGGTGCATTCGGCTCGCGGGGTGTGCCGGTGACGGCGGCCAGCCCAGATACCAGCCCGCCGCCCCCGCGCCGCATGGTGAGCTCTCCGTCCTCGGACAGCGAGAACGACACCGGGCCCCGGTTCGATGCGACCAGCACTTGGCTCATACCGGCAGGGTCTCAGTTGGCGTCGAGGCCCTTCAAAGCGACCCGCACGACCCTCGCGGTGCGGTGCGGCCCACGGCGGCGCCACCGGCGCCTTCATCGTCCGCTTCGCCGCGATTAGCGGGGAATGCGGCGGGTACCCGATCGGGATGAGCAGGTCCGAGACGATGAAGACCGTGCTCGTCGCCGGTGCCGCGAACCTCATCCTCGCCGTCACCAAGCTGATCGCCGGGCTTCTGGCCGGGTCCAGCGCGATGCTCGCGGAAGGTGCGCACTCCGTGGCGGACACCCTCAACCAGAGCTTCCTCCTCACGTCCCTCCGGCGCAGCGAACGTCCCCCCGACCGGCGCCACCCGTTCGGCTACGGCAACGAGCGGTACTTCTGGTCGCTGCTCGCCGCGTTCGGGATCTTCGTGGCGGGGGCCGGGTTCTCCGTCTTCGAGGGCGTCCTGACCATGACCGGCCACGGCGGCACCGGGACGAGCGTGTGGCTGGCCTACGCCGTCCTCGCGCTCGCCGCCGTCCTGGAGGGGACGTCCTGGATCCGCGCCTACCACCAGGCGCGCAAGGAGACCCGCGACAACGGCCGCGACCTCGTCGACCACGTCCGCCGGTCGCCCGACGTCACGTTCAAGACCGCGCTGTTCGAGGACACCGCCGCGATGATCGGCCTCGCGCTCGCCGCCGCCGGGCTGACCCTCCGCGAGCTCACCGGCTCGGACTTCTGGGACGGTCTCGCGTCCGTCCTCATCGGCGTGCTGCTCGTCGTCCTGGCGTTCGCGATCGGACGCGAGAGCATGGGCCTGCTCATCGGTCAGGCCGCCGACCCCGCCGCGCAGCGCCGGATCCACGCCGAGATCACCGGAGCGCCCGGCGTGACCGGCGTGGACGAGCTGCTCACCATGCACTTCGGCCCGGAGCAGATCCTCGTCGCCGCCAAGGTCCACTTCTCCGACGACATCAGCGCCGACCAGGCGGAGGACGTCGCCGGCGAGATCGACCGGCGCCTCAGGGAACGGATCCCGACCGTCCGCCACGTATTCCTCGACCCAACCCAGCGCACACCCCGCCACCGCACGCCGACCCAGGGCACGCCTACCCAAGGCACGCCCGCCCAAGGCACGCCCGCCCAAGGCACGCTCGCCCAAGGCGCGCCCGCTCAGGGCGAGGGCTCGCCGTCCGGCGGAGCGAGCGTGATCAAGAACGCGCCGGGGTAACGTCCCAATCGGCGTACCCACCTGTCTGGCATCCGGTCAGTTCATGTAAAGTCACGCATACGAGTCCTAAGCGCTCGTAACCACAACTGAATATCGCTCATCCAGAGGGGTGGAGGGACCGGCCCGACGAAGCCCCGGCAACCACCCGGCTGAAGCGCACTCGCGATCCTGCGAGGCCGGCCGGGAGATGGTGCCAACTCCGGCCTGCGACCAAGGTGGCGCAGGAAAGATGGGAAGAAAGGCCTCGCCCGCATGGCAATAACGCCTGCCACCGACCTCGGACCGGCTACCGCCCTCGTCTGCCGCGAATGCGGCGCCACCCGCGACCTCGGGCCGTTCTACGCCTGCGAGGAGTGTTTCGGCCCCCTGGAGATCGCCTACGACTTCGGGGGAGTCACCCGCGCGAGCATCGAGTCCGGGCCGCGCAACATCTGGCGGTACAAGGGACTGCTGCCCGTCCCCGCCGGCATCGTGGACACGCCCAACACGGAGCCGGGCTTCACCCGCCTCGTCCGCGCCGACAACCTCGCCGAGAGCCTCGGCCTGCAGAGCCTGTGGGTGAAGGACGACAGCGGCAACCCGACCCACTCGTTCAAGGACCGCGTCGTCGCCGTGGCACTCGCCGCCGCCCGCGAACTCGGCTTCAAGGTGCTGGCCTGCCCGTCCACCGGCAACCTCGCCAACGCCGTCGCCGCGGCCGCCGCCCGCGCCGGGATCCGCAGCGCCGTGTTCGTCCCGTCGAACCTCGAAGCGCAGAAGATCATCACCACGGCCGTGTACGGCGGGACGTTCGTGACCGTCGACGGCAACTACGACGACGTCAACCGGCTCGCGTCGGAGATCGCCGGGGAGCAGGACGACTGGGCGTTCGTCAACGTCAACGTCCGGCCTTACTACGCGGAGGGCTCCAAGACCCTCGGCTACGAGATCGCCGAGCAGCTCGGCTGGCGGTTGCCCGACCAGATCGTCGTCCCGGTCGCGTCCGGCTCCCAGCTCACCAAGATCGACAAGGCGTTCCAGGAACTGATCAAACTGGGCCTCGTCGAGGACAGGCCCTACCGGGTCTTCGGCGCCCAGGCCGCCGGCTGCGCGCCGGTCGCCGACGCGTACAAGGCGGGCCACGACGTCATCCGCCCGGTGAAGCCCGACACCATCGCCAAGTCCCTCGCCATCGGCAACCCAGCCGACGGCCCGTACGTCCTGGACGTCGCCCGCCGGACGAACGGCTCCGTCGAGGACGTCACCGACGACGAGGTGGTCGAGGGCATCCGCCTCCTCGCCCGCACCGAGGGCATCTTCGGCGAGACCGCAGGCGGCGTCACCGTCGCGACCCTCCGCAAGCTCATCGGCTCCGGCGCCCTCGACCCGTCCGCCGAGACCGTGATCATCAACTCCGGGGACGGCCTGAAGACCCTGGACGCCGTCGCGCCCGTCGTCTCCCCGTCCGCGAACATCGCCCCGTCCCTGGAGGCGTTCCGCGCCGCGGGCCTCGCCTGAAAGGAGCACCATGAGCAGCGTGTCCGTCCGTATTCCGACGATCCTGCGGACCTACACCGGCGGCGAGTCGGAGGTGAAGGCCGAGGGCGCCACCCTCCGCGCCGTCGTCGCCGACCTGGAGGCCGGCTACGCCGGCATCTCCGCCCGCATCCTGGACGACGCCGGCAAGATCCGCCGCTTCGTCAACGTCTACGTCGGGGACGAGGACGTCCGCTTCGCCGACGGCCTGGACACCCCGACCCCGGAGGGCGTCCAGATCTCGATCATCCCCGCCGTCGCGGGCGGCTGAGACCGGACCCGGTCCTGTCGCACCCCCACCGTGCGCCAGGACCGGGTTCCCGCATCCCCCACGGCGTAAGATCACCGCGTGCTGCACCGCTGGGCCGGCGCTATCGCCCCCGTCCTCACGGGCTTATCCCTGCTCGGCTTCTGGGCCATGTCCGCCCTCAACGACCGAAGCCGCCGCGACCACTGGGCCGCCTGCCTGCGCGACCCCGAGTCCGTCGAATGGAGCCACGCCTACGGCGCCTGGCTGCCCATCTCCGTCCTGACGTCCGCCGCCCTGGCAGCGCTCCTGGCCAGCGCCGTGATCCTCACCGGTGCCCGAGCACCCCGCTGGACCCTGATCCTCTGCTTCCCCGCCCTCATAACCGCCGTCCTGGCCCTCTTCCCAGCCTCCCTGGCAGTCGAAGACCATTTCGCCTTCCCCGGCTCCGACGTCTCTTCCTTGAACGGCGGCCCCCCATGCGGCGCCGCCTAAAACCTCGAACCCATTCCCACGGAACGCGACGACGCCGCTCAGCCGACCGCCGGCCCAGGCACCGGAAACGGCCAATTCTCTCTCTAGTCCGAATGGGGCGGTTAAGCTCGCCCGCCATGACACAGGTGATCATGCCTGACCGGGTGCCCCGACTGCACCGGCCCGCTGGCGCCGCTGCCGGTCTGGTGCGCCGCGTGCGAACGGAGCCTGGACGCGCCCCGGAACCCAGCCGGGCATGCGCGGACGCTTCGACCGATGGTCGTCCCGCAAGGTCGAAGCACTCTACGAGGAGATCGTCCGCGCGCCATCGGACGCACGCCCTCAACGGGACGCGGCCCGCGTGATCTCCCTCACCACGGCGCTACGCGTACACGCCTTGTACTGGGACGACTTGCGCAGGCCCTGACGGCCCGGCCGCCCTCCGAGCGCGAGCGCAGGCTCCGCGTCTCCGCCCGGAGCCGCATCCGGGTCGACGAGAGCCACCCGCCGACGCATCTGCGCATCGCCGTCCTGCACGCCCTTCCGTCCGCGGAGCCCACGCTCCTCTTGGAACCGGACGAGGACCGGCGCATCCGCGACGAACTGGCCGCCGACTACACCCAGATCGCGCACCGCCTCCGCGACGACGCCCGCGACCGCCTCCACCGAACCCCACCCTGTGCCCGTCCTGCTGACAGATGATCGGACGCTGTCGCCAGCACTCCGCCGATGAGCCCGCACCAACAACGCCCGCACAACACCCCGCACCACAACCGAACACAACGTCGACCCGCCGGGTCAGCCCGGTGACGGTTCCGGCAACGACGATGCCCGCCACTTGCACTCGGCAGGGGGAGAGCGACCAAGGCGACCCCGCCTCGCCCTCCGACCTGCGAACGGGCGACTGATCGTGGCGAGGCGATGGTCAGGGGTTCCCCGCGATGATGCGAGCGAGTCCCACGATGACCAGGAGTGGTCCTAGAACGGCGAAGGCTGTCGCGACGATTCGCATGGTCGTGCGGGGCTCCGGTGATCCCCATTTCCATGGGGGCAGCTTCTTCAGGCTGGCCGGAACGGCGGGCTGGCCTCGGGCCCAGCGATCCAGGAATCCGCGGTAGTTGGTCGCGAGCGGGATGCCGATCGCGGAGAACACGAGACCAAAAAGAAGCGTCTGCCAGCCACCCGCGGTAGGACGGGACGGACTTGTCTCGGCCATGAGTGCGATCACTGACATTCCCGCCTCCGTCTGCTCGCGGCGATCATCTCTCGACGGTGGAGCAGCCGACAAGGGCCCGACCGTTGCCGGGGACTGTAGACGCGTGAAGTCCGGCGGCCCCCGTGACCTTTCTGGCCCTGCCGCGCCGGTGGGCCAACATAGAACGCATGGACACTCCCAAGCTCACTTCTAAGGATGTCGGCTTCCTACTTGATGACCTGTGCGTTCGTCTCGGGTTTTGTCTGGACCCGACGGACCAGGCCGCGCTTCGCGCTTCACCACCGACGAACGTGGACTCGTTCGCAGAGGCGGTCTTTCGAGCCGAGGGCTTGGACGCATCCAACTATCGCCACCTGTGGCGACAAGTTCGGGAGATGGTGGCGCAGGCTTTCAAGAAGGGCAGCAATCCCAGTTACTGAGAACGGCGCCGCGACCCGTGGCGACCGGTCGGAGCGGACCGGCGGACATGGCGCGATGCCCGGCCCGGGCACCGCCGCCCCGTAATCCAAAAACAGCCCAATTCGGCAAGCATGTCATCCGTCCCGTGGCCGATCTGGAAGACCCGGCGGTGTTGCGCAATACCCCCGACGGCATGGCGGTCAACTTGGACGGAAAACCGGCGGCGGCCAAGTCGATCATGCGACGACACTCGGTGTTCCGCTGGCTCGGACCGCGGCCGAAGACGGCCGGTTGTTCCGCAGTCAGCGCGGCAATCGCCGCGCGCCGGTCAGCTACGAGTCGGTCTGGCGGCGAGCTGGCGAACACGTCCTGACCGCCGCGCAGTTCGCCGCGCCCCTCGCCAAACGGCTGTACGACCTGCGCCACGCATGCCTGTCGCTCTGGCTGAACGGCGGTGTGCCGGCCGCCAACGTGGCGGCTCGCGCTGGGCACTCGGTGGCCATGCTGCGGAGCACCTATGCTCACTGCATCGACGGCGACGACGAGATCATGAACCAGCGCATTAATGCAGCTGTACCGCGAATACCGGCGGACGGCCGCACACAGTGGATCACTGCGGCACCCCCCTGACACGCCCAAACGAGGCACCGACGCAGGTGGGAACGGGTCGGGGCAGGCTGGTGACGGTTCCGTGGACGACGATGCGCGGCGCTTGCACTCGGCAGGGTAGAGTGCTAAACAAACGGTTGGCACTCTGCTGTGGAGAGTGACAACTTCACAGTCTGGGTCGGGGCGATGAGGCCTCAGTTCGGCGGCGGAATGGCAGTCGTCGGCGGGGGCCGTCCGTCGCGGGCGTCGGCTCGATCCGTCTAAGCCACCTTGTTCCGGGAGGACTGGAGCCTATGGCTGCAAAGATGATCGCGTTCGACGAGGAGGCCCGCCGCGGTCTTGAGCGCGGCATGAACCAGCTCGCCGACGCCGTCAAGGTGACCCTTGGTCCCAAGGGTCGCAACGTCGTGCTGGAGAAGAAGTGGGGCGCCCCCACGATCACGAACGACGGTGTGTCGATCGCCAAGGAGATCGAGCTCGAGGACCCGTGGGAGAAGATCGGCGCGGAGCTCGTCAAGGAGGTCGCCAAGAAGACCGACGACGTCGCGGGTGACGGCACCACCACCGCCACCGTCCTGGCCCAGGCGCTGGTGCGCGAGGGCCTGCGGAACGTGGCGGCCGGCGCGAACCCGATGTCCCTGAAGCGGGGCATCGAGTCCGCGGTGGAGCGGGTCAGCGAGGAGCTGTCCAAGCTCGCCAAGGACGTGGAGACCAAGGAGCAGATCGCCTCCACGGCCTCCATCTCCGCCGGCGACCCGCAGATCGGCGAGATGATCGCCGAGGCGATGGACAAGGTCGGCAAGGAAGGCGTCATCACGGTCGAGGAGAGCCAGACCTTCGGTCTGGAGCTCGAGCTCACCGAGGGGATGCGCTTCGACAAGGGCTACATCTCGCACTACTTCGTGACCGACCCCGAGCGGATGGAGGCGGTTCTCGAAGACCCGTACATCCTGATCGTTCAGGGCAAGGTGTCGGCCAACAAGGACCTGCTGCCCGTCCTCGAGGGCGTCATGCAGTCCGGCAAGCCGCTGCTGATCATCGCGGAGGACGTCGAGGGCGAGGCCCTGGCCACGCTGGTCGTCAACAAGATCCGCGGGATCTTCAAGTCCGTGGCCGTGAAGGCCCCGGGCTTCGGCGACCGCCGCAAGGCCATGCTGGGCGACATCGCCACGCTCACCGGCGGCCAGGTCATCAGCGAGGACGTCGGCCTCAAGCTGGAGAACACCTCGGTCGACATGCTCGGCCGGGCGCGCAAGATCGTCATCGCCAAGGACGAGACCACCATCGTGGACGGCGCCGGTGACGCCAACGAGATCGCGGGCCGGGTCAACCAGATCCGCACCGAGATCGACAACACCGACTCCGACTACGACCGCGAGAAGCTCCAGGAGCGCCTGGCGAAGCTCGCGGGCGGTGTCGCGGTCATCAAGGCCGGCGCCGCGACCGAGGTGGAGCTCAAGGAGCGCAAGCACCGCATCGAGGACGCCGTCCGCAACGCGAAGGCCGCGGTTGAGGAGGGCATCGTCCCCGGCGGCGGCGTCGCGCTGCTGCAGGCCGGTATCAAGGCGTTCGACAAGCTGGAGCTCTCGGGCGACGAGGCCACCGGCGCGAACATCGTCAAGCGCGCTCTTGAAGAGCCGCTGAAGCAGATCGCCGTCAACGCCGGCCTCGAGGGCGGCGTCGTGGTGGAGCGGGTCCGCAACCTGACCCCGGGTGAGGGCCTCAACGCCGCGACCGGCGAGTACACCAACATGTTCGACGCGGGCATCCTCGACCCGGCCAAGGTGACCCGGTCCGCGCTGCAGAACGCGTCGTCGATCGCCGCGCTGTTCCTGACCACCGAGGCGGTCATCGCCGAGAAGCCCGAGAAGAACCCGGCCCCGGCGGGCGGCATGCCCGACGCCGGCGGCATGGACTTCTGATCCGACCCGATCAGGTCCTCGCGTCCGACTCGGCGCGCATGTGCGAAGGGACGGCCCTCCACGGGCCGTCCCTTCGTCCGTTCGTTCGTCCTTTTGCGCGTCCGTGGGCGAACCCGCCTTCCCGCTCGCACGTCAGACAAGATGATCAGGGTGTACGGCCGGCCGCGGCACCGCCCGCCCCGTCCCGCAGCCCGGACGTCCAAGCCGCCGGACAGCGTAAAGAGGACCTGTGAGCGATCTCTTCAGTTCTCCCGTGCTCAGGATCGAGCAGCCGCGCCGCGTCCCCTCCGCAAAGTCCCAGTACAAGGTGTTCGACGCGGGCGGCACCTTGCTGGCCAAAGCGGAGGAGCGCTTCGTGTCGCTCAAGCGCCAGGCGTGGCGAGCCGTGCTGTTCGACGGCAGTGACCAGCGGACCGTCCTGGTGGAGAACACCCAGGGCACACCGGTTCTGGTGATCGAACGACCGAAGACCACCCGCGCGACATGGGTCAGCACACCGGACGGCGCCCTGCACGGTTCGATCCGGCAGGACGGCTACCAATGGCGATACGTACTGCTCGACGCATCGGAACAGCCTGTCGGACGGCTGGAAGGCAACAAGACCGCCAGGAAGTTCAAGGTGCTCGACAACGCCGGCGCCCACGTCGCGCAGGTGGACAAGAAATGGAAGGGCGCCGCGACCGAACTGCTGACCACCGCGGACCGCTATGCGGTGACGTTCTTCAGCACGGTGCCCGACCCGCTGCGAATCCTCGTCGTGGCGGCGCCGATCGGCCTCGACCTGATGTTGTACGAGGGAAAGGACGTACCGAACTTCCTGGACGGCCTGTCACCTTGATGCCCGGATGCCCGGATGCAGGCTCCCGGCGGACACAAGTCCGTTTCCCGGACGTCATGGTCGACGTCGCCTGCGCAGGTCAGCCCGGCGACCAGCGCCCGGCGCGGCGGTCGGCGGGGCGGTCGGCTCCCGGAAGGTGCTTCCGCTGAGGGGCCGGGCTTGGCAGGATCGCCGCTTGGGCGGCGCGGCGCACCGCAGGGTGCCGACGCGCCGGGACGGTGAACAGCGAGGCCGCGAGCGCGGCCGTTGAGGCAGGAGAACACGTGAACGAAGTGTTCAGCTCCCCGGTGCTCAAGGTCGAACAGCCCCGGCGGGGCCCGTTCGCCAAATCGCGGTACAAGGTGCTCGACGGGGACGGCGTCGTCCTCGCCATCGCGGCGCCCACGGACGACCAGGGCCGCGCCGACATGCGTGGCGTGCTCGGCGGCAAATCGAACCTGGACGCCCGGGCCGTGATCCTGACGACGCCCGGCGGAGACCCCATCCTGATCGTCGACAAACAGCGCGGACGGGAATACACCGAGATCCTCAACCCGGATGGCGATGCCTTCGGCTCGTTCGTCACCGAACGGGTCGGGCGCCGCTACGTCGTCTACGACGGCGACGGAACCCTGATCGGCGCCGTCGGGGTGGACGTCCCGCGGAACAACTTCGAGGTGACCGACACTGACGGGGCCAAGGTCGCCCACGTCCGGAAGAAATGGGCCGGCCTCGCCACGCACCTGCTGACGACGGCCGACAAGTACGCCGTGGAAATCTTCGACCCGGTTCCCGAGCCGTTGCGGACCATGGCCGTCATGACGGCCATCGTGATGGACATGAACCTGCACGAGGCCAAAGAGATCACCTGATCCACGGCCGCCGTTCTCGCAGAGGGCTTCCCGGTCGTGCCGCCGCGAGGTACGTTCCGTTTCGTGCAGGCCACGCCCGGGCGTCCGAACAGCTGGTGGATCTCGCCGGCGATTCCGACGATCGCGAACTGCGTGCTGGCCGTACTCTGGGCCTTCTCCGCCCTCGGCGGGTGGGGCGCCACCGCTTTCTGCGGCGAGGACGAACAGCGCGATCCTGGATGCAGCGCGGGATTCGACGACGCCGTCCGCGTCTCCGCGCCGGTGGCCGTTCTCGCCGCCGTCGTCGCCGTGACGGCATGGGCGGTGCCGGGAGTCCGGCAGCGGCCCGATCGGCTGGACGCCCTTCTCACCGCGGCGGCATTCGTCTGGGTGCTGGCCGAAGGCGTCCTCTTCATCGGCGGATACCTGGCCAAGCCGTAAACCAGCCCGCGTCGCCGCCGTTGCCAAAAAGAAATATTGGCGGCCTGGCGTGCGTTGCCCAGGCGCCAGGATGGTACAAACCCGGACAAAACCCAAGGTAGGACGGGTGCATGAGTCGAGCCGTGTCGGCGGCCGGACCGATTCGGCGTCGCGCGGACGTGCGAGCCGGTTTGACGTTCGCACCTCAGGGGCATACTGTTCACTTCGCCCCACGGGGTAGCGGACGCCGACAGGCGGCCGGCCCGAGGGGAACCCACCACCGTACCAATCGACGCGGCTCTGCCGCGTCCGGTCTGCTGTGGTGGGACAGAAAGGCTCGGTTTTGACAATCGAGCCGAATCTGGTGAAATAGCTTCACCACCCCGGAAGAAACCGCGCAAGCGGTAACGGCTGAGGTGTCGGAAAAGGTCGAAATTGACAGTTCGGCCGAATCCGGTAAAGTAAAGCGAGTCACCCCGGAGCGGGAAACGCGAAAGCGAATCCAGCACGGTGGGTGTCCGTTTCTTGAGAACTCAACAGCGTGTTAAAAGCCAGTGCCTTTATACGGTCCGGTTTCGATCGGGCCGTCCCCGCAACCACCCTTGTTTTCTGGGGGTGGTTGGGGATTTCTTTGAGGCAATGCAACCCTCCTGGTTTTGGGGGGTTGTGGTGCTGGGATTGTTTTCCGAGGTTTGGCCGGCCGGGAAGGTTCGCTCCTTTTCGGTTGGTCGTTTGGCCTTAATGGAGAGTTTGATCCTGGCTCAGGACGAACGCTGGCGGCGTGCTTAACACATGCAAGTCGAGCGGAAAGGCCCCTTTCGGGGGGTACTCGAGCGGCGAACGGGTGAGTA
>NZ_JBIRBA010000069.1:0-1620 GCF_044326345.1 Actinomadura sp. 9N215 | reverse complement strand
AGAGTGCCCTCGCCTCCGGCGTGCGCCAGCGGCGGGCCAGCACGGCTGCGGGCGGCGCGGCCCGCAGCCCGAACCGAGCCAGGCTCACCGGATGCCGCGGGACGTGCAACATCGGCCGCAGGAATTCCCCGCCGATGGCGTCGAAACGCTCGGCGAGGGGGCCGAACACGCCGCGCCAGGCGGCGGCGTCCCGTCCCAGCGCGGACGCCGTCCTGCCGACCGAACGCCACAGCGTCGCGCCCCGGCCGCCGTCCAGGGGGTGGCTGAACTCGGCGTCCGCCCAGCGGTAGGTCAGCCCGGCGCCGGTCAGGTCGAACCGCTGGACGAAGGCGGACCCGAGCAGCAGCGGATGGAAGCCCGAGCACTCGTCATGGACGAGCCCGGGAAGCGTGAGCTCGCTCGACCGCGTCCCGCCGCCCGGGGTGTCGGCGGCCTCGATCACCGTGACGCGGACTCCGGCGGCGGCGAGCGTGAGCGCGGCCGCGAGCCCGTTGGGCCCGCTGCCCACCACGAACGCGCTGGTCACGCGGCAGTCCTCCGCCTCGCACAGATGCCTTGCCGGAACTCGTCCCCAGCCTAGGCCAGGGTGCTGTTATCGTGATCGATCTTGAGGTGAGGGGCGGCGCGGGGTATGGCATCGAGGAGTTTCCGCATCGGGGGCGAGCGGAGCGTCCGGCGGCTCGGGTTCGGGGCGATGCACCTGCCGACCGAGCCCCGGCAGGCCAGGGACGGCGCGATCGCCGTGGCCAGGCGGGCGGTCGAACTGGGCGTCACGCTGATCGACACCGCGCACCTGTACGGGTGGGGCGCCAACGAGGAACTGCTGGCCGAGGCGCTGCACCCCTACCCGGACGACCTGCTCATCGCCACGAAGGTCGGGGTCGCGCCGCCGGACCCGCCCCACGAGGCCGACATCTGCGGACGGCCGGAGTTCCTCCGCGACCAGGTCGAGCAGGGCCTGCGCCGGTTGCGCGTCGAACGGCTCGAACTGCTCCAGCTGCATCGCGTCGATCCGAAGGTGCCGCTGGCCGACCAGGTGGGCGCGCTTCGCGAGCTGCAACTCCAGGGAAAGATCGGCCACATCGGGCTGTCCGAGGTGACCGTCGCGCAGCTCGACCAGGCGCGGGAGATCGTCGACGTCGCGAGCGTGCAGAACCGCTACAGCGTGCTCGACCGCGACTACGAGGCCGTCCTTGACGCCTGCACCGCAGCTGGAATCGCCTTTCTGCCGTGGCGTCCCGTCCATCCGGCGGCGTCGCGGGAGACGGCCGAGATCGCCGCCGTGGCCGCCGAGACCGGCGCGACTCCGGCGCAGGTCGCGCTGGCCTGGCTGCTCGGACGGTCGCCGGTCGTCCTGCCGATCCCCGGCACCGGCTCGATCGCGCACCTGGAGGAGAACGTCGCCGCCGCGGACCTGCGCCTGACCGACGACCAGTTCCAACGCCTCGACCAGCTCAAGCCGCACTGACCTCGTCCGAGGGCTGACCTCGATCAGGGCTGACCTCGATCAGGGCTGACCTCGATCAGGGCTGACCTCGATCAGGGCTGACCTCGATCAGGGCTGACCTCGATCAGGGCTGACCTCGATCAGGGCTGACCTCGATCAGGGCTGACCTCGAT